>NZ_JBSKHT010000002.1:0-469827 GCF_057128745.1 Pseudomonas rosaeacicularis
TCGCTGTTCGTTGGCTTCCATAAGAATGCCACCGTGGCGCACAGACGCCTCGGCTTGGGCGAGTCCATCCAATTACAGATGAAGCGTCTGAATCAAGCCGGCATCGTCCACGGCTCAAGGCTGTAACCTTCGCCGCTGATCTGCGCCCGGGCTTGTTCGAGCAAGGCGGCCAGTTGTTTTGGATCGGAGTAGGTGCTGCTAGGGATCTGTGCGCGACCGATGCGAGTGCTGGTGCGGTCAACGACGGTCAGGCTTAGCTCGCCATTGCCGTCCTGGGGAGCCCAGGCCACGCATTGGAAGGGATGAAAAGCGTGACCGGCGATGAGCAAAGCTTCGTTAAAGCGCAAAGGGGCGTTCATGGCGTTTCCTCAGATGCCCGTATCAATACAATCACCGGCGGCGGGCGTCCCGTTCGGTTGGATACATGTACTGATGGCGGCAGACCGGCAACAAGTCACACCCTTCCACCAAATTATTTTCCAGCCTGCGCTGCACCCCTCTGGTTTTCCGGCTCTGGCGGCAGTGGGACAAAACGCCGCGGGGGTAATGCCGGGCTATCTCCAGGCAGCTCATGCCGGCTTGGATCTTTGCGCCAGTTCCCTAAGCACGTTTCGATCTTAGCCTTATAGATAATCGGTCCAAGTAAGTGTCAATAAACTTGCTAATGTGTTTGCCAGAGTCGCCAAGACACTGTTTCTAAAATGGTTTTAGAGTGAACTCTTCTTTGAATCTTGGCGCCAAGGAATCTATATGCATGAGCTGGCATCATCCCGTCGCCTGTTAATTGTCGAACCGTGCGAAGAGAGTCTTCGCCTGATCCCTGGTCTTCGCGCAGCGGGCTGGGACGTGGACAGTTGCACGCTGCAATCTGCAGCGTCCCGTCCATGCGACGTCGGTCTGATCCGATTGATGCCCCAGCATTTCGAACATCCCGAGGTTGTCAAAGACCTCATCACCCGCAGTCATACTGAATGGATTGCGGTGTTGACGCCGGACGATCTTCGTCGCGACAAAATCGGTGACTTCGTTTGCGAATGGTTTTTCGATTTTCACACGCTGCCCTTCGACGTCGCTCGGGTTCAGGTGACGCTGGGGCGCGCTTATGGCATGGCGCGGCTGCGTGCGCAGGGGGCGAATTACGGCAGTGGACCGGAGCATCAGATGCTTGGTGAAAGCCGGCCGATTCGCGAATTGCGGCGGTTACTGACCAAGCTGGCGCCCACTGAATCCCCGGTGTTGATTCGTGGCGAAACCGGCACCGGCAAAGAGCTGGTGGCCCGCACGCTGCACTTGCAGTCTCAGCGCCGCGACAAGCCCTTCGTTTCGATCAACTGCAGCGCGATCCCCGAACACCTGCTGCAGCCCGAACTGTTTGGCTACCACCAAGACCCTTTTTCTTCCGCCCAGCCGCGCAAGATCGGCCGCATTGAGGCAGCCAATGGAGGCACGCTATTTCTCGATGAGATCGGCGAACTGCCGCTGGATGTCCAGGCCAATCTGCTGAGGTTCTTGCACGACCGGCATCTTGATATCGATGGAGAGTCGGTGCCCATCGACGTCCGCGTATTGGCCGCAACCCACATCGATCTTGAAGCGGCGATTCGCAAGAAGCGCTTTCGCGAGGACTTGTATTACCGGCTCAACGTGTTGCAAGTCGGCACTGCGCCGTTGCGCGAGCGACATGGGGATCTGGCGTTGCTGGCGAACCATTTTGCGCACTTCTACAGCCAGGAAACCGGACGTCGCCCGCGCAATTTCAGCCAGGATGCGTTGGTCGCGATGGGAAAGCATGACTGGCCCGGCAACGTTCGCGAGCTGGAAAACCGCGTACGACGCGGCCTGGTGCTGGCTGAAGGAAGGCAAATCGAAGCGTTCGATCTCGGGCTGTTGGGCGAGGATGAAATCAGCTCGAGCATGGGCACTCTCGACGATTACAAATCCCGCGCCGAGCGTCAGGCGCTGTGCGATGTGCTGACGCGGCACAGTGACAATCTGAGTGTCGCGGCGAAGGTGCTCGGGGTGTCGCGCCCGACGTTTTATCGCTTGCTGCACAAGCATCAGATTCGATAAAAGTCTGGCAGGACGAAACAGAACCCGTGGGAGCGGACCTGTCCGCGAAGACAATGGCCATGGCGATGCATCTCTGACGAGCACGCTGGCCTCTTCGCGGACAGGTCCGCTCCCACGGGTTCGCGTCACACGGAGATGTCAGAGGTCTCCAATTCCATCGTAGGAGCGCGCTTGCCCGAAAAGATCGCTGCGGTTAAGGCATCGTCGGCGGACGGCACGCCGGCCTCGCGAACAAGTTCGCCCCTACAGTCAGTTTGTCATCAGCTCAGCCACCGCTTGCAACGCCTGCTTACGTCGCTCATCCCAACTGCCACCCACTAACTGATACGTCTGATGATGTTGTTTCAGCCAGCGGTCGCTCGCCTCGAAAAAAGCCTGGCGTTCACGCAGCTCGGGCTGGCAACGCTGCCCGTCGCCGATCCACTCGACGCCTTCGGGGGCCAGCAGCAGCGTCAGGTCGTAGTGACGGGCGAGCAGGGCTGGCGCTAGCCAGGCGGGACAGTCGCCGAACAGCGTCTGACTCCACAGCATGTTGCTCAGCAGGTGAGTGTCCAGAATAAGGAGCTCAGGAGCGCGGCTGCGAGCAGCGTCTTCCCAGGCGAGTTGCCCGTGGGCGATGGCGGGGATGTCGGCGTAGCAGGTGTCGCGCTGCATATGGTCGATGAAGTGGCGCACGTACTCGCCGATCAGTTCGCCGCCAAATTGCTGCTGCACCTCCTGCGCCAGCCAGCTTTTACCGCTCGATTCGGGACCGGCCAGTACCAGAACTTTCATCGCAGGCATCAGTGCGCCAAGGCCGGATCAGCGCGCCAATCGCGCCAGCCCTGCACCGCCAGCAGCGTGAACAGCGCATACAGCGCAGCGGTGAGGTACAGCCCCTTATAGAGAAACAGGCCGACGAAAATGACATCCAGCAAGATCCACAGTGGCCAGCATTGCACGCGCTTTTGCGCCATCCAGACCTGCGCTACCAGACTGAAACCGGTGAGTGCGGCGTCGAGCCACGGTTGTGCGGCGTCGGTGAAGTGCGCCATCGCGGCGCCCAACGCCAGGCTCACCAACGCCCCAGCAGCGAGGCTGACGAGCAGGGCGCCGTTGCCCAAAACACTCACGGTTCGGCCACTGGCAACCTGACCGCGTCGGGTCCATTGCCACCAGCCATAGAGCTGCAGCACTGCGTAAACAACCTGCAGCAGCATGTCTGAATAGAGCTTTACGTCGAAGAAGATCCAGGTATAGAGCAACACCATGACCAGCCCGATGGGCCAGCACCATGGGTTCTGTTTGACTGTAAGCCAGACGGCAATCACGCCCAGCGCGGCGGCAAACAGTTCAAGCCCTGACATGGCGACTCCGTTAATGGATGGGATTTTGCAGGCAGCGCCACGGCGCCGATTTTGGCCGGCGATTGTAAGCGGTTTATGCCCTTGCGTGGAGCATCGAGATAGCACTGACATCCCTTTTTCGTGCATAGCGATCCAGTGGCCAACCGGGATCTGCCGTCAAAACTCACGCGCCATTATTCATGCTAGAGCCATCACCTGAAAGGTCTGCTAGCATCCCCGCGGTTGCGTGTTAGAGCGGGCAATCCTGAAGCTTTCATAATCTGTTCACGTTCGATCCTCTATGGTTCGCACCGCTTGCAATTAAATTACAGGGCCGTGTCATGAGCACGGTCCACTGGGGGAATGATGGATCTTTGGACCGCCGCACAGGCGCTGATACTTGGGGTTGTGGAAGGTTTGACTGAGTTTTTGCCGATATCCAGCACTGGCCACCAGATCATTGTCGCGGACCTGATCAATTTCAACGGTGAACGGGCAATCGCCTTCAACATCATCATCCAGCTGGGCGCAATCCTGGCGGTAGTGTGGGAGTTTCGGCGCAAGATTTTCGACGTGGTCGGCGGCCTGACGACCGATCCGAAAGCGCGGCGTTTCACCGCCAACCTGATCATTGGCGTGTTGCCAGCAATGGTGCTCGGTGTCCTGTTTGCTGACTTGATTCATCGATACCTGTTCAACCCGATCACCGTGGCGGCTGCGCTGGTCATCGGTGGTTTCGTGATGCTGTGGGCTGAGCGTCGTCAGCATGAGGTTCACGCTGAAACGGTAGATGAGATGACTTGGGCTGACGCGCTGAAGGTCGGCTTCGCCCAGTGTCTGGCGATGATCCCCGGCACCTCCCGTTCAGGTTCGACGATCATCGGCGGCTTGCTGTTTGGGCTGTCGCGCAAAACCGCCACCGAGTTTTCGTTCTTCCTGGCGATGCCCACCATGGTCGCGGCCTCGGTGTACTCCGGTTACAAGTACCACAGCCTGTTCGTGCCGGGAGACTTCCCGGTATTTGCGGTGGGCTTCATTACTTCCTTCATCTTCGCCATGATTGCGGTCAAGGCGCTGCTGAAATTCATCGCCAATCACAGCTATGCGGTGTTCGCGTACTACCGCATCGCGTTCGGCCTGCTGATTCTGGCGACGTGGCAATTTGGCTGGATCGATTGGTCCAGCGCGCAAGGTTAAGGGATTATGGAACAGCGAAATCCAGAGGGCGGTCAGCGTCCCGTCGGTAATGGACCTAAATCTGCGGTGCGCTTTTTGCGGACCAAGCTGCTCGTGCTGGTATTGCTGTGTACTTTGCCGGGCTATGGTGTGGTGACGCTGTGGCTGGAAGGCGGAACGTGGGTGCCAGCGGCCGTCTATGTGCTGATGAGTGTCCTGACCTTTTTGCTGTATTGGCATGACAAACATCGCGCGCGTAACGACGGCCAGCGCACACCCGAAAAAATCCTCCACGGCGCCGAATTGCTGGGTGGATGGCCGGGAGCTTTTATTGGCCAGCAGGCGTTCCGACACAAGACGCGCAAGGTGTCTTATCAGGTGGTGTTCTGGGGAATCGTCGTGCTGCATGAGTTGTTCTGGATCGACCGATTGGTGCTGGGCGGAAATTTTATCGCCCGGCACCTTTACTGATCCGCTTAGAGCTTTAGCGCGACTTGCTGCTTTTTCGGCAGTTTGTTGACCACCAACTGATGTGAGCGGGTCAGCAAGTCGCGCAACTCGGCGTCACCCAGAGCGTAGGGCGCCGCCACGCTGATCCAGTGCGCCCGTGCGAGATACGGCGCCGGTCGTACACCCGCACGGTCGACGTAGCCCAGAAACAAATCGCTGGCGACTTTGAACGAAAGGCCTTTGCCAGCCAGATCCATCACCGCGAACATCTTGTTCCCGGCAATCGAGAACACCCGCGTGCCACCCCATTTGTAATCCTCACGGGCGCCCGGCAGGCTCAGGCAAAATCGGGCGACCTCTTCAATCTGCATGTTTTCTCCTCGATTGGGCAGTTGGGCACGTTTTCTGTAGGAGCGAACTTGTTCGCGAGCAAGGTTATGCGGTGAGTCAGACGATCCGCTTCGCCAACAAGTTGGCTCCTACAGAAGGCTGTGGTGCGCGTAGGTCTTTCAAACCCCCCGCGTGTCACGAAATTCTGCCGTGACGTGATCAATCCACGCGCGAACCGCTGGCAGCGCACCGCGTCGCTGGGTGTACGCCGCCTGCAGGTTGCCGCTGGGCATCGACCATTGCGGCAATAACCGGATCAGGCGGCCGTCGGCAAGTTCGGTGTGGCAGTTCATCATGGGCAGCATGGTCAAACCCAGTCCTGCCAAGGCTGCCCCTTTGCGGATGGGGAAATCATCGATCGCCAACCGTGGTTCGATGGCGATCTCGCAGCGCTCGCCGTTGTCATGCACCAGATTGAAATGCACTTTGCGGTCCGCTTCGATGGCGCCCAGCACCGGCAGGCTGGCGAGGTCTTGTGGCGTGAGAATCTGCCGACCCGCCATCATCTCCGGCGAAGCCACGAGCGCTGCCGACGCTGGCGCCAGGTGACGCACGATCAGATTCTGGTCTTCGTCGCCCACATCCCGCACGCGCAGGGCAACATCGATGCCCTCGTTGACCAGATCCACCCGACGATTGACCAGCAACAATTCCAGTTGCACCTGGGGAAACTGTTTCAGAAACCCTGCCACCACCGACGTGAGGTTCCAGTGGGTCATACCCACCGGACACGAAACCCGTAGTCGGCCGCGGGGTTCGGCCGACAGACTGGCGACGGCCTCATCGGCCATTTCCGCTTCCAGCAACATGGCTTGGCAATGCTGCAGGTAGCGCTCGCCAACGGCCGTAAGTGCAAGTTTGCGCGTGGTGCGTTGCAACAGGCTGGCGTTCAGGCGGGTTTCCAGCTCGGCAATGCGTCTTGAGAGGCGCGACTTGGGGATGCCCAGCGCCCGGCCAGCGGCGGCGAAACCGCCAGATTCGACCACTTTGGCAAAGTAATAAAGATCGTTAAGGTCTTGCATGATTGACTCGATCGTTCTACCAGTGGGACAAACTATCGCACTTTTGCTGACTAATCATGAATTACATTGTTCGGTAGGATGAATCTCAATCGATCGCCAAGCGGCGATTCTCACTTGGGAAGCACGTTATGAAACTGTTGCACATCGATTCCAGCATCCTCGGCGATCACTCCGCTTCGCGTCAGCTGAGCCGCAGCGTCGTCGAATCCTTCGTCGCCACCCATGCCGACACGCAAGTGGTTTATCGCGATCTGGCCAACGAAGCATTGGGCCATTTCTCAGGTTCGAGTCTGGCAGCAGCAGGCACTCCGGTTGAAGGCCGCGATGCAGCGCAGAAGCTGGAAGTGGAATCCAATGAAGCCACGCTGGAAGAATTCATCGCCTCCGACGTCGTGGTCATCGGCGCTCCGGTCTACAACTTCACCATCCCAAGCCAACTGAAGGCATGGATCGACCGAATCGCTGTTGCCGGTCGCACCTTCCGTTATACCGAAGCAGGTCCGGAAGGCCTGTGCAAAGGCAAGAAAGTCATCATCGTTTCGACTGCCGGCGGCGTGCATGTGGGTCAACCGACCAGCGTTGGCCATGAAGACCTGCTCAAAGTGCTGTTCGGCTTTATCGGCGTCACCGACCTGCAATTCGTCTTCGCCCACGGCCTGGCCTACGGGGACGAGCCGCGCGCGGCTGCACTGAGCGCTGCCCAGAAGCACATCGAAGAAACGCTGTTCGCTTGAGGAGGGATATGCGCATCGACTGATGCGCGTCGCTCCAACTCTTTTTCAAAAGACAAGCGGAAAACCAAGCCCTGCCACCCTGCACCGTATGCAAGGGGCAGGGCTTTTTGCGTTTTCGCAGGCGTGTTCAGCCAGGCGACAGGCTTGACGGTTTCTTTGCAGGCATCTTCCAGAAGTCCGGCGTAAAATCGCCCCTTGATCCCTCCTGATACAAGCCAAACGGTACGTTTTAACCGGTGGTCGTTTATTTGTGCGCCGTCTGGCCCGGCTTATGCACTTATTCACACGCCAGACACTCTCAGGTTGTAAGCGCATTGCGCGGGAAGCGGTCAGGCCCCGGATCCATGGGGCGGCACAGGGAGAAAGGCTCAGGCGTCATGTCTGGCCATATACGGAACTTCGGGTTTTAGGGGCATTGCGATGATGCGTCTTTGTGCAGTGGTGGTATTTAGCCTGTTCAGCAGCCTGATTTCGGTGCAGGTCAGCGCGCAAGAAACCTGGAGCGTGGGCTTCCACGAATTGGAATTTCCCGATCCGCTGGATTCCCAGCCGATGCATGCCTACGCCTTTTATCCGTCTACTGACGCCGAGCAAGTGACCAGGGTTCAGGGTTATCAGTTGCAGGCCGGCGAAAACGCGAAAATTGCCATGGGCCGCTTTCCGCTGCTGATGCTTTCCCACGGCAACACCGGCACGCCCCTGGCTCAACACGACCTGGCCACTTCACTGGCGCGCCAAGGTTTTGTGGTGGTGGCAGTGTTTCATCCTGGCGACAACTACCTCGATCACAGTCGGCTCGGCAGTTTGAGCAATCTTTATGGCCGTCCGCTGCAAATTTCCGAAGCCATCAGCGCCGCGTTGCTTGATCCGATGCTGTCGCCGTATATCAGCGCGCGTCGGGTGGGCGTGATCGGTTATTCGGCGGGTGGCGAAACGGCGTTGATTCTGGCGGGCGCGCAGCCTGATTTGCAGCGCTTGCGTCAGTACTGCCTGGAGCGCCCGCAGGACCGCGACGCGTGCAAGACTCAAGGCGAGTTATTGGCCGACCGTGATGACTTGCATGCCCAGGCCGATCCGCGTGTGGGTGCCTTGATGCTGATGGCGCCGCTGGGCTTGATGTTTGGTCGGCACACGTTGGCGGACGTGCATGTGCCGGTGTTGCTGTACAGCGGCGACGGCGATGAGTTGCTGGCGATCGACAAGAATGCGGAAGCCTTGGCGCGCAAGCTGCCGGAGGTGTCGGATTTCAAACTGTTGGCCGGGGCAGGGCACTTTGTGTTTATGGCGCCGTGTGATGACGAGCAGCGTGCGACCCAGCCGATCTTGTGTACGGATGCGATTGGCGTGGACCGTGAGGACATCCATCGCAATCTCAGTGCTGAAGCTGTGCGGTTTTTTGGTAATGCGTTGGGGTCACCGCTGAGTACGGCGGGGATGCAGACGGCCGTTCATCAATAGTGATTAGGCGCGGGTGATGGGTCGTTTGGTGTTTTTGTAGGAGCTGCCGAGCCGCCGAAGGCTGCGATGCGGTGTGTCGGGTGTACCGCGATTGTGTGTATATCCGTTATTCGCGGTGTGGCTGATATTGGTTCCGCCCTTACGGCGGGTCACTTTGTCTTGGCAAAGTAACCAAACCGTTTCGCTCCCGTGTCCGGCCCTCCTTCGTCGGGTTCCCTCGCTCCGGCATTGCTCCGGGGACACGCCGCCATCGGCCATCCATGGCCGGGGGCGGCTAGCGCGACATCCATGTCGCGCTGTCCCCTACGCAACGCCTGCGCTCGGCCTTCCAAAGTCGCACCTTGTGGCGTCTGTGATATCGCGGCACGACACACGATGATCGCTCCCACGCGGAGCGTGAGGAACGATCAGGCTTTCTTATTCGCTTTTGATCTTCATCCACGCCAGCCCAGACACCACAAAACGCGACTTGGGTGCAGGCCGAACGCAGGCGACGCGGAGTGGGCAGCGCGGCATGGATGCCGCGTGAGCCGCCCCCGGCCATGGATGGCCGATGGCGGCGTGCCCACGGAGCGTCGCCGGAGTGAGGGAACCCGACGAAGTCGGGCCAAACCGGGAGCAAGACCTTTTGGTTACTTTTGGGGCCGTTTGCCAAAAGTGACCCGCCGTAAGGGCGGAACCAAAACAACAGCGCACACAGATAACGGATATACACACGATCACAAGGGTGCTAGACACAGCGCAATCGCAGCCTTCGGCGGCTCGTCAGCTCCTACACGGACCGCGCACACCCGTCAGCGCAATCCTTCTTTCTGCGCCACGGACTGCTTGTCCCGACTCCACACATCCAGTAGAAAATCACTCTCCTGATAACTGAACACCTGATCCATCCCCAACCGCTGCGAAAGCGCACCATGCACCTGTTCAGCGTTTAGCGGGCAGCCAACGATGGGAGTGCGCCAATGACAGGCGAGCACTTGCCCATCATCGGTCAAGGATGCCAAGGCCCGATCGATCCAGCGATGCAGATCATCCAGGCTCAAGTAATAACCCAACTCGCTGAACACAATCAGATCAAACCGACCCTCCGGCCATTGCTGTGGCAAACGAGCCTGGATCACCTCCGCCCGAGGAAAATCACCCAGCCGTTCACGGGCCAGATCAACCGCCGCCGCTGCCGTGTCGCAGCCCACAAACCGATCACAGCGGGTCGCGAGTTCCGCACTCAGTACGCCATTGGCGCAACCAGGCTCGAAGATCCGGGCATAGCGCTCACGGGGCAGGGCCGCCAGCGTCAACGCGCGTTTACGCCGCTCATACCACCGCTGTTTGAAGGCCCATGGGTCATCGTTACCGTCGAACAGTTGATCGAAGTACGCGTCGTCCACGCTGGCTGTGATCGGATCGGTCACAGGAACACCACTTCAAAAGATTGCATAAGGCGCTCCAGCACATGGGGCGGCAGCACCGGCTCAAGGCCGATCATGGGATCGCCGTGCAACTGGCTGGCGAACGCGTGGGCGGCGTGGCGTTTGCGCGCGATGGTTTCCGGGGCGAGCAGGATTTTACGCGCTCGATCCCACGGCAGCCTCGTGTCTTCGGGGTCAGCCCAGTGCCACGCCCAGATAGGCACTTCGTGCAATTGCGCGCCAACAGCGGCAGTGGCGACCGCGCACGCCCTGCCAACGGCTTCGTGATCGGAGTGGCCATCGTGGCGCCAGGTACAGAACACCACGTCGGTGGGACGCAAGTAGCGTTGCAGAAACGTCACCAGTTGCACTTCCTGGGTTGCCACAGCGCTGTCGGAAAATCCGCCGCGTATCCATTGCAGGCTGTGCAGCGGCACGTCGAGGCGTTTCACCGCCTCAGCGCTTTCCTGTGGGCGTATCACACTCAGGCGCTCGGCTGACCAGACACTGGAACCGGGATGGCTGGCACTGCCATCGGTGACAGAGATCAGATTCATGGCCCGGCCCAGATGGGCCAACTGCTGCATTAGCCCGCCAAAACCAAGGATTTCGTCGTCCGGATGGGGCGCGACGATGACGGCTCGGCAGCCCGCAGGCACCAGCAGATCGGCACCGATCACCGGCAGCGCGGCCAGCTTGGTGGAACTTTGCCAGGCCTGCAGCGAGGTGCCGTTGCCGACGATAGGGTTGTCATTCATAAACACCACTCACAAAGACCAGCTTCCCTCAGCCGCAGCATTGCCCCGTGGCTCGCTGCGCGGTTGAGTGGTTGCATCATTAGGAAACGAGGCGACGTGTCGGCCTAGCGCCGCAAGATCGCGTTCTGCGTGACTCTGGCGCAGGAACACCGGCAGGTCGGCCATCAGCCGCGCGAACTGCGCATCCTTGCAATACGGCCCAGCGCCCAGAGCGCGGCCCGTGTGTTCGATCACCTGTTGCGCGGCATGCTCGATCACGGCGCGGCAACGTCGGGCCAGTAATTCAGCGTTCGCCAAGGGCTGTTGATCGACGGTGCGCGCCGCGTTATGCAGCACCTGCGCCGCGCTGAACAACGCTGTGTCGACCGCGCCCAAGTGAGCCTGCGCGTGAGGCTCTTCACGTTGGCGACAGGCGTGGGCAAGGCGCTCGGCAATGCTGCTCGCCGCGCCGTACCAGCATGCGGCGATGCCGATGCCGCCTTGCCAGAAACCGGCCCGGGACAGGTAATCACCGGGGGCGCCGATAGCCAGCGCGTGGGCATTGTCAAACTGCACCTCGACGCTGGCAGTGGCAGCCATGCCGACCGCACTCCAGCCATCGGCTGTGACGGTGACGCCCGGTTGATCGAGCGCTACCGCGACCAAGCACTGCTGGCCGTCGGCGTCCCAGGTAGTCATTAAAGCGTGGCTGAGCACTGCAGCGCCTGAACACCAAGCCTTGCGGCCATTCAAGCGCACATCAGTGCCGCTGCCGGAAAGAGTGACGCGGGCTTGCGGCGGTTCGGCCGCCCACATGCCCCATGTGCTGCCTGATTCCAGGGATGAGCACTTGAGCTCAGCCATGATCGCCAGGGCGTCGGTGTGGCCTTCATACAATTTGCACAGGCCCAGATCATGGGCCGCAACGCTGGCCAGACTGCGCCAGCGTTCCAGCGTGCGCCCGCCGCCGGGAGGCGGCAGGCTGGCGAGCTGCTCGTGGACCAGTGCCCGAAGGCACTCGCCCAGAGCCTGCGGACCGTCGAGTCGCGGCGTGCGCTGGGCAAGAAACTCGCTCAGCGCCCGGCTCATGCCTGTTCTTCTTTCTGCAGTTCGAACAACACCAGCGAACGTGGGGTGATGGTGTATTCGTTGCCGAATTCGAAGTGATCCTTGCCGCGAATTTCAGGCTGATTGGTGTCAATCAAGGAAACCCAATTCACGCCTTCCGGGACTTGCGGCAGGGTGAAGTTGACCCCGTCGTGGTGCGAGTTGACCACCAACAGCAGCGTGGCCTCAGAACCGCGACGGCGGATACCGGTTTCCTGCGCGCGACCGTCCATGAGCATGCCCAGGCAACGGCCGTTAGGATCTTCCCACTGCTCGATCGACATTTCATCGCCGCTCGGCGACAACCAGGTCACGTCCTTGACGCCCAGCTCCTCGTTGTAATCGCCCACCAGGAAGCGACCCCGACGCAGGATCGGGTAGGTCAGACGCAGCTTGATCAGACGTTTGACGAACTTGAGCAGCGCCTTGCCGTCTTCGTCCAGATCCCAGTTGACCCAGCCAATTTCGCTGTCCTGGCAGTAGGCGTTGTTGTTGCCGTGCTGGGTGCGGGCGAATTCGTCACCGGCCACCATCATTGGCGTGCCTTGCGCGAACAGCAGGGTGGAGAAGAAGTTACGCATCTGCCGCAGACGCAGCGCGTTGATTTCCGGATCGTCCGTCGGACCTTCGACGCCACAGTTCCACGAACGGTTGTCGTTGCTGCCGTCCTGGTTGTTTTCGTCGTTGTCCTCGTTGTGCTTCTCGTTGTACGACACCAGGTCATGCAAGGTGAAACCGTCGTGGGCGGTGATGAAGTTCACCGAGGAATACGGTCTGCGTCCACGCTGGTTAAACATGTTGCCCGACGCGGTCATACGGTTGGCGAAGTCGGCTAGCTGGCCTTCGTCGCCTTTCCAGAACGCGCGGATATTGTCGCGGAACTTGTCGTTCCATTCCGCCCAACCCGGCGCGAACTTGCCCACCTGGTAGCCGCCCGGACCGCAGTCCCACGGCTCGGCAATCAGTTTGACCTGACTGAGGATCGGGTCCTGACGGCATGCCACGAGGAAGCTGTGTCGCTCGTCGAAGCCATCGTGGTAGCGGCCCAGAATGGTTGCCAGGTCGAAGCGGAAACCGTCGACATGCATCTCGGTCGCCCAGTAACGCAGGGAGTCAGTGACCATCTGCAGCACGCAGGGGTGGCTGAGATCCAGCGTGTTACCGGTACCGGAATCGTTGATGTAGAAGCGCTTGTCATCCGGCATCAGGCGGTAGTACGAAGCGTTGTCGATGCCACGCATGGACAGGGTCGGGCCGCGCTCGTTGCCTTCAGCCGTGTGGTTGTAAACCACGTCGAGAATCACCTCGAGACCGGCACGGTGCATGTGCGCGACCATTTCCTTGAACTCGGCGATCTTGCCGTGAGCCAGGAAACGCGGGTCCGGGGCAAAGAAGGCGATGGTGTTGTAGCCCCAATAGTTGGTCATGCCTTTTTGCAGCAGATGCTGGTCGTTGACGAACGCATGAACCGGCAGCAGTTCAACGGACGAAACGCCCAGGCTCTTGATGTGCTGGATCACTTCATCGACTTTCAGGCCCGAGAACGTCCCTTTCAGCTCATCCGGGACGGCAGGGTGGCGCATGGTGAAACCCCGAGTGTGGGTTTCGTAGAAAATGGTTTTGTCCCACGGCACGTTGACCCGCTGATCGCGGCCCCAGGTGTAGGCCGGGTCGATCACTTTGCACTTGGGCACGAAGGGCGCGCTGTCGCGTTCGTCGAAGCTCAGGTCGTCGTCCGGGTGGCCGATGGTATAGCCGAACAAGGCTTCGGACCATTTCAGCTCGCCCACCAATTGCTTGGCGTACGGGTCGATCAGCAGTTTGTTGTGGTTGAAGCGATGGCCGTTTTTTGGGTCATATGCGCCGTACACACGGTAGCCGTAGACCAGGCCTGGGTGTGCATCTGGCAGGTAACCGTGGAAGATTTCATCGGTGTATTCGGGGAGCTCGATGCGCTCCAGTTCGACTTCGCCGGTAGAGTCGAACAGACACAGCTCAACCTTCGTCGCATGCGCTGAGAACAGCGCGAAGTTGACACCCAGACCATCCCAGGTAGCGCCGAGGGGGAAGGGTAGGCCTTCACGGATGCGGCTTGCGACAGCTTCGGGCGCATCAGCCTTGGCGGAGTCATTCTGTGTCGCTTGTTCTGCGGGTTTCGATTCTTGCTTGCTCATGTTGATTCCTGACGTCGAATGATTTCCTGAAGGCGAACGAAGCCTTTGTCGCAGGCCGCTGGCTGCGCCATTGGTTAAAACAGGTTTGGGTATAACCGCAGAAGACGGCCGCTTTGACGGCCGTTTCTGCGGGTATGAATCACCGCGGGTGGTGCGCTCGGTAGAGTCGAGCGATCACGCTGCGGGTGGCTTGGCAGCAGGCTTTTTAGCAGCAGGCTTGGTGGCCGGTTTGGAGGGTGCGGACGGGGCCGTCCCTGTCGAACCAGCAGCAGCCTTAGGTTTGGCAGGCGGCTTGGGTGCAGCTTTAGCGGCCGGCTTTGCCGCAGGCTTGGCATCGGACTTCTCAGCTTTTTTAGGCGCTGGAGCAGCGGGCGTTGCCGGCTTGGCAGCAGGCTTGGCCGCAGCTTTCGCAGCAGGCTTTGGCGCAGGCTTACCGTCAGCTTTAGCCGCCTTCGGCTGGGCAGGCTTGCCAGCAGCGGATTTACCCGGCGCCTTGGCCTCGGCTGCGGCCAGCTTGCGGGCCATTTCCCAGTGACGCTCATCCTGACCGTGCGGCTCGCCCTCTGATTTCCAGATCTGATAGGCGAAGTCTTTGATCTTTTTCTCGTCGGCACTCATCTCGACACTCCCGGGTATTACAAGGTTTGAATAAGCAGGTTTACAGAAAATTCCTTGAGCGCATCACTGAGGAGCATCTCCGTATTGGTTGTGACTATGGTCTGTGAAAAAAGTCCCTTCCAATTTGGATCTGAATCAGCGAACGGCAAAAGAATTCGTGTATCGCCCCAATTTGCAGCGTTGATGAATGGAGTTTGCGCAGTGCCCAATAGTTCATTGAACACGCGAGGAACCACAACTATAGCCCGCGTATCCTCCTTTATCCGCGCAAAGGCCATGACGCGTTCGGCATGCTGCCCGAGCACTTGCAGCGGTTGATAAAGACCTTCACTGAACAGGTCCGGATACTGATTGCGCACCGCGAGTGCTTGCGCGATCAGGGCCTGTTTGATGTGGCCGTCATGCCAGTGGGTCAGCAGCTCGGCAGGGGGCATGGATTGATCCAGCGCGCGCTCGCGAGCGGGGTAATCCACCGGACGACGGTTGTCCGGATCCACCAGGCTGAAGTCCCAGAATTCAGTGCCCTGATACAGATCAGGCACACCGGGCACGGTCAATCGCAGCAAAGTTTGCGCCAGACTGTTCAACGCGCCCGCCGTCGCAATGCGGTTGGCCGTTGCACCGATGGACTGACGCAGCGCAAGACCTTCTGGGGCGAGCAACAAGGCGGTCAGAAATTCTCGGCAGGCGGTTTCGTAGGGTTCGTTTGCAGCGCTCCAGCTGCTCTGCAATTTGGCTTCGCGCAGGGCTTTTTCCTGCCATTGGATAAGACGTTTGAGGTAGTCCTCGAATTCGCTTTCACCACTCAGATCCAGCGGCCAGCTGCCCAGCAATGCCTGATACAGCATCAGTTCATCGCCAGGACTGATCGTGACGTCATCGCCCTTGAGTGGGGCTGACAATTGCAGCCAGCGCTCGACCTGCTCGGCGTACCACGGCGCGCATTCGCTAAGCACTGCCAGGCGTGTGCGGGTGTCCTCGCCACGTTTGTGGTCGTGAGTCGCGGTGGTCAGCAGATTTTCCGGGAAGGCCTCGTGGCGCTTCTCGCAGGCCTCATCAAAATCGCTCACCGGCGCACTGAAATGTTGCGGATGGAACCCCACATCGTTGCGCGAAAGCAGCACGGCAGAGCGATAGAACGAGGTGTCTTCCACCGATTTCGCTGCTACCGGTGAGGTCAACTGCTGGAAGCGCGTGCAGGCTTTGCGACGAAGATCTCGCAGCGGGCCCAACGGGAAGGAACGCAAGCGCTCGCCGCCCAGCCACAGCTGCAAGTAGTCGAGCACCGGCCAGTCGCCTTCGCTGAGCATCGTGCGTGCGCCTTCCATGGCTTGTTGGAAGAAACGGTCGTCCTCTTCGGAGCGGCCGACTGCGCTGATGTAGGTGCGGTAGATCGGGAAGTTGACCACCAACGCCAGCAAAGCACGACGGATCGCGCCGAAGGTCAGGTCGCGGCTCATGACATCGCTGCGCGCCACTTGCAGCAGCGCTTGGGCGACGTTCTCAAAATCTCCGGCCAATGTGCCGTGCAGCACCAGGTCACGGGCTTCGAGGACTTCCTGATTGAAGTCGGCTGTGCGACCGCTGATGCGGCTCCATAACTCGCCGAGCACCGCTTCGCCTTTCGGATCGTGCTGCAACAACGACACCTGATTCATGAATTCGTAGCCGGTCGTGCCGTCCACGCTCCAGTCTTCATGGAGCTGCTCGTCCGGGCCAAGAATCTTCTCAACGAAGATCGGAATATGCGCAAGCTCAGTGCCCGCAGGACGCTTGGGCAGCAGACTTTTGACCCGGCGATGCAGACGGCGGCAATAGCCACGCGGATCGGCCAGACCGTCGATGTGATCGATGCGCAGGCCGTCCACCAGACCTTCACTGATCAGCTCGAATATCTTGCCGTGGGTCGCCTCGAATACCGCAGGCCGCTCGACCCGCAGGCCGCCCAGCTCGTTGATGTCGAAGAAGCGCCGCCAGTTGATGTCGTCACCTGAGGTGCGCCAGCTGGCGAGTCGATAGTCCTGCTGTTCAAGCAGCTGGTGGAAAGCTTTGAAGCCTTCAGGAGTGCGGCCATCGAAGCGCTCGAAACCTTTTTCTATGGCCTTGATCAGCGCCGGCTGTTGCTTGAGCAACGCGACCAGTTCGCCTTTGGCCTGTCGTGCACGCTCGTAGGCCTGCGGGTACTGATCAAGGGCCGTGAAGCGCTGGGCCAGTTCATGAAGTTCGGGCTTGTCGGCGGCGTCGAGCAGCGGGCCGTAGGTGCCCGGATTGATCGGGAAGTGATGCTGATAGTGCTCAACCCGAAAACTGCCATTTTCGGCGTCCAGGCATAGCTTGAGATCGCCGGCCTGCAACACCGTGCCGTAGTCGGAGCTGAGAAACGGCAGCAGTAATTGGCCTTTGAGCAGCGGGTCCGGGGAATTCCACTGGATGTCGAAAAACTTGGCGTACGGGCTGCGCTGACCCCACTCCATCAAGTCCAGCCACCATGGATTGTCTGAACCGCCGACCGCCATGTGGTTGGACACGATGTCGAGAATCAGCCCCATGCCGTGTTCGCGCAGTGCAGCAACCAGACGGCGCAGGGCAGGTTCGCCGCCCAGTTCCGGGTTGATCTCGCGCGGATCAACGACGTCGTAACCATGCATGGAGCCTGCGCGCGCCTTGAGCAGCGGCGAGGCGTACACATGGCTGATGCCCAGTTTGGCGAAATAGGGCACCAGTTTGACGGCGTCGTCCAGGGTGAAGTCTTTATGAAATTGCAGGCGCTGGGTGGCGCGCAGGGATTTCAAGGCGGGCAGGGTCGTGCTCATTGGTCACGCTCCGCGGCTTGCAGACGCGCGGCGGCCAATAGCTCCAGTCTTCTGGCGGCATCGGGATTGTCGAGCAAAGTTGCGCTGTCACCGGAGAAACGACGGCGCCAGTTTGGATGGCTGTCGATGGTGCCCGGCAAGTTGGATTGTTCTTCGATGCCCAAGGCATCCTCCATAGGTAAAAGGACCAAAGGCGCACGGGTGTGGCCTAGGTAACGAATGCTGGCGTCGATGATGTCGCTGTCGGTTGGGGCTTTGAGGCCGTAGTTCTGGGTGAGCACGTTCACCAGGCCTTTTCGTTCGAGCTCACGACCCTTGCGCCAGTTTGTTTCAGTGTCGGCGTCGATGTGACCCAGCCGGCTGTTCCACTCGATGTCGAGTTCAGTCAGCCAGCCTTTGAGCGTGGGCAGGTCGTGCGTGCTGGTGGTCGCGAGGGCGTCGTCCGACCATTTGATAATCGGCTTGAACACGCCGTTATCCTGTTCGAACAGCAGCACGCGCATACCCAGGATCGCCCGGGTGGAGAGTTTTTCGTGAAGCCCTTCAGGCACCGTGCCGAGGTCTTCACCGAGCACCACGGCCTTGTGACGCCATGACTCCAGGCACAGCAGGCGCAACATGTCGTCCAACGGGTAATTCAAATACGCGCCTTCGCTGGGCGGCGAATCCAGCGGGACGACCCACAGCCGTTGCAGTGCCATCACGTGGTCGATACGCAGACCGCCAGCGTGAGCGAAGTTGGCGCGCAGCATCTCGATGAACGCGCGAAAACCATTGCGCTTTAGCCCGGTCGGGGAAAACGCCGAGATGCCCCAGCTCTGTCCCGATTGGTTAAGGATGTCAGGGGGGGCGCCGACGGTCAGTTCCGAGAGCAATTCATCCTGACGACTCCAGGCCTGACTGCCAGCGCCGTCGGCGCCCACTGCCAGGTCGCCGATCAGACCGATGCACATGCCGCTACTGCGCGCTGCGGTCTGCGCGCGCGCAAGGCCTCGGGCGATCAGCCACTGCGCGAAGGCGTGAAAGCCCACGAGATCTTTGTGGGTCTCGGCAAACGTGTCGATGACTTTGCTGCGCGGGTTTTTGTACTCATCTGGCCACTCATGCCAGTTGCCGCTGATGCCCAGTTGCTCGCTCTGGTCGCGCAGGGCTTCGAAGCGGCAATGGTTGATCAGCGCTTCGCCACCGGCGTGGCGGAAGCTGTTGAAGTCTTCATGCAATGGATGGCCACTGGCGACGAACGACGTGTACAGCGCGCGCAACAGCTTCCATTTCGCTGCGGCGGCAGCTGGCCAATCGACCAGAGGCAACGCTTCGAGGCGTTTGAGTTCCTCGGCCAAGCCCAACTCTTCAATAGCAGTGCGTACGGCCCGTTCACCGAGGATCGTCCCCGGTGCTGCGTACAGCGCGTTCAAAAACAGTCGGCTGGAGGGCGAATAAGGGCTGAAATTTTCGCTGCCGGTGGCAAACATCGCGTGCACCGGGCTGATGGCAATCGCGGCAGCGCCACGTTCGCCTGCCGATCGAGCTAATGCTTCGAGGGCCTGGGTGTCACCAAAACCGCCATCGCCTTCGCGGCGCAGAGCATACAGTTGGGCCGTCAGGCCCCAGGCGCGAGGCGTGCTGACATCAGTGGCCATGGCCATGGTGTAACTGGTTTTCGGTGCAACAGCGATGGTCAGATGCTGGCCGGCAATCGACAACTGCTGGTAGCCCACAGTCGCCAGTCCCGGCAGTTCGGCGTTGGCGGTGAGCTTGGCGTTCAGCGTCGAGCCGTCCTCCAGTTCCAGGGTAAACGCAGTGTCCGGGGCGAACCAAGGCGACAAATCGAGATTGCTGCCATGATCGACCGTCAGCAGTGGCGGGGCGTTTTTGGTTTGGCTTTCGCCTTCCAGGCGTTTAAGGCTGGCGACAATTTGTTCATCATTCTCGGCGGGATAACCCAGGCCTTTCAGGACCTTGCGCAAGACCTCCGGGCTGACCCGCTGGGGCCGGGCATTGGCGTCTTTCCAGTCAACCGCGAGGCCCGCTTCAGCCGCCAGCATTTCAAGTTGCTCATTGCTCATCCTGTTCCTCCAAAACATCGCGTGCTGTCAGGCTGACAATGGCCGTGTAGGGATTGAGGCTGCCTCGCTGGGAAAGTTCTGCGGATTTGGGGTGCGACTCAAAAAGGACTCGGCTGGCGGTGTACTCCGGCGTCACAACCGCATGCTCGCTCAGATTGAGGTCAATGCGCAGCGTGCTGCCATCGCCCATTTTCCAGCTGGCGGTGACGGCCTTGTCGCCCAGCACCTCAGCGCCCAGGGCCATGGCACCGGGAATCAGCGGGACGATGTCGCGATGACGGATCTGCAGCAGTTCGCGGTACAGCGCCATCCAGCTTTGGTGATCCAGGCCTTTGTCGGTCTCCAGATACACCGCATCGAACGCCGGGCGCGACGCGTCAAAGGTCGACAAGGCGTTCGGGTCGGGAATCATCTCGCGCTTTTCTTCATCGGCAAATGCAGCGAAGTCAGCAAACTCCCCTCGGCGACCTTCACGCACGGCATCGGCCAGTTCGTCATGGAAGTCGGTGAAAAATAGGAACGGCTCGCTCGCGCCCCATTCATCGCCCATGAACAGCATGGGGATCATCGGCGACAGCAGCAGCAAGGCGGTCGCGGCGCGTAACGCAGGGGCCGGGCTGATTTGCACCAACCGTTCACCCAGGGCGCGGTTGCCGATCTGGTCGTGGTTCTGCAAGAACAGCACAAACGCGCTCGGCGGCAAGTGACCGCTGGGCTCGCCGCGGTTATGACCATGACGCGTGGCTTCGCCCTGGTACACAAAGCCTTCGCTCAGCAGACGCGCGAGCTTGTGCGTCGGCTGCTCGGCGAAGTCGGTGTAGTACGCATCGGTTTCGCCCGTCAGCAACACGTGCAGAGTGTTGTGGCCGTCATCGTTCCACTGCGCGTCGAAGCCTTTTTCAAGGCGGTGCGCTTCGTTGTATTCGTTTTCCAGCATCAGCCACACATGACGCGGGTCTTCGACCTGCTCACGAATGCGTGCGGAGAATTCTTCGAGAAAGGTCGGGTCTTCAATGGCATGCACGGCGTCCAGGCGCAGACCGTCAAAACGGTATTCCTGCAACCACATCAACGCGTTGTTGATAAAGAAGTCCCGCACCTCGCGGCGGCGGAAATCAATGGCATCGCCCCACGGGGTTTTCTTGTCGCTGCGGAAGAACTCCTTGGCGTAGGCGTTCAGGTAGTTGCCGTCAGGACCGAAGTGGTTGTAGACCACGTCGAGAATGACCGCCAGACCCAAGCCATGAGCAGTGTCGATCAGGTGCTTGAGCTGTTCCGGGGTGCCGTATGAAGACTGCGGCGCATAGGGCAGTACGCCGTCGTAGCCCCAGTTTCGGTCCCCCGGAAATTGCGCCAGCGGCATCAACTCGATGGCAGTGATGCCGGTTTCGGCCAGACGCGGCAACAGCTTTTCGACGGCGGAATAGCCGCCCAGAGAGCCGACATGGAGTTCGTAGATAACTGCTTCGTGCCATGGCCGACCCGTCCAGGCAGTGTGCTGCCATTGGTAAGCATCGGGATCGATGACAATGCTGTGCCCATGCACCTCGCCAGCCTGAGCCCGGGAGGCGGGGTCGGGCACTTCGAGGTTTTCATCAATTTTGTAGCGGTACCGCGTGCCCGCTGGACAGCGGGCTTCGAGGACAAACCAACCGTCAGTCTGGGGCAGCATGGCCAATGACTGGCCGTCTTCTGTCTCAATACTGACGTAGTAGGCATCCGGCGCCCAAAGGGCAAACCGGGTATGTTCGGAATCCAGCAAAATGGCGCCGTGGCGCCAGTTCTCGTCCGTGCGCAAAGGCATCCGTTACCCCTTGTAGTCAATTCATGAATCAGTACTGCAGCGACACACCCACGTTCTTTTTCAGAAGTTCCTGATACAAATCGGCGTACGGTTCTACGGCCTTATGCCAGTCGAACGGGGCAGCCATGGCGCGGCAGCGCATGGCGTTGAGCAACTGCGGATTGGCGAAGACCTTGAACGCTCGCGTCAGGGCTTCGGCGTAACTTTCTACGGTGGACTCATCGAACAGAAAACCAGTGCAACCGTCTTCGATCGTGTCAGCAAGGCCGCCGGTATTGCGCGCCACTGGCAACGATCCGAAGCGTTGGGCGTACATCTGGCTCAGGCCGCAAGGCTCGTAGCGCGAAGGCATCAACAAGAAATCACTGCCGGCGAACATGCGGCGGGCGTCGGTTTCGTTGAAACCCACACGAACGCTGATCTGACCGGGAAACTTCGCCGCCAGATCACGCATGGCGTCTTCTTCATCCGGCTCGCCACGACCGATGATCGCGATCTGCCCACCGTTGTTGACGATGTGCTCGGCAACGCCAATGGTCAGGTCCAGACCCTTTTGATAAACCAGTCGGGAGACCACAGCGAATAGAGGGCCCGACGATGGCTCGAGTTCAAAGAGTTCGCGCACGTAGTCGGCATTGATCTCTTTGCGCGTCCATTCGTTGGGGGCAAAGCGGCAAATCAGATGCTCGTCGGTGGACGCGTCCCAGCTTTCGTCGATGCCGTTAGGGATGCCGCTGAGCTTGCCGGTTTCTAACTTGCTCTGCAGAAAACCTTCCAGCCCGCAACCGAAGTCAGCGGTTGTAATTTCTTTGGCGTAGGTCGCACTGACAGTCGTGATGTGGCTGGCGTAGGCCATGCCGGCCTTGATGAAGGAGAGCTTTCCGTAAAACTCCATGCCGTCCGGGCCGAGCGCTGAATCGGGAATACCCAGCTCGCGGCTCGACGCCGTGCTGACAAATCCTTGATACGCCAGGTTGTGAATGGTGAAAATGCTCGGCGTTGTCTGCCCGCGCCACTTCATATAGGCGGGCGCCAATCCGGCTGGCCAGTCATGGGCATGAACCAGCTCAGGGCACCATTGGGTCTTCACGGCACCGGCTGCAAAGTCGGCGGCGGCCAAGCCAAGGCGCGCGAAACGAATATGGTTGTCCGACCAGTCCCGGCCGTGATTGTCGCCATAGGGCGTGCCTTCACGTTCGTACAGCTCAGGGCAGATCAGCACATAAATGACCAGCCCGTCTTTCATGTCCATACGGCCGATCTTGCAGGGTGGCAGGGCGGCGTGGCCACTGAGTTCACTGATGATGTAAATCGGGTTTCCGCTATTGATGACCTGTGGGTAGCCGGGAATCAGCACGCGTACATCATGGAGGTGGCGCATGGCGCGCGGCAGTGCAGCAGACACATCGCCCAGACCGCCGGTTTTCACCAGATCGGCCATTTCCGATGTCACGAACAGGACTTTCTTCCGATTCGCCATCGACATGCCTGGTTGTACAGGCGGCAGTTGCAGCAGTGGAACGCTCGTCGTTGCGAAGACCGGCAGATGGGTCAGCTCGCTGGCCGGCTGATTAAAACTCTCTCCCTTCTGGGTTTTGACAGCGGCACTAATCATCGTTTTCTCCCAATCGATACAGTGTTGATACAGCACTTGAGCAGTTGAAGGCCATGTCCTATGGCCAGGCACAAAAGATCTACGCAAGATCGATACCCACTTACCGACTGCATAGTGACAGGACAGGGTAATAGAGGCCTCTGCTCGGACTTGAGCCAATAGCATAGGCGCTGTAACTACCTGACCCGGCGGAATTTCATAAGTTTCGACTATTTTTCTCGGAAATGTCTGGCCTGCGGCATAGCCGCCATTTGTAGGACGCAATCCGTCGCAGTTTCTCCTCTGAATGGTCCGTGCTTGCCCCCGGTTAGAGCAGCGAGAGACTGGCATTTACGCGGCGACCGTTGGTCGGATTGTTCGACAATCAAAACTGCGGGCCTGGGTTTGCACAATGTCCAGCGTTAAGTGTGCTCAGGAAAAAACTAAAACCTGCACAGCGCCAGTTATCGGTGCGTGCCTGTCCCAAATCTTGGGCGCTCAAAGACGTTTCCTACATATCTCGCGGACCATTTTCGCGCGAGGCACGTTAGAATCTTTGCCCTGCGGCACGTTGGCCTTAGTGGCACCAGCGTCGCCTGAATGCCCCGAGTTGTAGAGGATGGAAATGGAAACCCCAGAGGTCCTGGTACTTCAAGCCAGCTACACCAATCCGGTTCACGCGCAAGCCATCGGATTCTTACTCAATCAATACGCTGAAGATGTCATGGGTGGCGGCGAATCGCTCTCCATGGACACCCGCCAGCAACTGGCGCTGGAGCTGGCCAAACGGCCCCACGCTTTCAGTGTCCTGGCCTTCGTTTCCGGGGAGCCCGTTGGGCTGGTCAACTGTTTCGAAGGTTTCTCGACTTTTGCCTGTCGCCCCTTGGTCAACGTTCATGACGTGGCGGTCATCGCTCCTTATAGAGGACGCGGCATCAGCCAGAAAATGCTGATGAAGGTCGAAGAAATTGCCCGTCAGCGCGGCTGCTGCAAGATCACTCTCGAAGTGCTGGAGGGTAACGAGGTTGCCCAGGGCGCTTATCGCAAACTGGGTTTCGCCGATTACACCCTTGACCCGAAGATGGGCAGGGCCTTGTTCTGGCAGAAAGCCTTGTAGTTCCGTTTGCCGTGTCTCTGTAGGAGTTTGCTGTAGGAGCCAACGTGTTGGCGAGGCGGTCAGTGCGGTAAGACTGAACAGGTGCATCGCGAACAAGTTCGCTCCTACAGATTTGAATCCGTCCCCGCGTAGTAACGCCCATGAAGTTGAATCGCTGCTGCTCGGGCAACACCTTCATAAGAATTTGTAACAGTTCTGCGCTGTAGGTTTTTTCAGCTGCAGAGGTAGGATCGCGTCCCGTATTGAATTCTGGACACCCATGTCACTTTCACTGGAACCTCCCAGTTGCCCATTCCATTCGCTGAATGGCACTCGCATCCTGTTTTTCCACCGTCGCACCGCCAACACACCTGCTTTCCCTACTGAATCGCTCAATCACAGCCCGCTTCACAGTGCGCTGGGTTTTGCTGCGCTCGATGTTTCCTTTTTCTTTATTCAGGAAGCCTGACCCATGGAATGGATTGCTGACCCCACGGCCTGGCTCGGCCTGCTGACGTTGATCGTGCTGGAACTGGTATTGGGCATCGACAACCTGGTGTTCATCGCGATTCTGGCGGACAAACTACCGCCCGAGCAGCGCGACCGTGCGCGCGTCATCGGCTTGTCGCTGGCACTGATCATGCGCCTGGGTTTGTTGGCGAGTATCTCGTGGATGGTCACCCTGACCGAGCCGTTGATTGAGGTCTTCGGCAAGAGTTTCTCAGGCCGCGACCTGATCATGTTGTTCGGTGGCGTGTTTCTGTTGTTCAAGGCCACTATGGAGTTGCACGAGCGGCTCGAAGGCCATGTGGCGCAAAAGACTGGCATTACGACCTACGCGCTGTTCTGGCCCATCGTGGCTCAGATTGTGGTGCTCGATGCCGTGTTCTCGCTGGACGCTGTCATCACGGCGGTGGGTATGGTCGAGCACTTGTCGGTGATGATGATCGCGGTGGTGTTCTCCATCGGCATCATGATTATCGCCAGCAAACCGCTGACTAATTTCGTCAACGCGCACCCGACCGTGATCATGCTGTGTCTGGGCTTTTTGATGATGATCGGCTTCAGTCTCACGGCCGATGGCCTGGGTTTCCACATTCCCAAGGGCTATCTGTATGCGGCGATCGGCTTCTCGATTCTGATCGAGCTCTTCAACCAAGTGGCCAGGTCTCGCCGCAAGCGTCATCACAAGGGTAGCCTGCCACTGCGTGAGCGTACGGCGCATGCGGTGTTGCGTCTGCTGGGCGGGCGCAGGCCCGGCGCCGATGAAGTAGGTGACGAGATCGCCGACATGCTCGAAGGCGACGCCGATCAAGTGGTCTTCGACCGACGCGAACGGGTGATGATCAGCGGCGTTCTGCAGTTGGCCGAGCGACCTATTCGCTCGATCATGACGGTGCGTAACGACATCGATTGCATTGATCTGGCAGATGATCCTGAGACGGTTCGTCAGCAATTGATGAGCTCGTCCTATTCCCGCCTGCCGATCATTCGCGCCGGTCGTATCGAGGAACCGCTGGGCTTTCTGCACAAGAAAGAACTGCTGAACCAGATGCTGGCGGGCAACCAGCCGAACATCGAGCATTTGTCGCGAAACGCGATCAACCTGCTGGACAGTTTTTCGATCCTCAACGCACTGGAACAGATGCGCAGCGAATCGACGCACGTCGCGTTCGTGGTCAATGAGTTTGGCGACTTCACCGGCATGCTGACCATGACCGACATTCTGGAATCCATCGCGGGCGAGCTGCCCGATGCCAGCGAAATCGAGGGGCCGGATCTGGTGGAAGAGGGCGATAGCGTCTTGGTCAATGCCGCCATGAACCTCAATCACCTGCGTGAACGCACCGGCTTCAAGGCCAGCGCCACCGAGGATTACCAGACGCTGGCCGGTATGGTGGTGAGTATGCTGGACCGCTTGCCCGTGATCGGTGATGAGTTGCAGGCTCAGGGCTGGACGATGAAAGTGGTCGAAGTGCGCGAACGACGGGTGACGCGGGTGTTGTTGCGTAAACCCACGGTGTAGCCCTGACGACAATCACTGCTGGGGCCAGGCTCGCCCTCGAAGCTTGCGATGAGGTGAGCCTGGTGTACCGCTTGGCAGCTTCGCGGGCAAGCCTCGCTCCAACGGGATTAGCGTCGATCCAACAAAAAAAAGGCCTGCATTGCGCAGGCCTTTTCGCGTCAGCCCTCCGGACAGAATCAAAAGCGGACCTTCACTGATCGATCAACTGATGACGTATGAAATCCGTGGGAGCGGACCTGTCCGCGAAGGCTGACGGTCAGGCGGAGCTTGGACGGCGAGAAAAACCCATAAAAAAGGCCTGCAGTGCGCAGGCCTTTTTGTGTATCGGGGAGCGGTTATTTTTGTGCCATTTCTGGAGCGACAGCGGCCTGGCTGGCAGGCTTTTCCATCTGCGCGAAGTCACTCAAGCCCTTCTGCGCGTATGGGTCTCCGATCAGGCGCGGACGTTCCTTGAAGTCGAAGCTGACCAGACTCTTGGTGGTGTCCAGTTCATCGAAACTCAGTCCGGCCAGTTGCGACCAGGTGTGGATCAGATTGGAGCTGGTGTAAGGCCGGTTCTTGATGCTGTCGAAATTCCAGTCGTGGGTTTCTTTCCACTTGGGCGAGGCATACGCAATGAACGGTACCGTGTACATCGGGATCGTCGGTTTGGCTTCGTTGCGACCCAGCACGTTACGGCCCGGCGAGTCATAGACGTCTTCGCCATGGTCCGAGAGGTACAACAAAAAGCCATTAGGGTCGGCCTTGCTGTAAGTCTTGATCAGGCTGGACACCACGAAATCGTTGTACAGCACGGCGTTGTCGTAACTGTTGTACAGCCCGAGCTTGCTGTCATCGATGTCCGCCGGGACGCCATCACGGCCGGTGAATTTTTCAAACGCTGGCGGATAGCGGTATTGATAAGCCATGTGCGTACCCAACAGATGCACAACGATCAGCTTGCGCGGTGCGGCATCGCCCAGGGCCTTGGCGAACGGCTCGACTACGTCACCGTCGTACTGACGCGCGTTCTGGTTGCGGTTGTTGTTCAGATACACCTGCTCGTCAGCCTGTTCGGAGAAGGTCGTAAGCATGGTGTTGCGCTTGGTCATGGTTTGCTGGTTGGTAATCCAGAACGTCTTGTAACCGGCCTGTTTCATCACGCTGACAATGGAAGGCGTTTTCAGGTAAAGGTCCGGGTTTTCCTCGTCCGCGAACGTCAGCACCTGTTGCAGCGCCTCGATGGTGTACGGACGGGGCGTGATCACGTTGTTGAACACTTGCAGCTGGTCTTTGAGCTGGTCCAGGTTCGGCGTGGTGTCGCGCGGATAGCCGTATAAATGCATGCGTTGACGATTGGTCGATTCACCAATCACCAACACCAGAGTGGTCGGCAGATCAGCCTGCTGATTTTTGAGGTTCTTCAGCGGCGCGATGTTGCTGCTACTGGTGAGCATGTCCTGCATGCCGTCCAGTTGCTGGGTGTAGCGGTGGTACGCCACCAGCATTTGCCATGGCACTGCGGGCTCGATCCGCGATTCGAAGGCTTCGAAGCCAGAAGCGACGTCGTCATGCCGGGCCATCTGTTTAGCCAGCGGATAACCGATGATCGCCACCAGCAATGCGGTCGCCACTACCCAGGCGCGGCCACGGGGCAGGTAAACCGGGCGCAATCGGGTCCAGAGAAAGATCGAGAACGCGGTGTGGGCGATGAACGCCAGCACGATCCACCAGGCAAAGTATTGAGTCATGTACTCGCCGGCTTCGGACACGTTCGATTCGAACATGATGAAGATGACGCTCTGGGAAAACTCTTGCTGGTAAATAAAGAAGTAACCCAGGCTGGCCATGGAGCAGGCCCACAACACGATGCCGATCACCGCTGCCATGGCGCGGGTCTTTTTCGGGAACAGCAACATCGGCGCCAGCCAGATGCCACTCATCACGAACGCCTGCCGAAAGCCTGCGAAGCCCGAGGTGTCGGTCAATTGAATGAGTAATTGGGTGATGCCCGAGAAGTACCAGAAGAATACAAACAGCCAGGCCAGACCGGCCCAGTCAAACCCGCTCGGAGTTTTAGCACTCCGTTTCAAAATTGCCATCAGGCGCTCCACGACAGATATCTTCAAGCGACCTATTCAATTGCGCCGGGCATACGGCACTTCACATCCGATGTGTATCGAAATCAGTCAGTTGCGTTACAAAGGCGCGGAGTATGTGGCGCAGAAAGTGAAAAAACTGTCATACACAGGTCGGCAAAACGTTGGGGCGCTCTAAAGCGGGGGGTCTGGAACGGGCGGGAACGTTGCAAGATGTTACAGGTCGGATAATCGGACGAATTCGGTCACAATCCCGGATGGTTCGAGATCGCTTTCATGCCGTTTCAGGGGGGGCGATGGGGGCAAGCCAGCTGATCGGGCCTGCCACGGGATGTGCAATCAAACGTTAACTCGTGGGGTGTCAGGCTTGCAGCGCGTTGGGGCCTGAGGTGTGAGTCTGTTGCAACAGCAAGGTCAGGTTCTCGACCTTCTTTTGCAGCATTGCCCGGTCTTCCTTAAGCTGGCGCAGCTCGTCGCGGCGGACGGATACATAAAGCGTCTGTGGCGCGAGTACGGGCAGGACTGAATTCATGGCTCACCTCGAGGAGGGCAGGTCTACTTTCGGAAGGTTCGAGCAATGACTTTCGCTACCCGGATTGTCCATGCTCCTACCTCTATCGGCGCGGATTCTGATTTCTTTTGTTTGAAAAAGGAACTTTTTTATTTTTAATTGTCGCGAACGTTTCTTGATCGCGAAAACGGGCGTCTTGAGGCAGTCTTAACGTCAGAAAGCGCAGGCGTGACGCTCAGATGTCGATAGACATGAAACTATTTTCACCCGGAAACCTTCATCTGCCTCTCCGGACTAACCCTACAAGCAGCACGGGGCTATAAACTGAGGCACCTTTTTACGAATAAGGAGCACCTCTACATGCAACTCGGGATTGTTGGACTAGGCCGCATGGGCGGCAACATCGCACGTCGACTGATGCTCAATGGCCACACCACGGTGGTCTATGATCGCGATGAGCAGTCTCGCACCGTGCTCGCGAACGAGGGCTCCACGCCCGCCAACGACCTTGCGTCCCTGGTGGCTGCCCTGGAAAAACCTCGTGCCGTCTGGGTCATGTTGCCCGCTGGCGCGCCGACCGAAGACACCATCAATACGCTCAGCGAACTGCTCGATGCCGATGACGTGATCATCGACGGCGGCAACACCTTCTATAAAGACGACATCCGTCGCTCCGTGGCACTCAAGGACAAACAACTGCACTACGTCGACGTCGGCACCTCCGGCGGCGTCTGGGGCCTTGAGCGCGGCTATTGCATGATGATCGGCGGCGAGACCGAAGTAGTCGAGCGTCTGGACCCTCTGTTCAAAACCCTCGCACCGGGTATCGGCACTATCCCCCGCACCGTTGATCGCGCCAAGGATGCTGATCCGCGCGCCGAGCAGGGCTACATCCACGCAGGTCCGCCGGGCGCCGGTCACTTCGTGAAGATGATCCACAACGGCATCGAGTACGGAATGATGCAGGCTTTCGCCGAAGGCTTCGACATCCTCAAGACCAAGAACTCCGAGAACTTGCCCGCAGAGCAGCGTTTCGACCTGAACATGGGCGATATCGCCGAAGTCTGGCGTCGCGGCAGCGTGGTGTCTTCCTGGCTGCTGGACCTGACCGCCGATGCCCTGGCGACCGATCCTCAGCTCAACGCGTATTCAGGCTCCGTGGCCGACAGTGGCGAAGGCCGCTGGACCATTGAAGCCGCCATGGAGCAAGCAGTACCGGTGCCGGTACTGTCCAGCTCATTGTTTGCCCGCTTCCGCTCCCGTCAACAAAGCACGTACGGTGACAAGATGTTGTCTGCCATGCGTTTCGGTTTTGGTGGTCATAAGGAACCAAAATAATGGGTTTATCCCGAAGCAAGCACAAAGCCAAGGTTGCGCCGTCCACAACGTTGTTTCTGTTCGGTGCTCACGGGGATCTGGTCAAGCGGTTGCTGATGCCGGCGTTGTACAACCTGACCCGCGACGGTCTGGTGGGCAACGATCTGCACATCGTTGGCGTTGATCACAACGCCATCAGCGACGCCGATTTCGCCAAGAAGCTTGAAGACTTCATTCGCCAGGAGGCGGCCAGCAAGGTCGCCGAAGGTGGGAAAGAGCCGCTGGACCCTGCGTTATGGGGCAGTCTGGCCGAGCGCATCACCTACATCCAGGGTGATTTTCTCGACGACTCCACCTACACCGACATCGCTGCCAAGATCGAGAGCACGGGCACCAAAAATGCCGTGTTCTATCTGGCGACCGCGCCGCGCTTCTTTGCTGAAGTCACCAAGCGTCTGGGCTCGTCGGGTTTGATGGTCGAGGGCGAAGGCGACGGCGCTGAATACTTCCGCCGCGTGGTCATCGAAAAACCGTTTGGCCACGACTTGCCCAGCGCAGTCGCGCTCAACAGCTGCCTGCTCAAAGCGATGACGGAAAAGCAGATTTACCGGATCGACCATTATCTGGGCAAGGAAACCGTTCAGAACATTCTGGTCAGCCGTTTTTCCAACGGCCTGTTCGAGTCGTTCTGGAACAACCATTACATCGATCACGTGCAGATCACCGCCGCTGAAACCGTCGGCGTCGAAACCCGTGGCAGTTTTTACGAAACTACTGGCGCGCTGCGGGACATGGTCCCCAACCACCTGTTCCAGTTACTGGCGATGGTTGCCATGGAACCGCCGGCCGCTTTTGGCGCCGATGCCGTGCGCGGTGAGAAGGCCAAAGTAGTTGGCGCGATTCGTCCTTGGTCCGAAATGGAAGCGCTGGCCAACTCGGTGCGTGGCCAATACACCGAGAGCAACATCGGCGGCAAGAGTGTTCCCGGTTATCGCGAGGAAGACCGCGTAGCGCCGGACAGCACCACCGAAACCTACGTAGCGCTTAAGGTCATGATCGACAACTGGCGTTGGGTCGGCGTGCCGTTCTACCTGCGCACTGGCAAGCGCATGAGCGTGCGTGACACCGAAATCGCCATCTGCTTCAAGCCGGCGCCGTATGCCCAGTTCCGCGATACCGATGTTGATCGTGTCGCGCCTAACTTCCTGAAGATCCAGATCCAGCCCGACGAAGGCATGTGGTTCGATCTGCAGGCGAAAAAACCTGGCCCGACCTTGGACACCCAGACCATCGAAATGGGTTTCGCCTACAAGGACTTCTTCGAAATGCAGCCGTCGACCGGGTATGAAACCCTGATTTACGACTGTATGACGGGCGATCAGACGTTGTTCCAGCGCGCCGACAACATCGAGAATGGTTGGCGCGCGGTTCAGCCCTTCATCGACGCCTGGGCGAAGGATCCGCGTGTCGAAACCTACCAGGCCGGCGAAGATGGCCCCGCAGCGGCGGATGAATTGCTCGCGCGCGACGGTCACAGCTGGCAGCGATTGGGATGAGTGGCTCAACGCAACCCCTCATCCAGTTCATGCTGTCGGATATCGACGGCACGCTGCTACGCCCCGACCACAGCCTGAGTCAGGCCAACATCGATGCCATCGGTCAACTGCGCGAGGCGGGGATTCATTTCTCCGTCGCCAGCAGCCGGCCGCCCCGGGCCATGCGTCAGCAGATCGAAGCGCTGGGCATTGACCTGCCCACCGTTGCGTTCAACGGCGCCAACATCATCAATCCCGATGGCAGTTTGTTGAAGGCTCACCGCATTGATCCGGTGGCGGCGCGCACCAGCCTTGCGCTGTTCGCCGAGCACCCGGTCGCGGCCTGGGTTTTTGCCGATGATCAGTGGCTGTTGCTCGACCCGGAAGGCGATTACGTCGACCACGAGCGCAACACGCTGGGCTATGACTTCAAGCACGTCGACAGCTTCGAGCCTTATCTGGAACGGGTCGACAAGATCGTCGCCGCCAGCAAGGATTTCGAGTTGCTCAAGCGTCTCGAACTCCAGCTCAATCCGCTGATCGTCGACCACGCACGGGCAGCGCGTTCGCAGTCGTATTACCTGGACGTGACGGCGCTGGATGCCAACAAGGGCACGGCGCTCATCACGTTGGCCCAAGCGCTAGGGGTGCCGTTGGCGCAAACGGCGGCGATCGGCGATGCGGGTAATGACGTAGCGATGTTTCTCAAGGCTGGGCTGTCGATTGCCATGGGCCAGGCAGAAACAGCGGTCAAGACCCAAGCCAATTACGTCACCGGCAGCAATCTGGAAGACGGTGTGGCGATGGCGATCGAGCAGTACATTTTGCCGAGGTAATCATGTTGTCTGTAGGAGCCAACTTGTTGGCGAGCAGTTATCGTGTTGAGACAAGTTAACCGTCTCGCGAACAAGTTCGCTCCTACGGCAGGTGCGTTGCATTCAAAAGAGGGATGTTCGTCCCATGGCGGTATTGATCGAAGATTACGCGCTGCTCGGCAATTGCCGGACTGCGGCACTTGTTTCTCGTGACGGTTCTCTGGACTGGCTGTGTTTTCCCCGTTTCGACGCCCCGGCCTGCTTCGCAGCGCTGCTGGGTGACACTGATAACGGACGCTGGAAAATCGCTCCGCTGGACCCCACCACAAAAGTCCAGCGCACCTACCGCGCCGGCACGCTGATTCTTGAAACGCTTTTCACCACCGAAACCGGCAGCGCGCTGCTCATCGACTTCATGCCCATGGATGTCGACAACAGCGTCGTACGCATCGTGGTCGGTCTGGAAGGTTGGGTCGATTTCGGCATGGACCTGTCCATTCGCTTCGATTACGGCAGCACAGTGCCGTGGGTCGAAACTCGCGACGAACAGACCCTGACAGCCGTGGCGGGGCCGGACATGCTGGTACTGCGCGCGCCCGCAGACCTGCGGCCCAGCGATCACCACACGCAAAGCCGTTTCAGGGTCAAAGGAGGGCAGAGCGGCGCGTTTAATCTGTCCTGGCAGCCTTCTCACGAGAAAATTCGTGACGCGTTCGATGCACAGCAGGCACTGGAACAGACCGAGCAGTTCTGGCTGGAATTTTCTGATCGGTGTCCTGAAGTTGGCCCATGGACGGCTCAGGTGAAACGGTCGTTGATCACCCTGAAGGCCATGACGTTCGCGCCCACGGGTGGCATTGTTGCGGCTGTGACTACCTCATTGCCCGAGCAACTGGGCGGCGAGCGTAACTGGGACTATCGCTTCTGTTGGTTGCGAGACGCGACCATGACGTTGCTGGCGTTCATGAACCTGGGGTATTTCGAGGAGGCCACCGCCTGGCGCAACTGGCTGCTGCGCTCGATTGCCGGGAATCCTGAACAGATCCAGATCATGTACGGGCTGGCCGGTGAGCGGCGCTTGCAGGAATACGAACTGCCGTGGCTTGCCGGTTATGAACAATCACGGCCGGTGCGGGTGGGCAATGGCGCCGCCACGCAAATGCAGCTTGATGTCTATGGCGAGGTGGCCGATGCCATGACCCAGGCAATCAAGAGTGGCTTGCCACGTTTGCCGCGCAGCACTGAAATCCAGAAAGTGATCATGCCGTTTCTGGAAAAAGTCTGGCATCTGCCGGATGCAGGCATCTGGGAAATCCGCTCCGAGCCTCGGCATTTCACCCATTCCAAAGTCATGGCGTGGGTGTCGTTCGATCGCAATGCCGGACTTCTCGCGCAAAGCGACGACGAAGAGGAGCGCGCACGCGGTGTGCATTACCGCGCGGTCGCCGACGAGATTCATGCCGACGTCTGCGCCAATGGCTACGACGCGCAGTTGGGCAGCTTTGTGCAGACCTACGGCTCAAGCGCAGTGGATGCGAGTTTGCTGCAGATTGCGCTGACGGGGTTTTTGCCGATAGACGACCCGCGCGTGGTGGGCACGGTGGCGGAGATCGAGCGCACGTTGATGCAGGACGGTTTGCTACTGCGCTACGACAGTGACCGAAGTGTCGATGGGGTGAGCGGCAGCGAAGGGACCTTTCTGGTGTGTTCGTTCTGGCTGGCGGATGTGTACGTGCTGCTGGGGCGGGAGGAGGAGGCCAGAGATTTGTTCGAGCGCCTTTGCGGGCTGAGTAATGACGTGGGCTTGCTGGCTGAACAATACGACCCGCGCACGAAACGCATGCTCGGTAATTTTCCGCAGGCGTTCAGTCATATCGGCATCATCAACACCGCGCTGAACCTGCATCGCGTGGTGTGCCCGGTGAAGACCCGTGCGACGGCGCAGACTGCTTGAGCCGCTGCCAACCGTTATTCGCGGACAAGCGCTGATCCTGTAGGAGCGAGGCTTGCCCGCGAAGCTTACGCCTCGGTGTACCTGATACTGCGCGTTGCCAGCTTTTGGGGCCGCTTCGCAGCCCATCGTCGGCAAGCCGGACTCCTACGCCCTCCGGGCAGAAGTCGTGGCAATTGCTACAGATCCTGAAGGAGCGAGGCTTGCCCGCGAAGCTTACGCCTCGGTTTACCTGACACTGCGCGTTGCCAGCTTTTGGGGCCGCTTCGCAGCCCATCGTCGGCAAGCCGGACTCCTACGCCCTCCGGGCAGAAGCCATGGCAATTGCTACAGATCCTGAAGGAGCGAGGCTTGCCCGCGAAGCTTACGCCTCGGTTTACCTGACATTGCGCGTTGCCAGCTTTTGGGGCCGCTTCGCAGCCCATCGTCGGCAAGCCGGGCTCCTACGCCCTCCGGGCAGAAGCCATGGCAATTGCTACTGATCCTGTAGGAGCGAGGCTTGCCCGCGAAGGCTGAGTGTTTGGCGACGGAGATCTGTCGGATGTATCAGCCCGGCGATACCTACCGCGCCTTGCGAAAGGTGAAGTTGATGCGCTGCTCGCCCAGCTGAGGATGGCTGGCTTGCTTGATCGGCAACACTCCATGAAAGCGCAGACGATCTTCGCCACCCCAGACCACCACGTCACCATGAAACAGCGGCACTTTTTGCGTCTTGTCACTGCGGGCATCACCACCGAATAGGAACATTGCGGCAATCCCCAGCGACACAGACACCACTGGCCATTGATACCCCCGTTCATCCTTGTCCTGATGCAACGACATTTTCGCGCCGGGAATGTAGCGATTGATCAAACAGGCATCGGGCTCAAAGTCGGGAAAGCCCGCAGCGTCTGCGGCGGTTCGTGCCAGCTCGCGCAGCACTTCAGGCATGTCTGGCCAGGAATGACCGGTCTGCGGGTCGATGCGCGAGTATTGATAGCCGTTACGGTCGGTGGTCCAGCCAAACTCACCGCAACTGCTCAGGCTTGCCGACATGGTGAAGCCACCGGGGGTGATCATCTGGCGAAACGGCGCTTGTTGCAGCACTGATTCCAGAGCCGGTAAAAGACGGTCCATCAACGGCAGGGCAAACCCGCGAAACACGAACGAGCATGGACCGATCTGCTCGGTTGAAGGCGGCTGAGGTGTGTCTTCAGCGAACAGATCGAGGGTGGCGGGCGTATTGCCTTTGTGTTGCATCATCACTTGCACCTGTGGCGCTTGGCCGGTGGCCGCTCAGAGCGCTTTGCTGACTTTGACTTCGGTGATCAAGTCGTCGCTCTGTCCGTGCATTTTTTCCAGAGCGGCTTTGGCCTCTTCTGCCGACGGCGACTGCAGTTGCGCGAATTCGAAGCGGCGTTCGCCATTGAGCTTGTAGCTGATGGCGTATTTCACGGTAGGGCTAGGGGCACTCACAAAAAACTCCTTTCGGGCCGCGTGCAAAGACGAAAAATTCACACAGCCCGGTGTTGAATAGCTATCAGCTCAGGCGCGAGGCAGAGCGGCGAACGATTTTGATCGAATGAGTAAACGTGGTTTTGCGCCCGCCGTTACTGTCCATCTTGCGCCCGGCGGTATCGATGGTGATGTTCCAGAAGCCGCTGCTGGGGACGGCGATTTTTGCCGGAAACGTATCGAACGCGCCGCCGTGGTAAGTGTGACGACCACCATTTTTAAAGCTTCGAAAATTTGCGTCACTCATCAAGCGTATATTGCAGAGCTGCGAGCATTCGATGACGACGAGATCGTCCTCGTTGAGGTGCTCGCGCTGGTGTACGAATTTCATGGATCTCTCCGGAGATAAGACGGTTCTCGAAAACCCGAAACGATAGCACGCAGTCGCTTGGCGGTTGTGGTTGCAAGTGTGTTTTTGCGTTGTTTCTGAACGAATATGCAAACTTTAGGGATTTTTTCGTGCGTCGGCCTGTCGTAAGCACCTTTACTGGAGGGATTGTATGAAACTGGCTGTTGTTATTCTGGCTCTTGCGATGACTGGCTGTGCCACGGTCGCGGATATCGAACACACACCCGCAACAATGAGCGTTATGTCAGGCAAGAACCCTCAAGAATATGCCAATTGTTTTTTGCACAAGATCGCAGATAGTCGCAAGCCTCCACAGGTCGAACCGCGTCATGAAGGGCTGCGCATCATCGTTCCGCAAAAGCTGATTCAGGGCGATCCAGCTGCGATCCTGGACATCGAACCGCGCTCAAGCGGCAGTTCGATCAAAGTCTATGAGCGCATCAGTAATGTACCGATGCGGCCCAAAGATGTTCAGCGCGCGGCCACTGCCTGCATTTCCGGCGAAGCGTGACAGCGCTTACTTGCAGCTGACCAACAGGCTGCGGGTTTTGTAATTTCCCACATCCACGCCCAGAGTCTTGTCGCTTTCTTTGGGCTGGGGAGTGCCGTCGGTGCTGATGATGTTGTAACCGGTGCCGGCGCAGGAGGCATCGGCCTTCTCATAGCAGGCGGCCCATGACATAGCTTCGCCGGAGCAATCGATGCTCAAGCCCTGCTTGCCGTTTTTCATGTAGGTATTTTCAGCGGTTGCGCAGCCGGTGAGGCCCAGTACTGCAATAAGGGACAAAATCTTGGTCATGTTCGAATGCTTCGTGATGAGGGCCGGGAAAAGGTCTTTGACAGCGGTTGTTCGACTGGCAGGCAGTGCCATCGTTCCGGCATCACCGAAATCATTTATGGCATCTGACGTCCCGGCGCTCCAGCGTCAGTTTTTTGGGTCAGAGCGGCGGCGTGGGGCAGGCGTGTCTTCAAACACGGCGGCAACTTCTACGGCCAGGCTCTCGGTAGGAAAAGGCCCGGCGACGGCTTCATCGCCTATCCCGCACACCCACCATTGGTTATCGGAGAGCTTTTTGATCACGTAGCCATTTACAGTTTTTGCGTCCGACATCTATCCGTCTCGATCAGAAAAAAGGCCTCGCATGATAAGGCTCCCAAGTGCGCCTGTCGCCTGATGCGTCAAATCAAGGCGCCCGTTTCCGGTCCCGTGAATATTCCACGGCATCCAGAGGTTGCACGACTATGCTTGCCTGAGTCACCTTCAGCGGGTGAAGCGGTCGGCGGTCGCAAACTCGTTGGTTGCACGGAACTATCCGGCCCTGGATTCCTCTACTATGGCATCGTACGGCCAGTGGTGGGCATTGTGAGGTGACCGCCGCCTGTTTAGACTGCGCCGTAATGCCCCCAGCCCTATCAAGGACTTATATGATCAAGAAATGCTTGTTCCCTGCAGCCGGTTACGGCACTCGCTTTTTGCCAGCGACCAAAGCCATGCCTAAAGAGATGCTGGCAGTTGTTAACAAGCCACTGATCCAATACGGCGTAGAAGAAGCCCTCGCCGCCGGGTTGAACGAAATCTCCATCGTGACCGGCCGCGGCAAGCGCGCGCTGGAAGACCACTTCGATATCAGCTACGAACTCGAGCACCAGATCAAAGGCACCGACAAGGAAAAATACCTGGTCGGTATCCGTAAGCTGATCGATGAGTGCAGCTTCTCTTACACTCGTCAGACCGAAATGAAAGGTCTGGGTCACGCCATCCTCAGTGGTCGTCCGCTGATTGGTAATGAAGCGTTCGCCGTGGTTCTGGCCGATGACTTGTGCGTTAACACCGAAGGCGAAGGCGTGCTGGCGCAGATGGTCAAGCTGCACAAGCACTATGGCTGCTCCATCATCGCGATCCAGGAAGTCGACCCGAACCAAACCAACAAGTACGGCATCATCGCTGGTGAGGAGATCAAGCCGGGTCTGTTCCGTGTGACTAACATGGTCGAGAAACCGAAGCCTGAAGACGCGCCATCCAACCTTGCGATCATCGGCCGCTACATTTTGACGCCGGACATTTTCGAGAAGATCGAGCAGACCGAGCCAGGCAAAGGCGGCGAGATTCAGATCACCGACGCCCTGATGAAACAGGCCCTGGAAGGCAACGTTCTGGCCTACAAATTCAAAGGCCAGCGCTTTGACTGCGGTGGTGCTGCCGGCTACGTAGAAGCCACAAACTTCTGCTTCGAGCACTTTTACAAAGAGCTGTAAGCCTCACTTCATAACAGCTGTGTCGGTTTGTGCCACGCAGCTGTATGTAAGACAAAGCCACCTTCGGGTGGCTTTGTCGTTTCTGTCCTACAGCGCTGACCGACAGCGTTTTAGCGGTTATGCTAGTGGACTGCTTAGGAGAACATAATGGCTTACGACTTCGACCTGTTTGTAATTGGTGCCGGTTCCGGCGGTGTGCGTGCCGGGCGTTTTGCTGCCGGTTTTGGCGCGCGCGTGGCGGTTGCCGAAAGCCGGTATCTGGGCGGCACCTGCGTCAACGTCGGTTGCGTACCTAAGAAGTTTCTGGTGTACGGAGCCAATTTTTCCGAGGAATTTGAGCACGCAAAAGGCTTCGGCTGGACGCTGGGGGAACCGTCTTTCGATTGGTCGACATTGATCGCCAACAAAGATCGCGAGATCCACCGTCTCAACGACATTTATCGCAAGCTGCTGCTCGACAGTGGCGTGACGTTGATGGAAGGCCATGCCAAATTGCGCGGTCCCCACGAAGTCGAAATCAACGGTCAGGTTCATACCGCCGAACACATTCTGATCGCCACCGGCGGCTGGCCGCAGGTGCCTGACTTTCCAGGACGCGAGCACGCCATTACCTCCAACGAAGCATTCTTCCTGAAGGCACTTCCCAAGCGCATCGTCGTCGTTGGCGGCGGTTACATTGCTGTGGAGTTTGCTTCGATCTTTAACGGGCTGGGTGCTGAAACCACGCTGATGTATCGCCGGGAACTGTTCCTGCGCGGCTTCGACGGCAGCGTGCGCACCCATCTGCATCAGGAGCTGACCAAACACGGCGTGGATGTGCAGTTCAACACCGACATCGCGAGCATCGAAAAACTGGCTGACGGCACGTTGCAGCTGGGCTTGAAAGATGGCCGCTCGGTCAACACCGATCTAGTGTTTTACGCCACGGGCCGGCGTCCGATGCTCGATAACCTTGGCCTGGAAACGGTCAACGTAGAGCTTGATGACAAGGGCTTCGTCAAGGTCAACGATGATTACCAGACCAGCGAACCGTCGATTCTTGCCCTGGGCGATGTGATCGGTCGCGTGCAGCTGACACCGGTGGCGCTCGCCGAGGGCATGGCCGTTGCGCGTCGTTTGTTCAAGCCGGAAGACTTCCGCCCGGTAGATTACGATCACATTCCGACAGCGGTGTTCAGCCTGCCTAACATCGGCACCGTAGGCCTCACTGAAGAGGACGCGAAAAAGGCCGGCCACGACGTGCAGATTTTCGAAAGTCGTTTTCGCCCGATGAAGCTGAGCCTGACTGACGACCAGGAGCGCACCCTGATGAAGCTGGTGGTGGACGCCAAGACCGACAAGGTGCTGGGTTGCCACATGGTTGGCCCGGATGCCGGCGAGATCGTCCAGAGTCTGGCCATCGCCGTGAAAGCGGGCGCCACCAAGCGCATTTTCGACGACACCATTGGCGTGCATCCCACCGCCGCCGAAGAGTTTGTCACCATGCGCACGGTCACCCGCACAGCGTAATCGAAACCACCCGGCGTCATGGATGAGGCCGGGGTCGAAAGACATGAAGAAGGACGGACCCCTTTTTGAACAGGATGAGTTTGCAGGCACCTATGCCTCTGAATCGCGTCGGATCCGACGACACAGCACTTCCCCAGGCCCAGGCGTTGCGAGAGAGTGAGCGGCAGTTTCGCACCCTTGCCGACAACATGAGCCAGCTGGCGTGGATCGCTGATCCCGCCGGCGATATCTACTGGTACAACGCGCGCTGGTACAGCTACACGGGCACTTCTCTTGAAGCGATGCTCGCGTTGGGCTGGCGCTCGTTGCATCACCCGGACCACATCGAACGCGTCGACGCACGGCTCTCGCGCTGCTTCGCTACCGGGTCGCTCTGGGAGGATACTTTTCCGTTGCGCGGTCAGGACGGGCTTTATCGGTGGTTCCTGTCGCGCGCCTTGCCGATTCGCGACGACGAGGGACGGATTACTTACTGGCTGGGCACCCACACTGACATCACCGCACAGGTCAATGCTGAAGAGGCCCTGCGAGAGCTCAACGAAAGCCTTGAACAGCGCGTGGCCGCACGCACCCGTGAACTGGCCACCGCCAACGAGCTGCTGCAAGTGGAGATGAGCGAGCGCGCTCACGCCGAAGAAGCCCTGCGCCACGCGCAAAAGATGGACGCCATCGGCCAGCTCACGGGCGGCATCGCCCACGACTTCAACAACATGCTGACCGGTGTGCTCGGTGCGCTGGACCTGATCCAGCGTCGCGTCGCCGCCGGGCGTATTTCGGAGATTGATCGCTACATCGAGGCCGCCATGAGTTCGGCCAATCGCGCCGCTTCGCTAACGCATCGCTTGCTGGCGTTTGCCCGTCGCCAGTCTCTGGACCCGCAACCGGTGCAGGTCAATCGCATGGTGTTGTCCATGGAGGAGCTGCTGCGTCGCACGCTGGGTGAAAACATCGAGCTGGAAATCGACCTGGGCCCGGCAATGCGCCTGACCAACACCGACGAGCATCAGCTGGAAAACGCATTGTTGAACCTGGTGATCAACGCCCGGGACGCGATGCCGGAGGGCGGTCGGTTGTTGATTTGCACTGAGGTCGTGGCGCTGGAGGCTGTGCACGACGGGACTGCGCACGAAGGGGCAGCGCATGAAAGTCCAATGCCCGGTGATTACGTACGGCTTGCGGTACAGGACACCGGCTGCGGAATGTCGGCTCAGGTCATTGCGTGCGCTTTCGATCCATTCTTCACTACCAAGCCCATCGGGCAGGGGACGGGGCTGGGTCTGTCGATGGTCTACGGGTTCATGAGTCAGACCGGTGGCCACGTGCAGCTCGACAGCGTGGTGGGCCAGGGGACGCGCATCGAATTGTATCTGCCGTGTCATGTGCAGAGCGCTCCACAGGTCGTCGGCATCGAGCATAAGCCCGCGCCACGTCGAGCCAGCCGAGGCGAGCGAGTGCTGGTGGTTGAGGATGAGCCTGACGTGCGCATGCTGGTGGTCGATGTCTTGAGTGATCTGGGCTATGTGGTACTGGATGCCGGTGATGGCCCGTCAGCGTTGCTGCACTTGCAGACCAATGAGCGGATTGATCTGTTGGTGAGTGACGTAGGGCTGCCGGGCATGAACGGCAGGGAGCTGGCCGAGATCGCCCGTCAATATCGTCCGGGGCTCAAGGTATTGTTCGTCACCGGTTACGCCAGAAACGCCCAGGTGCGGGGGGATTTTCTCGCCGAAGGCATGGACTTGCTGACCAAGCCCTTCAGCATCGATGACCTGGCCCTGCGCGTACGTGGGTTGATCGACGGTGAGTGATTGAGCCCAAGACTGATTTCTTCTATTAATAAACATCTTTTATAGTGAAAACCAATCGATCGCATGAGGTTTGCCAATGGGCCCACCTCGGCGGTTGTGCGTAGTATCCTCCCCATAGATTTCATAACCCCTAAGGAGATTCACCCGATGCCTATCATCAACAGCCAAGTAAAACCGTTCAACGCGACTGCTTACCGTAACGGCGACTTCGTAGAAGTGTCGGACGCAGACCTGAAAGGCAAATGGTCTGTAGTGTTCTTCTACCCGGCTGACTTCACCTTCGTTTGCCCAACCGAACTGGAAGACCTGGCTGACAACTACGCCGCGTTCCAGAAACTGGGCGTCGAAATCTACAGCGTTTCCACTGACACCCACTTTGCTCACGCTGCATGGCACAACACTTCTCCTGCCATCGGCAAAATCCAATACACCATGATCGGTGACCCGACCCTGACCATCTCCCGCAACTTCGACGTCCTGATCGAAGAAGCAGGCCTGGCTGACCGTGGCACTTTCGTGATCAACCCAGATGGCTTGATCAAAATCGTTGAACTGAACGATGGCGGCGTTGGCCGTGACGCTTCCGAGCTGCTGCGCAAGATCAAAGCCGCTCAGTACGTTGCTGCTCACCCGGGCGAAGTTTGCCCAGCCAAATGGCAAGAAGGCGAGGCCACTCTGGCTCCGTCCCTTGACCTGGTCGGCAAGATCTAAGTCCTTATGTACAGGACTGGGAGCGATGAGCTCTTGAGCAAGTAAACCGCATCGCCCCCAAAACGCCCGGGCGGTCATCGTTCGGGCGTTTTTTTTTGACTATCGAATCACTTTTATTTTTTTAATCATTTTTTGAAAAGGAAGCCATCTCATGTTGGACGCCAACCTCAAAGCTCAACTTAAATCGTACCTGGAGCGGATTACCCGCCCGATCGATATCGTCGCATCCCTCGATGACGGGGCAAAATCCCAGGAAATGCTGTCGTTGCTCAACGACATCGTTGCCAGCTCCAATCGCATCACCCTGAACACCGACGGCACTGATGCCCGCACCCCATCGTTCGCACTCAACAGCCCGAGCGAGAACATCAGCCTGCGCTTTGCCGGCCTGCCAATGGGCCACGAGTTCACCTCGCTGGTGCTGGCGCTGCTGCAAGTTGGCGGTTACCCGTCCAAAGCCACTGAAGACACCATTGAGCAAGCACGCTCGCTGACGGGTGAATTCAAGTTCGAAACCTACTTCTCTCTGAGCTGCCAGAACTGCCCGGACGTGGTCCAGGCGCTGAACCTGCTGGCCGTGCTGAACCCCAACGTGCAGCACGTCGCGGTGGAAGGCAGCCTGTTCCAGGCCGAAGTGACTGAGCGCCAGATCATGTCGGTGCCCAGCGTTTACCTGAACGGCGAGCTGTTTGCCCAAGGGCGGATGAACCTGGAAGAAATCCTGGCGAAGATCGACACCAGTGCCGGTGATCGTCAGGCTGAAAAACTCAACGCCAAAGAAGCCTTCGACGTGCTGGTAGTCGGTGGCGGCCCAGCGGGTTCGGCGGCAGCCATCTACGCGGCGCGTAAAGGCATTCGCACCGGTGTGGCGGCTGAGCGCTTTGGTGGTCAGGTCCTCGACACTATGGCGATCGAGAACTTCATCTCCGTGCAGCACACCGAAGGGCCGAAGCTGGCCGTGGCGCTGGAAGAGCACGTCAAAGAGTACGAAGTCGACATCATGAACCTGCAGCGCGGCGATCAGTTGATCCCCGGCAAAGCCGGTGAGATGCACCAGGTCAAGTTTGCCAGCGGCGCGATTCTGAAATCCAAGACCGTGATTTTGGCAACCGGTGCACGCTGGAGAGAAATGAACGTGCCGGGCGAGCAGCAATACCGCAACAAGGGCGTGGCGTACTGCCCGCATTGTGACGGTCCACTGTTCAAAGGCAAGCGCGTTTCGGTGATCGGCGGCGGCAACTCCGGCGTCGAGGCAGCTATCGACCTGGCGGGGATTGTGTCCCACGTGACGTTGCTGGAATTTGACAGCGTGCTGCGTGCCGACGCCGTATTGCAACGCAAGCTGCACAGCCTGCCGAACGTCACGGTACTGACTAACGCGCTCACCACCGAAGTGACCGGCGACGGGCAGAAAGTCAACGGCCTGCGCTACAAGAACCGTATCACCGGTGAAGAGATCACCGTAGAGCTGGAAGGGATTTTCGTGCAGATCGGTCTGTTGCCGAACACCGAATGGCTCAAGGGCACGATCGAATTGTCACCCCGTGGCGAAATCGTCATCGACCAGCGCGGTGAAACTTCGATCCCTGGCATCTTCGCTGCGGGCGACGTCACCACGGTGCCGTACAAGCAGATCGTGATTGCCGTAGGCGAGGGCGCCAAGGCTTCGCTGAGCGCATTTGATCACCTGATCCGCACCAGCGCTCCGGAGTGAGACTTATGAATTGGTAAACCAGAAACGACGCTGAAACAAAAAAACCTCATGAGCGATCATGAGGTTTTTTTTGCTTTTTATCTGTAGGAGCGCGCTTGCCCGCGATTGATTTTTGCCTGCAACGCATCTATTTCTGAGGTGACGCAATCGCGGGCAATCGCGCTCCTACGGATTCAACACGTTCAGCCAACCGGCGTTGGCTGAATGATTTCAACCCAATAGCCATCCGGGTCCTTGATGAACGCCAGGCTTTTCATGCGGCCGTCGGTCAGGCGCTTCTGGAAATCAACGCCCAGCTTTTCAAAGCGCTCACAGGCAACATGCACGTCGGGTACCGAAATGCAGATGTGGCCGAAGCCGCGCGGGTCGGTATTGCCGTTGTGGTAAGCGAAAGCAGGATCGTTTTCGGTGCCGTGGTTGTGGGTCAGCTCCAGAATGCCCGGAATGCCCTTCATCCAGACGGTACGTGCTGCGTCGTCTTCCGGGATTTGCGCTTTGTCCACCAGCGCCAGGAAGTACAGGCTGAATTCTGCCTCAGGGAAGTCACGTTTCTCGACCAGGCTGAAACCCAGCACGCGGGTGTAGAAGTCCAGAGAAGCAGTGGCGTCCTTGATTCGCAGCATCGTGTGGTTGAACACAAATTGCTGGGTCGCTGCTTCCGGCTGTGCAGTGACGCCGGGGAAGGTGTTCAGGTCGTGCAGACTCATGGATGGCTCCAGATAAAGGTAAAGACACCGGCAAATGATACGGGGCCGACACCGACCCGCCAAACGCTAATGCCGCGAAAGCGTCGGCCGGTCTTGTCCGGCAGGTTCCACTGGCTCACACTTTGCGCTTCGTCGCTCAGGTCTCGACCATGGCTCATCTGCTAAATAAAACCCTGTTGGCTGCTCTGGCGGTGTTGCTCGGCATCAGTTGCGCGCAGGCACAAGATTCGCTGATCACCTGGCCCCCAGGCTGGGAAGTAGAGCCCGTGCCACCGTCAGACGCTGCAGCGCCACCGCAGACTGCGCAGATACGCCAGCGCGCGGTGAAAAACGATGAAAACGGCGACCCGGCGATGGTCGTCGAGTTGACAGAGTCGCAGCTTCAGGCCGGGCACGCGGTGAATGTGCAGGGCGTGTTGCTGGAGATGCGCAAAGCGATCCAGGTCAACTTCGCCCGCAGCGGTTTTCAGAGTGTCTGTACGCAGATGAAGTCTGGCACGCTGAGTGAAATGCCGGCCATGGAGACCACTTGCACGATTACCCAAAACGGCGTGCATGTGATGACTCAGACACTGGTGGCTGCGGCGAGCAGGGAGAGGGCGTGGTCGCTGTCGTATGCGGGTTCTGCCGCCGGGTATGTCAGCAACAAGGATGAGGTCATGCGCCTCAGAGACAGCTTGCAGCTCAACGCCTCACCGTGATGCTCTTGAAGGAGATGCTAAACGGCGGGCATAAAGAAGCCCGCCGAAGCGGGCATGGGGTGCTAATCCTTTAGCTGCTTGTATCCTGAAAGATTGCGTGTGAAAAAAGTGTGAAGCTGATCGCTGCAAGTGATGTGTTTTGTCGATTAATGCACTTACCGCCCAACCACCTTTGATCCTTGAATTAGTCGATTCTTTCCAAACCCTCAATGATACCCTTCGGACGCGCAGGGACTCCGGTATACATGTATATCTTTTAAAGCCTTTACAAGCCTCGCTGTGCAAGGGGTGGATGGCAGACTTGTTTAAACGAACTTGTACGTTTGGCGAGCCATTGTTGCATTTGCGGCATGTATAACGTTTTTTTCACAATTGCCGTCGGAGCGCTTATATAACGGCGCCAATAAAAAGCCCCGACAAGTGGGGCTTTTTGAAGTTGAGCAGGATTGGATGGAGAGCTCAGCGGTGCAACCAGGAATCGACAGTCGCGACGCCGTATTGCGCCTTCCAGGATTTAAGACCGCGGTGGTTGCCGCCCTTGGTCTCGATCAATTCACCTGTGTGCGGGTTTTGGTAAACCTTCACAACGCGGGCGCGGCGCCGTTTAGGGCCCGGCGCGGCAGCTACGGGCGCTGACGGATTGGGGTCAAGGATGGCGATGACATCACGCAGGCTTTTGTCATAGGTCGCCATCAGGTCCTGCAATTGCTGCTCGAATTCAATCTCCCTTTTCAGGCCGGCGTCATTTTTCAGGTTTTCCAGCTGCGCGAGCTGTTCCTGGAGGGCTTTTTCTGCTGCACGAAACTCGGCAAGTCTGGACAAATACTGTACTCCGACGATGAATGGTTTTAATCAGCCCGGCGCAAGCGACATAGACGCAGTAAATGGTCTTGTGCTCATCGTTTTTCGACCCTGCCGCGCGAGCTGTTGATCAATCAAGGAAACTAACGAAAGAAAGTCAGGTGCGCAGCGATGGTGAAGGGTAGTTGGTGGGCGACGGACAAATCATGCACGTTTTTTTTCAGTTAGAAAATACTCTTTCTGCAATTCATTCTATGAAGAAATCATTAACACTTAGGTCCGTCTGACAAAAACTGTGGTGAAAGCGGAAGAGTGTTGTAAGTAATTTCTGATATTAGGTCTCATCCGGAAACTATGCATCGCCCGAAGTACAGCATTGTCTGGCCGTGATCGTCGTGGTCTACAGCCCCTGTTGCAGGACCGGGTCATCGGGGTTCTGCTGCTCGAGCTCAGCGAGCAACACCTGCACTTTCTGCAACTGGCCGCTTTGCTTCCAGTAATGAATGAGCAACACCCGAGCCCGTCGGTTAGCCGGTTGTCGTTGCAGGATGTCTTCGAGTTGGCGTTGCGCAGGTTCCAGTTGGTCGAGGTCGTGGAGCGCCACGGCCAGGTCATAACGGTAATCGGTATTTTCCGGTTCCAGCTCCACCGCTTTGGCCAGGGCGAGCAGGGCGTATTCATCTTGTCCATGGCTCAGCAGCCACTGGCCGAGTGCGTGTTGCAACAGCGAAGATTGCGGGTGCTTTTCCAGCAATTGCGCCAGTTGTTGTCGGGAGCGATCAGCCTGGCCTTGCAGGTCCAGGAGATCCACCTCGGTCAGGCCGACTTCCAGGTTGTCGGGTTCAAGACTGGATGCCAGCGTCAGAGCGCCGACCGCTTTTTGAGCAGATCCGGTGGTCATGTAAAGCCTGGCCAGTTGGACTTGGCTTCGGCCGTCAGGGGGTTGGATGGCGAGCGCAGTTTCATATTCTTGCGCGACCGCTTGCAGCGGCCCGAAGTATAAGCCGACATCGTCGGGCGTCAGACCCAGCAGTGCTTTGGCGGCACTGAAACGCGTGGCCTGGTCCGGGTCGTCGAGCAGCGGACCGATCAATACGCTGCGTTGCGGCGCTGGCACCATCGCACTGACGGCATCAATCGCCGCTTGCTGGATCATCGCCGAGGGTTGTCTGAGGTCTGCTTTGAGCAGCTTGAGCGCCTGAGGGCTCGGATAATTGGCCAGTTCGGTGAGTAACCCGGCGCGGCGGATATCCGACAGGTCAGTGCGGCCCAACTGCTGATACAACACGCGGGCGGCACCGGACTTGCCGTCATGCGCCAGCTCCAGCGCCTCGGCGTAGGAGTGAGTGAGGGGGGCGGCAGTCGGTGCGGCGTTCCACGCCCGGTGAAGCAGCCAGCCTGCGATCAGCAGCGCCAACAACAAGGCGACAGCGAGCGCAATCCGCCAGTGGCGACGGGTTTTGAAGGCGAACGATGGGCCTTTGGCAGGCGCGTGTGGCATGTCGATTTCCATTTCTACAAGGTCAGCAGCTTCGGGGAGTGACCGCTGTGTGTCAAACGGCAATCGCGGTGGTGGGTAACACCTTTCGCGGGCAAGCCTCGCTCCAGCAGGATTTGTGCTGAGCTCAGTTACGAGCGGCGCCGCAGATTCGATGTGGGAGCGAACCTGTTCGCGAAGGCGGTGTTTCAGGTGATAAAGATGTGGCGGATGTGCTGGCCTCTTAGCGGACAGGGCCGCTCCCAAGGGATCTGTGTTGGGCTTGAACTCGGATAGGACCGTGAATCCACTATTAAAAAGCCCCGCACTGTGTCATCAGTGCAGGGCTTTGGTGACGCGTCAAGCGCTGATCAGGCGCTTGGCTGCCAACCCCCACCCAACGCTTTGTAAATGGCGACGATGCCGCGATAGACCTCGATCTCGGCTTGCGCCTGGGTATCTTCTGCCGCCAGACGTTCACGTTCGGCATCGAGCAGGACGAGGAAGTCAGCGGTGCCTTCCTTGTACTGAATGCTCGCCAGATTGGCGGCCGAGCGACTCGACTCGCTCTGACGCACCAAGGACACGAGGCGTTGTTGGCGCTTGTCGTAATCGCTGAAGGCGTTTTCGGTTTCTTCCAGGGCCAGCAACACTTGCTGCTCGTAATTCGCCAGCGCCCCTTCGGCATCGGCGTTGGCGCCACGAATCCGCGCCCGCACGCTGCCTAGGTGAAACGCCGCCCAAGTGATGCTCGGACCAAGTCCCCAAGCCTGCGCTGCGCCCGAACCCAGTTGCGAACCACGGCTGGCGGTGAAGCCCAGGAATCCGCTCAGGCTGACCCGAGGAAACAGATCCGCCGTCTGCACGCCGATCCGCGCAGTCTGCGCCGCCAGTTGACGTTCGGCGCTGAGGATGTCAGGACGGTTATGCAGCAGTTTGGTTGGATCGCCAATCGGCAAGGCCTTGGAAATCGCCGGCAGTTTGGTCGGGCTCAGGTCGACAGTCATCGAGTCTGCACGCTCACCCAACAGGGTTGCGATGCGATTCTTCTCGCGTACCTGCTCGGCTTGCAGCTGCGGAATGGTGGCTTCCACGGCGGCCAGACGCGCGTCGGCGCGCACCACATCCAGTTCGTTACCCACGCCTTCGTCGCGCAGTTGAGCGGTCACGCCACGGGAATCCTGCTGGTTCTTCAGGTTGTCCCGGGCAATGCCTTCGCGCAGTTGTGCGCCGCGCAGTTGACCGTAAGCATCCACCAGCTCGGCAATCATGGTCACTTGTAGCTGATACAGATTGGCTTCGGCCACTTGCCGATCGGCATCGCTGGCCTCCAGTTCGCGCTGTATACGCCCGAACAGGTCGATCTCCCAGGCCATGTCCAGACCCAGATCGTAGCGTTCCTGATTGACCCGATGCTCGGTCTCGCCCGGCACTTGAGCCCGGCCAATCTCGCTGCTGGCGCGGCTGGTGACGACCGGCATGGCGTCGTTACTGATGTCATCGCGTATCGCCCGAGCGGCTTTCAGACGGGCGAAGGCGATGCGCAGTTCGCGGTTGCCTTGCAGCGATTCAGCCACCAGCTTGTTCAGGGTCGGATCGTCGAACTGCTGCCACCAGATAGTTTCAGTGTGATCGCGATCGTACTTGCTCATCGCGGCGGCCTGGATATTGGCCGCTGCGGTCTCTGGCGTCTTGTAGTCAGGGCCGACGGCGCACGCCGCCAGCGCCAGGACCAGCAGGCTCGGCAGGAAGAGTTTTGCAGCCTTCATTAATGCGCCTCCGGCGAGATGGTCTGAACACGTTGAGCCTTGGCCGCTTTGCGCGCTTGTTTGCGCTCGACGTGGTTACGGATCAGGACATAAAACACAGGGGTCAGCAGCAGACCGAAGAAGGTCACGCCGAGCATCCCGGAGAACACCGCCACACCCATGGCATGACGCATTTCGGCACCCGCGCCGCTGGACAGAACCAGTGGCACAACACCCATGATGAAGGCGAACGAGGTCATCAGGATCGGCCGCAGACGCAGACGGCACGCTTCCAGAACAGCCTCCAGCGGGGTCTTGCCTTTGTCCTGCTCATCCTTGGCAAACTCGACGATGAGGATCGCGTTCTTGCACGCCAGGCCCACCAGTACGATCAGTCCGATCTGGGTGAAGATGTTGTTGTCGCTGCCTGCGATGATCACACCGGCAATGGCTGACAGCAGGGTCATCGGCACGATCAGGATCACCGCCAGCGGCAGGCTCCAGCTTTCATACAAAGCGGCCAACACCAGGAACGCCAGCAGTACGCAGAGCGGGAACACCAGCAAAGCAGTGTTGCCCGACAGGATCTGCTGGTAGGTCAGGTCGGTCCACTCGTAGGTCATGCCATTGGGCAGTTCTTCCTTGAGCAGTTTTTCCACTGCAACTTGCGCCTGACCGGAGCTGAAGCCTGGGCCTGCCGCGCCGTTGATCTCGGCCGTGATGAAGCCGTTGTAGTGCATCACGCGGTCGGGACCTGAGGTGTCGGTGACTTTAAGCAGCGTCGCCAGCGGGATCATCTCGCCCAGGTTGTTGCGCACTTTGAGCTGACCGATCTGCTCGGCGTCCTGACGGAACTGCTGTTCTGCCTGAACGTTGACCTGATAGGTGCGGCCGAAACGGTTGAAGTCGTTGGCATACAGCGAGCCCAGGTAGACCTGCAGGGTGTCAAAAATGTCGCTGATCGGCACGCCGTGGGTTTTGGCTTTCTCGCGGTCGATAGCGGCGTCGACCTGGGGCACGTTCACCGTGTAGCTGGTGAACAGGCCAGCCAATTCCGGCACGCTACGGCTCTTGGCGATGATGTTCATCGTCTCTTTATAAAGCTCGTCGTAGCCCAGGTTGCCACGGTCTTCGATCTGCAGACGGAACCCGCCAATGGTGCCCAGACCTTGTACCGGCGGTGGCGGGAAGATTGCCATGTAGGCTTCCTGGATCGATCCGAACTGTCCGTTCAGCGCGCCGGCAATCGCTCCGGCTGATTCGCTTGCCAGCTTGCGGTCTTCGAACGGCTTGAGCGTGACGAAAACAATGCCGGAGTTGGGGCTGTTGGTGAAACCGTTGATCGACAGACCCGGGAAGGCCACCGCACTTTCAACGCCCGGTTGCTTGAGGGCGATGTCGGACATGCGCTTGATCACGTCTTCGGTGCGGTCCAGGCTCGCGGCATCCGGCAACTGGGCAAACGCCACCAGGTACTGCTTGTCTTGCGTTGGCACAAAGCCGGTGGGTGTGGTCGAGAAACCCAACCAGGTCATGACGATCAGGCCTGCATACACCACCAGGGCCACGCCGCTGACACGAATCACGCGTCCAACCGTGTTCACATAGCCGTTACTGGCCTTGACGAAGAAGCGGTTGAAGGGACGGAAAAGCCAGCCACCCAGCAGCTTGTCGAGGAAGCGGGAGAAACCGTCTTTCGGTGCATCGTGACTGCGCAACAGCACAGCGGCCAGCGCTGGCGACAGGGTCAGGGAGTTGAACGCCGAAATCACGGTCGAGATGGCGATGGTCAACGCGAACTGTTTATAGAACTGCCCGGTGAGACCTGAAATGAACGCGGCCGGTACGAACACCGCACACAGCACCAGCGCTGTCGCAATGATCGGCCCCGTCACTTCCCGCATGGCGATTTGCGTCGCCTCCATCGGTTCGTGTCCGAGCTCGATATTTCGCTCGACGTTCTCCACCACCACGATGGCGTCATCGACCACGATACCGATCGCCAACACCAGCCCGAACAGCGACAGGGCGTTGAGCGAGAAGCCAAACAGGTGCATGACGGCAAACGTACCGATCAGCGACACAGGCACAGCGGCCAGCGGGATGATCGAAGCGCGCCAGGTTTGCAGGAACAGGATTACCACCAGCACTACGAGGATCAGTGCTTCGAACAGAGTGTGAACCACCGCTTCGATAGAGCCGCGAACGAAGATCGTCGGGTCATAAACGATGCTGTAATCCATGCCTTCGGGGAAGCTCTTCTTGAGCAGCTCCATTTCTGCGCGCACTTCGTTGGAGATCTCGATGGCGTTGGAGCCAGGGCGCTGGAAGATCGGAATCGCGACCGCTGGCTGATTGTTCAGCAGCGAACGCAAAGCGTATTGGTTGGAACCCAGCTCGACGCGAGCGATGTCTTTGACGCGAGTGATCTCACCATCGGCGCCTGAGCGGACGACGATGTTCTCGAACTCTTCCTCATTGACCAGACGGCCCTGGGTGTTGATCGACATCTGGAAGCTGGTAGCCGAAGGCGAGGGCGGGGCGCCCAACTGGCCAGCGGCGACCTGACGGTTCTGCTCGCGGATGGCGTTGACCACGTCGGTGGCGGTCAGGTTGCGCGACGCGGTCTTGTTCGGATCCAGCCAGACACGCAACGAGTAGTCGCCCATGCCGAACAGCTGCACATCACCCACACCGCCCAGACGCGCCAGCTCATCCTTGATGTTGAGCACCGCGTAGTTGGACAGGTAAAGCATGTCGTAGCGTTTGTCCGGCGAGGTCAGGTGGACCACCATCGTCAGATCCGGCGACGCTTTGTCGACGGTGATACCGATGCGCGTCACTTCCTCGGGAAGCTTGGGCTCGGTGCGCGTCACGCGGTTCTGCACCTGGACCTGGGCGTTATCCAGATCGGTGCCCAGCGCAAAGGTGATAGTCAGTGTCAGCTTGCCATCGGCCGTGGCCTGCGAGGACATGTAGAGCATGTTCTCGACGCCGGTGATGGCTTGTTCCAGTGGCGCGGCCACGGTTTCGCCGATCACTTTCGGGTTGGCGCCGGGGAAGTTGGCGCGCACGACCACGGTTGGCGGCACGACTTCCGGGTATTCACTGATGGGCAGCGAAAACAGCGAGATCGCGCCGGCGATCAGGATCAGCAGCGAGAGCACCGCTGCGAAGATCGGTCGCGTGATAAAGAACTTGGAAAAATTCATTGGAGTTGTCCCTTAACCGCGTGGCGTGGCAACAGCGACCTTGGCGTCTGCTTTGGACTGTGCCTTGGGCTGGTTGCTGGCTTCGAATGCTTGACGTTGTTGCTGCAGGGCGGCGAGGGTCTGATCGCTGGCCATCGGCGTGTCCTGCGGATCGATCGGCGAACCGGGACGCACACGTTGCAAGCCGTTGACGACGATGCGGTCGTCCTTGGCCAGGCCGCTGCGCACAATCCGCAGGCCTTCGAGTTTTGGACCCAGGTCAACGGTGCGGTAAATCGCCTTGTTGTCCTTGTCGACCACCAGCACGAATTTCTTGCCCAGATCGGTGCCTACCGCTTCGTCCTTGATCAGCATGGCTGAGTAGGTGCCGCTGCCGACCAGTTTCAGGCGTGCATACAGGCCGGGGGTGTATTCGCCCTTGCTGTTGTCGAAGATCGCGCGTCCACGGATGGTGCCGGTCTTCGGATTGACCTGGTTATCAACGAAGTTCATCTGGCCCAGGTGCGGGTTGTCGCTTTCGTTGGACAGGCCCATGTACACCGGGGTAGTTGCGCCGCGCTTGCCGTCGCGGGCCAGCTGGTTGTACTTGAGGAACACGCGCTCGTCGGCGTCGAAGTAGGCGTACACCTTGTCAGTGGATACCAGGCTGGTCAGCGGTGATGTGTCGGCGGTGACGATGTTGCCAGCGGTGATTTCCGCGCGGCTGACGCGGCCGGTGATTGGCGCGGTCACGCGGGTGAAGCTGAGGTTGAGTTTGGCCAGATCCAGTTGCGCCTGAATGGCGGCGACGGCGGCTTTGGATTCCTGGGCGGTGGTGTTGCGCGAGTCGGCCAGTTCGGCAGAGATCGCATTGTTGCTGCGCAGACGCTCGCCGCGTTGCGCTTCATTGGCGTTGTTGGATGCCGTGGCCCTGGCTTGTTGCAGTTGCGCTTGCAGGCGGTCAACTTCGGCCTGGAACGGGCGCGGGTCGATCTGGAACAACAGATCGCCTTTTTTTACCAATTCGCCATCGGTGAAGGCCACCGAGTCGATCTGCCCCGAAACCCGTGGGCGTACCTGGACAGTTTCCGGTGCTTCGAGGCGGGCAGTGACTTCATCCCACTCGTTGATCGGCTGCTCCAGAACCTTGGCCACGCTGACTTTTGCAGCTGCTGGCGCTACCGTGGCTTCCGGTGTTTTTCCGCAAGCACTGATCACGACCAGGGCCAAAGCGGCAAGGGGATAGCGAAAAGGAGTGAGTGACTGAACCATGGGAAAATCCGCCGACATTTGTTGAGATGGGCGGAGTCTGTTCTGAGGTCTGGTATTGCACGAATCGAATAAACCGAAGGTAACTATCAGTCTTAATGATATTTCCGGTTACATCCGCTCGGGGTAAGGCGGTGCGGGGCCTGAAGGTCGGGTAGACCTGAATGCAGGTACAGACACTCAGGTGTTGGCGACGTTCCATTTGTTTATAGCGTGCTGGTTGAAGATCCACCGAAGGCGATTATATGAGAAGGGCGGCGGTAAACTGGCCTCGGCTGCCGGTCGCTGTAAATCCTTTAAATGGGTCGAATCCGAGTTTGCGGATGTAAGACCCAAAATATTGGAATTAACCCCCGTCTGCGACACATCAGCCATCTTTCTGAAGAGCGCTTGAGGAGCGGCATCTGCGCTTTCGTGATCGATCTGCTGCGCTGAGCTTTAAAGACTGTCCGGATCCCCGAAAAACATCTGAATCCGCGAACGCAACCAGCGCTCACCCGGGTCGTTATCCTGCGAACCACGCCAAGCCATGTGCAGCTCGAAGGTGCGCGACTCGACGGGGACTTCTTCAGAGCGAACGCCACCGGCGGCGGTCAGCACCGCTGCAGCATAGTCGGGCACTGTCGCAATGATGTCGGTGCCAGCCAGCAGGGTCGCCAGACCATTGAACTGCGGGACTGCCAGCACGACGTGGCGCTTGCGCCCGAGTTTTTCCAGGTATTCGTCTATGAAGCCGCCCAGGTCCCCGGCGAATGAAACCAGTGCGTGCGGGCGTTCGCAGAAATCATCCAGTGTCATCGCACCCGGCATGGTGTCGGCGCGCAACAGCATCGGCCTGCTGCGGCGCAGGACCTTGCGCTTGGCGTTGGCGGGCAGGTCACTGGTGTAGCTGACGCCGATGGAGATTTCGCCGGAGGACAGCAGCGCGGGCATCAGAATGTAATTGGCGCGACGCACCACCAGCACGATGCCCGGAGCTTCGGAGCGCAGACGCTTGAGCAGTGACGGAAGGAGCGCAAACTCCGCATCGTCTGAAAGACCGATACGGAACACAGCAGTGCTGGTAGCCGGGTCGAAATCGGCAGCGCGGCTGACGGCGGTGGAAATCGAATCAAGGGCAGGGGACAGCAGGCCGAAAATCTCGATGGCGCGCGCGGTCGGTTCCATGCTGCGCCCGGTGCGCACGAACAACGGATCATCGAACAGCCCACGCAAGCGCGAGAGTGCAGCGCTGATGGCCGGTTGGCCGAGGAACAGTTTTTCCGCTGCGCGAGTCACGCTGCGTTCATGCATGAGTGTTTCAAAGACGATGAGCAAGTTGAGGTCGACGCGACGCAGGTCGTTACGATTCATTACGGTGGGTCTCGGGCCGTTGGGCGATGCAGTGATCCGTTTACGCCTGTGTATCGGCGCCGGTACATGAACTCAGTTATTAATAGTACGAGTAAACACCGGTTCGCTGCATCGATAAAATCATATGAAGGTATACAAATCCGTTTTGCATCCTCCGCGCATATTAAGTCGATGAAACCTTATCCGCTCACTCAGGCCCAATGAATATCTGCCTATTTCGGGCAATGATGAATGCGCGATGCAGCAGGTTTCGCGCCAATTGCGCCGTGCATTGGTCCGGAAAGTCGGCACTGGCTTGCAATGTGCTGCGCGGATGCCAACAATGGCCCGCTTGAGTACCTGAGCATTCGATGGTTATCTAACGATCACCTGACAATCAGCAACAGAATCGATGACAGGCATGTCGACTATTAATAGCCACTGATAGTGTTACCGGCAGAGCCCGGATAGAGTTCATGGCATCAAGGTCCATAAGGCGAGGTTCGAAATGTCCCGCACGATCCGTTTTCATCAATTTGGCCCGGCCGAGGTGCTCAAAGTAGAAGAGCACTCCGCTGCGACGCCGGCAGCTGGCGAAGTCCAGGTGCGCGTTCAGGCCATCGGTGTCTCCTGGTACGACGTACTGTGGCGCCAGAACCTGGCTTCTTCTCAGGCGCGTTTACCCGCCGGCCTCGGTTCTGAAATGGCAGGTATCGTTACCGCATTGGGCGATGGCGTGCACGATTTGCAAATCGGCGACAAAGTTGCCAGTTTCCCTTCCGCTGATCCCAACACCCACCCCGTCTATGGTGAGCTGATTGTGCTGCCACGCACATCGGTTACTCGCTATCCGGACGTGTTGACGCCCATCGAGGCCAGTGTTCACTACACGCCTCTGCTGGTGGCCTACTTTGCGTACGTCGACCTGGCACGTGTCAAACCCGGCCAGACAGCACTCGTCACTGATGCCAGTCATTGTGTCGGCCCTGCGTTTCTGCAGTTGGGCAAGGCGCTTGGCGTGAAAGTCATTGCAGCCACCAAGACCGAAAGCTCCCGTGAGTATTTGATGTCCTTGGGCGCTGATAAGGTCGTGGTCACCGAAGACCAGGACTTGTTGATGGCGATCAACAAATACACGGACAACCGTGGCGTTGATGTGGTGTTCGACGGTCTGGGCGGTCCTCAGATGTCGATTTTGGGTGACGTGCTGGCGCCTCGCGGCAGTCTGGTGTTGTACGGCCTGCAAGGTGGTAACCAGACGCCTTTCCCGGCATGTGCCGCGTTCCAGAAGAACATTCAGTTTTTCGTTCACTGCGTAGGCAACTTCACCGGCAAGCCTGAATTGGGTATTTGCCAGGATGAAGAAGCGTTGAAACGTGCGTTGCGCGACATCAACCAGATGACTGCAGACCGGGTACTTGTGCCGCAGATCACGCGGGTTTTCCCCTTCGCAGATGTCGTTCAAGCGCACCGTTACATGGATGGTTGCCCTGTCGGCGGCCGTGCAGTGCTCGAGGTTGAGCCTGCCTGAGCGCAGTTCATCGCGCCCATTGATCATGAGTGAATCGATGCCTGTGCCCATGCATCGAAGATGAGTACTCCAGCGCCAGACCTTCGGCGCTGACGTGTCACTCATCAGCCATCATCCCTCAAAGCCTTCCCGCAAACACAGGAAGGCTTTTTGTTTGGGCGCCTGAAAGTTCTGATGTTTAAAGTTCTTTATGTTTAAAGTGCTGGATGTTTAAACGGGTGGCCCGCCTATTATTACGACGTGCCTGAATGTGTTAGCGCGTTCTGATTAAACATGAATGTTTATAGGCGCTTCATTTATCGCGAAAACTGAGCGGTATTATGTCGGCTTTCTGCACCTTGTATTTGTTTCGCAGCACCCGATAATAGTTCGGTGATCAATACTCAAGGAATGAGTCATGCTCCCCATGCAGCGGTATTCGCCAGCGCTACCTGTAAATTTAGTATGTCGCCGGGTCCTCTCAATTTGGCCCCGACACCTCACGCAAGTGTCCGGAGTCGTGTCTTCTGGGCCTGCGCTGCAGGTCCTCCGGGGCCGCACTCATTTGTCGAGGCCCCAGCGGGGTCGCCGGTTTACGATTTTAAATGTCCCAGTCGTTTATTTAGAACTTCCCCGCGATAGCCGCGATTGCGCGGTTTGCTAAGTCTGTCAACGCCAAAGATTGTCATGGGCAATCTGCCGCGTGGATGCCGTCGTTGTTAATTGCACTCCAGGTATCTAGCTATGAGTTACATTCATGATCAGGCAATGAATTACGTCTACCAGCAAGTCTTGCAACGCTTGCTGAGCTACTTTGACCGAGCGGAACGAACGGCTCTTCAATTGTTGATTCAGCGATTGATCGTGGCTGCCGGCGGTATTGAGCAGATCGGCAGTTTCAAAGTGCTGGTGCCTTTTGGGGGTGGTAACGACAGCGCCTACACTCTGGCGTTTCTGCGCGCCGCTCAGTTGAGCATTGCGTGTCGTTCACCCCAGTCTTTCAATCTGAGAATCGCTAACATGCGTCATGCCGGGATGACCCCGGCGGTAATGGACAACATTCATCGCTGCTACTCGGCGCTGTTTCTGCACGATGACCCGCGCGTAGAGCTGCTGGTGGTCGATCACCAATACGTTCAGCTCTTCGAGCGCGACTTACCGTTCTCGCAAGTGGGCCGAGATCAGAACCGTTCCGACATGCTGCTCAGCGGCCACTTGACCGCTGGCGATGGGCAGATGACGTTCTGCAACAGTTGTTACCTGGGCATGGCCGAATTCCTGGGTCGCGCAGCATGCTGGAACGATGGCGTGGACGCAGTGCTCAATGGCGAGTCGCTCAAGGAGCAGACGCACTACGCCAACTGGATCACGCACTTTGCTTTGCGCACCGGTCAGCCCGACGTTGACTGGAAACAACAAACGTTCAGCAGCAGGCTGAAAACCAGTGACAACATCAGTCGCGCCTATTACCGCCAGCTATACGGCGAGGATCTGCAAACCGCCAGTTTCATGGCCCGTCCGCTGGGTTATCCGCAAAAGGCTATCGTGCCTGCCGTGCTGTCAGTCACCGACCTGATCGACTGCCGGGTAGAAGATCACTGGGCCATGCTGACGGAATTTTTGGGCTTCAGGTACGACGACCTGGCGTTCAGCTTCAGTGAGGCCGAATGCGCCAATCCGCTGCTGATGGCCCACATGCGCGGCCTCAGGGCCCAATTTCTGGAGGAGCGCGAATATGCCCATGGCATCAGCGAATACCTGGCGCTTGCCAAGACGCTGATGCGCCGCAAGCGAATGCCGCGCCGCTTGATTGATCAGGCGATAGCAGCTTACGACGATGAGGAAAAACTGGAAGCGCGCCGGGCATTGGCGACGCATTTTGCGCAAGACGCCTATGGTTTGAGCGAGGCCCAGTTGGTGTGTCTGCTGTTCGCGCCTTTTGTCGATGCGGGGGCCGGGCTTGAGGCATTTCTGCGTCGCTGCCACCCCGGCATGCTGGTGGCGCTGGCTGATCTGCATAAGGCGCTCTCCGGAGGGGTTGCCCCTGAGCAGGTGGTGCAATGGCTGGTCGAAATCAGCGGTTTGAGCCTCAAGGGCCTGCAGAACCTGTATGCCAGGCAGCGTGATGTCCTCAGCAACCAGTTCTCGATCCTCTCGGCGCAGGGGGGCGATGATCCGCACTTGCCCGCGAACCTGTCGCTGGATGCCGAGGCCGGGCAGTGCGTCAGCAAAGCCACTTGCGGACGCTGAACATGCCCGGTTGCCGCCGATTCATCGCGCGGCATCGCCACTTATGTTCTCCGATGGACCTTGCGCCGCGCGCATCAAGGGGTAGACCTGCATGAATAACAACAAGACCGATTTTGCCTACCAGGCCGTGTACCGCTACCTGCTGCGACTGATCAATGAAATTCAAGGCAGTGTGGCGGTACGCCTGCCATCGTTGAGGCTGTTGGCCCGACGCCTGCGGGTGTCGATCTCGACCGTGCAAAACGCCTATTCATTACTTGAAAAGGAAGGCCGGATCTGTTCAGTGCCAAAGTCGGGCTATTACGCTTTGCCCAACCCCTGCCACGATGCGGTGTGCGAGGGCAAGGACCTGCTGAGCCGCTACCACGCCAGTGCGCGGCGTCCCGACATGTTCGTCTTTGGCGCCGATGAGCCGACGTTGCTGCAGTCCCTCGATGGGCCACTGCTCAGCCTGGAACGCGAGCTAATGCGCCAATATCCTTGCCAGCCGGACCCACGTTTTCAGCCGTTTGGCGACCTGGAACTGCGGGCCGCGCTGGCCGCGCGCTACACCTCCTCGACCGAGCATTGCTGGCATCCGGACAACGTTTTCGTGGGGCCGGACAAGACCGGCATTCTGAAAACCGTGATTCAAGGCTTGCAGTTGGCTGGCCGCGCCGTGCTGGTGGAATCGCCCTGCGGCTTCAGCATTTTGCGCACGTTGCAGTCGTTCAACATCAAGGTCGTCGAGATCACTGCCAACGAAGCAGGCCAGATTGATCCGGACAGGTTGCAGGAGGTGCTGCAACGGGAGGAGATCGAGCTGGCCATTTTTTCGTCTCAACTGGACCCGGTGCTCGGCCAGGTCCAGCCGTTCGCCCACCGTCAGGCCCTGGCCGAGATACTCAATCGACAGGGCGTCTGGGTGCTGGAAAACGACAGCCACAGCGAGCTGTGTTTTGAGCCGGGGGAGGGACGATTGCGTGATCTGATTGACCCGCAGCGGCTACTGATCATCGGGACCTTCGATCGTCTGATGGGCCTGGAAGCGCCATTCGGGTATTTGCTCAGCCGGCATTCACGAGATATGTGGCATCAGCAGTTCCTCCTGCGCTCTTTCCGTCTGCCGTTGATTCGCCAGAAGGCCATCGCGCGGCTGTGCAGCAGCGGGCAGTTCGACAGCCATTTGCAGCTGCTGCGCAGCGCGCTTGCGCTTCGAATGGACACCTTGAGTGCCAAGGTCGAGCTTTTCCTGGGTGAAGAGGTGCGGTTCAAGAAGCCACAGGGCGGCGCAACGATCTGGCTGCAAAGCGTACAGCGGGTGGACATGGCGCGGGTGTTCGAGCGCTTGCTGGAGCAGCGGATTGTGATCGCGCCGGGTGAGCTGTTCAGCGTACGCGGTTTGCATCAGCAGCATCTGCGCATCAGTGGCACGGCGGACTGGACGCAGGACATCGAGTCGATGCTGGTCATTATCAAGAATGCGTTGGTGCGCGAGCGTCTGCCGCAGGCCTGACCGAGGGCCGCTGATCCTGTTTTGTTTGCAGGAAGGGGCGTGCAGCTGTTATCTGTACGTCCGTCCAGTACCTACAGCTTGCGGCCCATTCGTTTCGTGATTCCCATCGTCCCCATAGAAGAAGAGCCCCCCGTCGCAGACGCAAGTCCTGTGGCGCAGGCTCACGCGTCGGCTGAGCTTCCCAGAACCTATGTGGTCGCGGTGCGGGCGTTGTGCGAGTTCACGGCCAAGGTCGGCGATCTCGACCTGCGCTTCACGCCGTCGCCCACTGCCCAGGAAGGCATTGCCGGGCATCGAACCGTTGCCGCCAGGCGCGGGCCGGACTATCAGGCCGAAGTGCCGCTGTCTGGGGAGTATCACGCGTTGACCGTGCGGGGCAGGGCGGACGGCTACGACGCCACGCTCAATCAGCTCGAAGAAGTGAAAACCTATCGTGGCGACCTCGCGAAGATGCCAGCCAACCATCGGCAGCTGCATTGGGCACAGGCGAAAATCTATGGCTGGCTGATCTGTCAGCAACGTGGGCTGGCCGAAGTGAATGTGGCGCTGGTGTATTTCAACATCATCAACGAGCAGGAAACGCTGGTCCGCGAGCGCTTCAGCGCAGCGGAGCTACAGGGCTTTTTCGAGCAGCAATGCGCGGTCTTTCTCAAGTGGGCGCAACAGGAAATGGCCCACCGTGATGACCGCGACCACGTGCTTAAAAGCCTGAAATTCCCCCACGCCGGTTTCCGCACCGGGCAGCGTACGCTGGCGGAAACGGTGTTCAAGGCGGTCAGCACCGGGCGATGCCTGATGGCTCAGGCGCCGACCGGGATTGGCAAAACCATCGGCACTGTGTTCCCGATGCTCAAAGCGGCGCCGACGCAGAAACTCGATAAAGTGTTCTTTCTCACCGCCAAGACGCCGGGCCGCAAACTGGCGCTGGACGCCCTGAGCGTGATCGGCAAAAGCGCGCCGCAGTTGACCTTGCGCGTGCTGGAATTGGTCGCGCGGGACAAGGCTTGCGAGCATCTGGACAAAGCCTGCAACGGCGATTCATGCCCGTTGGCCAAGGGCTTCTATGATCGGCTGCCCGCTGCGCGCAGTGAGGCACTGGTCAGTCCGTGGCTGGATCAGGCCGGTTTGCGCGAGGTCGCGTTGCGGCATCAGGTGTGTCCGTATTACCTGAGCCAGGAGCTGGCGCGCTGGGTGGACGTGGTCATTGGCGATTACAACTACTACTTCGATCTGAGTGCCTTGTTGTTCGGCCTGAGCCAGTTCAACCAGTGGCGCGTTGCGGTGCTGGTGGACGAGGCGCACAACATGGTTGAGCGCACGCGCTCGATGTACAGCGCGACCCTGGATCAGCACAGCCTCAATACCGTGCGCCAACACGCGCCCGAGCCGCTGAAAAAACCGCTGCAACGGCTCAGCCGCGAATGGAACGCGCTGCACAAGGAACAGGTCGCGCCGTATCAGGCCTATCCCGGTCTGCCAGCCAGATTTCTGTTGGCCCTCAGCCAATGCGTGACGTTATTCGGCGACTATTTCAACGAGCACCCGCACACTGCCAACGGCGAGTTGCAGGGCTTCTATTTCGAGGCGATTCAGTTCGGCAAGATCGCTGAGGTGTTCGACGAGCACTTCATTTTCGACATCAGCAAGCGCGAGTTCGGCAGCAAGCCGGCGCTGTCCCGGCTTTGCCTGCGCAACGTGGTGCCCGCCGGTTTTGTGCGTCCACGCCTGACCGCAGCGCGCAGCACCGTGATGTTTTCGGCAACCCTCAATCCCCGGCGCTATTACACCGATTTGCTTGGGCTGCCGGACAACACTGCCTGGGTCGACGTTGAATCGCCGTTTACCCGTGCGCAGTTGGATGTGCACATCGTCAGCCGGATTTCCACGCGTTTCATCCATCGTCAGGCATCGCTGGCGCCGATTGTCGAGCTGATGGCCGAACAGTTTGCCGCACGGCCGGGCAACTATCTGGCGTTCTTCAGCAGCTTCGATTACTTGCAGCAAGTGGCCGAACTGATGCAGCGCAGTCATCCGGATTTACCCATCTGGCAGCAATCGCGAGGCATGGCCGAAGCCGATCGCCAGGGGTTTCTCGACCGTTTCACCCAGAGCAGCCAGGGCATTGGCTTTGCGGTACTCGGCGGCGCGTTCGGTGAGGGCATCGACCTGCCGGGTGCGCGTTTGATCGGCGCGTTTATCGCGACCCTGGGGCTGGCGCAGATCAACCCAATCAACGAGCAACTGAAACAGCGCATGAATCAGCTGTTCGGCAACGGCTACGACTACACCTATCTGTACCCCGGCATGCAGAAAGTGGTGCAGGCGGCGGGCAGGGTAATACGCGGGCAAACGGATCAAGGCGTGGTGATGCTGATCGATGACCGATTTGCCGAGCGCAAGGTGCAACAGTTGCTGCCGACCTGGTGGGCGCTCTGATCGACGTCCCCAAGCCTTTGTCTCATGACGGTTCAACGGTTTACGGATCGATACGCGAGTGGGGTGGTCCAACTGCCAGTAAATTGCCGTCCCGTAGGCCTTTTCCGATATATTCTGTAGGTGCTTTCCATCAGCGCCGAGTGATTTTTCCTTTTTCCTCCATGGAGGTTTCGCATGAGTATCAGTCCATTCGCAGGCAAACTGGCGCCTGCAGAATTGCTGGTCGATATTCCTCGTCTGGTTACGGCCTACTACACCGGCCAACCGGATGCTTCGGTCGCGACCCAGCGTGTGGCGTTCGGTACTTCCGGCCACCGTGGCAGCTCCTTCGAACTCAGCTTTAACGAGTGGCACGTCTTGGCGATCAGTCAGGCGATCTGTCTGTATCGCCAGTCCAAGGGCATCGACGGCCCGCTGTTTCTCGGTGCCGACACTCACGCTCTCTCGACACCGGCCAGCGCCACAGCGCTTGAAGTGCTGGCGGCCAATGGCGTGCAGGTGATGATTTCCCAGGACGACGAGTTCACCCCCACGCCTGCGGTGTCCCACGCCATCATCTGCTACAACAAGGGCCGCACGTCCGGGCTGGCGGACGGGATCGTCATCACGCCGTCGCACAACCCGCCGGAAAGTGGCGGCTTCAAGTACAACCCACCCAACGGCGGCCCGGCAGACTCCGACGTCACCAAGTGGATCGAATCAAAGGCCAACGAACTGCTGGCTGAGAAAGTGCGGGGCGTGACCCGCGTCAGTTTCGAAAAGGCGCAGCGCGCCGACACCACCCATCGCCACGACTACCTGAACACCTACGTAGCTGACCTTAAAAACGTCATCGACATGGATGCCATTCGCGGCGCTAACCTGCGCCTGGGCGTTGACCCGTTGGGCGGCGCTGGCGTGCGCTACTGGTCAGCGATTGGCGAGCATTACGGCCTCAACCTTGAAGTGGTGAACAAGTTCGTCGATCCGACCTTCCGCTTCATGAGCGTGGACTGGGACGGCAAGATTCGCATGGACCCGTCGTCCAACTTCGCCATGCAGGGGCTGATCGGCCTCAAGGACCGTTTTCAGGTTGCGTTCGCCTGCGACCCGGATCACGACCGTCACGGCATCGTCACCCCGACCGGTGGACTGCTGGCGCCGAACAATTATCTGGCGGTGTCGATCGATTACCTGTTCCAGAACCGCCCTGACTGGCGCGCTGATGCCGCCGTCGGCAAGACCGTGGTCAGCAGCGGCATGATTGATCGGGTGACTCAGCGTCTGGGTCGTCAGCTGTATGAAGTGCCGGTGGGCTTCAAGTATTTCGCCCAAGGGCTGTTCGAAGGCACGCTGGGTTTCGGTGGGGAAGAAAGCGCGGGTGCGTCGTTCCTGCGTCGCGACGGTACGGTCTGGACCACCGACAAGGATGGTCTGATCCCGGCCTTGCTGGCCGCTGAAATCCGCGCGCGCAAAGGGCGTGATCCGAGCGAAATTTATGAGGCGCTGACCGAAGAGCTCGGCAAGCCGTATTCCACCCGTGTCGAGGCCAAAGCGAATCCAGAGCAAAAAGCGCTTTTGGGCAAGCTGTCGCCGGAGCAGGTGAAATCCACTGAATTGGCGGGCGAAGCGATCCTGAGCATTCTCAGCAAGGCGCCGGGCAATGATCAGGCCATTGGCGGGTTGAAAGTCTCGACCGAAAACGGCTGGTTCGCCGCGCGTCCATCGGGCACCGAGGACATCTACAAGATTTACGCCGAAAGCTTCATTGGCGAAGACCACCTCAAGCGTTTGGTCCAAGAGGCGCAGGTGTTGGTAGACACGGCAATCGCACCACGCTGACACGATGCAACCCCCTGTAGGAGCGAATTTATTCGCGAGGCGGCAATCCTGTAATACCTAGTGGCCGTCTCGCCAACAAGTTGGCTCCTACAGAAATGGAAAACCCCGCTTGCTTCACGCAGGCGGGGTTTTTATTTGCAGCTGGGTTACATCAGGCCACATCCATCAAAACGATCTCGCTGTCTTCGATGGCGGTCACTCGCAATGTGCGTTCATCTTCTACCGCGATCCCGTCTCGTGCTTCTGCACGCAGGCCGTTGACTTCGATGATCCCGGTGGCCGGCACCAGATACGCCCGGCGACCTGCCTGCAGCACGTACTCGGCTGTTTCACCGGCTTTGAGGTTGGCGGCAACCAGTCGAGCGTTGGCGCGAATCCGCAGGTCGATGTCATCGTCAGCCTTGCCGCTGGCCAGTGTCACGAAGCCTTCGCGATTGCCTTTCGGGAACGGTTTGGCGCCCCAGGAAGGCGGCAGGCCCACTTCGTCCGGCATGACCCAGATCTGGAAGATGCGGGTTTCCTTGGACTCCAGGTTGTATTCACTGTGGGCTACGCCGGTGCCAGCGCTCATCACTTGCACGTCACCCGCTTCGGTACGGCCACGGTTGCCCAGGCTGTCTTCATGGGTGATTGCACCTTCACGCACGTAAGTGATGATTTCCATGTCCCGATGAGGATGGCGCGGGAAGCCCGTACCGGCTTGAATCACGTCGTCGTTCCAGACCCGCAGTTGGCCCCAGTTCATGCGCTTTGGGTCGTAGTACTCGGCGAACGAAAAGTGGTGATGGGCGTTCAGCCAGCCGTGATTTGCGCCGCCCAGGGTGTTGAAGGGTCTCAGTTGCAGCATGATCGTTACCTCCAGAGCAGGGCCGGGCTGTAAACCCGCGCCGCTGAGTGATGACTTGATGTCGATGGGAGAATGATCTATCAAATTAATATCGATAAAAAGCGTAACTTTTGCTTAATTCCAATCAGTTTATTAGATGATTTCGTGTTGGAGCGAGGCTTGCCCGCGAAGCTGACGACGCGCAGTGTCAGGCGAAAACTAAGTCTCAGCTTCGCGCAGTGTCAGGTAAAACCTGAGTCTCAGCTTCGCGAGCAAGCTCGGCTCCAACAGGGCATCGCTCCAACTGGCAGCGAAGCGACTTACCGAATTACCTGCACTTGATCGGCTAACCCCATGACCAGCAAGCATTTCGCTGGAGCTTGGGCCCGAATCAGCGGACCATAGTCGCCTATTAAGTTCACCCGCTGATATCTGGAGCCCGCGTGCCGCACGATCTTTCTGCCGAGCCCATCCACGAATTGCCCCCCGAACTCTCCACCCCTGAACGCCTGCCGTTTTTCAAACGTCTGTTGGCGCGCCTGCATGGCCGAAGCTTGTCGCGGTTGCAGGCGCAGCACGTGCCGTCGTGGCATCAAGGCCACGCCGACGGCTACCTCAACGGCCACATGGAAGGCATGAACGAGGGCTACGCCGAAGGCCATCTCGATGGCATCGAACAAGGCCGTCAGGTGTTGGTGATCCGTGACACGCGCCCTCAGGATCATCGCGGCCCGAAAACTGACGATCATCTGTTCGATGACTGGCGCCTGCCGCTGACCACCGAACTGAAGAAGCGCATCAAAGCCGACATCGCACTGAACCTGCCCGCTCATTCCCAACCGACCGCCGCGCAGTGGAAAATGATCTTCAGCGACACGCCGTCAACCTACGTGATTGCTGGTGCCGGTGCGGGCAAATCCACTTCCCTGGTGTTGCGCGTGCTGTTGCTTCACCACTACCTGGGTTTCGAGCTGAACTCGATGACGGTGGTGACCTTCACTCGTGAGTCGCGCAAGGATTTCATCAACAAGCTGATCGAAGTCATGGAGCTGTGGGGGCACAACCTCAGCCTGCGCGAAGCGCGGGATGTGGTCCGAACCTTCCACTCGCGCATCCTGCCACTGGTGCGCAGCCTGCCAGGTTTCGAGCAGTTGCAAGCGTTCGAAAACCTCAGTAATCAGTCCGGGAACCTGCTGGAAGACGGCGCCGACAGCAACCCGTTCGACCTGCGCATCAACGACGCCCAGCGTCAGCATATGAACCTGTGCTATCGCGATCTGTATGCGGCCAACGAGCGCTTTCGTGAAGTCATTGCGCCGCTGTACCGCCACGCCCTGCAACTCAAGGAGCTGGACCGCGATCACCCCGATGTGCAAAAGCGCATCACCGTCATGGGTCTATCCTCCAAACGCGATGAAGAGCTGTGCGACGTGGTCGAGGACCTTTGGATTCGCGCCGGAGCCTGGCCGATCAAGGGTGTCGAACCCATGCGCCAGGTGGTGGAAATCAGCGGGCTGGCTTTTCATGTTCACGGCTACTCTGCGGAACTGGATGCCTGGATCGTATTGGGTTTCGATCCCAGTGAAGACCAGCATCTGCGCCGTCCGGACGCCAAGCTGCCGGTCTGGGCCGAGTGGGTGATCAAGCGCACCCTGTTTCAGGCTTTCTGTCGCAAGCCACTGATCTGGATCGAAAACTATCAGGCGTCCAAGGGCTTTCTGCAGTCATTGTCAGGCGCTGCTGTGGCGGGGCCGGGTTTCGATTACAAGGTCAAGGGCGAACTAAGCGCGGCGCCGCTGCTCGATTGTTTTGTCGCCGCCGCCAGCTTCATCGAAAACCTGGGTCTGGATGTGCCGCAGGCGGTTTCGCAGATGAGCTTCTCGGAGCAGGACCCGGATCGCTTCTTCTTTGAAGCCCTGAGCCTGTTCTGGAAAGCCTTTGAAGACCATCTGTTGGGCCAGTCACCGCCGGTGATGACCTACAACCGCATGTTCTCGCTGTTCGGCGAACACTCGCCGGAAAACCTCAAGCTGGTCAGCGACGAAGGCTTGCGGCCGTTGGCGCATTTAATGATCGATGAGTTTCAGGACGTCTCGCCGCAGATCGTGTCGTGGATTCGCGCCAGCCTGCGGGAGATCCGCAGCCGTGGCCCGGCGATGCACGTCGGCCGCGGTGCGCAGCGATCTTCACTGCTGTGCGTGGGAGATGACTGGCAGTCGATTTACGGCTGGCGCGGCAGCTCGCCCAAGTACTTCATGGAGTTTGCCAAGGAGTTCTCTTCGCCATCGACCACCAAGGTCATGCTCAGCGAGAATTTCCGTAGCCACCAGCACATCATCGACGCCGCCGAACACATCGTGCGCGCGGCCCCGGCAATCTCTGGCAAAAAGGCGAGGGCGAGCGGGGCAGAGCAGGAACTGCTGCCAGTGCAGGTGCTGGACCGCGATGATGACCAGTTGGTCGCAAAATTGATCGAGCATTACAACGACGGTGATTCAGTGTTGTTGCTATACCGCAAGGGCAGCGACAAGGCGAAGTTGCCCGACGCGTTGCAGACGCTGGTCAACGCCGATTACGGGCTGCCCGTGGCTTCGCGGCGTTTCAAGCAACTCACCTACCACAGCTCCAAAGGCCTGCAGGCCGATGCGGTATTTTTGCTGGGCGATTGCCTTCATCTGACGCAATCGCCGTACAAGAATCAGGTGTATCTGCTGGCCGGTTTAGGCAAAGAGGGCGATCTGGAAGCGTTCGACAACGCGCAGAAAGACGAAGTGTTACGCCTGGCCTACGTCGCGATTACACGCGCGGTGCGGCACTGCTATTGGTACATCGACGCCAACGGCAAGGACGACGCCAACGTGCCGCGAGCTTCGGCGCGAATTGCCGGGGATAAAGTGTTTTTCGAAGATCAGCGCGGGGCGATGGTGGAGCAGGAGCCGCAGCAAGCGTAATGATTTCTGTAGGAGCGAATTTATTCGCGAGGCGCATCACCCTTACCGGTGCGTCGTTCCTCTCGCCAACAAGTTGGCTCCTACAGAATTTGCGTCGGTGTAATCACGCCTGATTGAGGAAAACCATGTGCGGGGCGGCGAACGTCTCCAGCTCAAGCTCGATGGCCTCGATGATGCGCTCCACGTCCATGGCGTTCATCACGGTGGCGCACGGAATGCCGGCAATCGCGATCACTGTCTCGCCACTGGCGCGGTCGAACAGGCGTGCCACCATGCTGCTGGGTGCATCCATGTTGGCTTCGAAGCCCACCGGATGGAAATGCCAGCGCATCAGCTGGCAGGCGTTGGGGAACGTGACTTTATTCATGTGGCCTCCCTCGTTCATTCAACCAACTGATACGACCCAGGGCAGGAAAACCAGATCTGCCACCCATCATCGAACACGTCTGCAACGCCATTGCCAGAGCAGGACGTGGGTTTCTTCGAACAGCGCTTATTGGCAGGTGGGTGGACAGTTCTTTCAGTGAGTAAAAGTAGCACCGACTTCTTACCGTCAGGAGAAAAATTTCCTACAAAGCCAGCATTTTTTCGATTTGTTGATGCAGATCATATTTCTTATTCCACGAGGCTTGCGAATTGTGCAATCGCTGGCCCGGATACAGATAAGGCACGGGGCCACTGTCGATGAGCTTCTCACTGAGCACTCCGCAGAAGATAACGAGCACAGGTGAAAAATGAGTGAAAAGACTGGAAGTTTCATTTGAAATTTAACAATTGATGCGCGCAAACGTTTTCGAGACAAAATTCGGGTCGGGTAAACGTCTGTTTTAAATTATTTAAGGCAGCGGCCTGAATGTATTTAGATATCCAGCCGATAGAGCAGTCAGGTGACAGGAAGTTAGTGCAGTTTGAAACCGACCCTGACGCCTGCCGTTGCTGAACTGCGCATAAACCGCCTGATCAATGACGCCGAAGCATGGAAGCAATAACCCGAATTTCATTGAGAATGTATCTATGTCGATAAGAAGCATTAACATCGCGCCACGCGCGTTTCTGGGGTTTGCATTCATCGCCTTACTGGTTGTGGGGCTGGGGGTTTTTTCGCTTAACCGACTGGCAGTGATACGCCAGGCCACCACCGATATGGAAACCAACATGCTGCCCAGCGTCGGGTATCTGGGGAATATGCTGGAAAACACCTTGCGCCTGCGGATCACCTCGTTCCGGACCCTGGTTAATCGTGACCCCGCTAGCCTGCGCGAAACCGAGACCCGCATCGCAGACCTGATCGGCAAACTCCAGGACGCCAGAAAAAGTTATGCCGCCACTCCGATGGATGGGGATGAAGCGAATCTTTTCAAACAGTTCGATGTCACGCTGGCAACCTTTCTTGAAGTGCAAAGCCAAGTGCTAGAGCTGTCGCGGCAAGATAAAAGCGAAGACATGCGCAGTCTGATCAATACCCGCATGAAAGATGCGACCGACTTGATGGGCGTGCAAATCAATCAATTGATCAACATCAACAAGCAAGCCGGGACGGATGCGTCGGTGATTTCAAAAGAGCAATACGACAGCGCAATTATCGGCGTGATCGGCGTCGCAGTATTCGCCGTATTACTGACCGTCTTACTTGCCTGGCTTTTAACTAAAAGCATCGTCAACCCTCTGTCTAGAGCGGTGCGTGCTGCCCAGGATATCGCTGAAGGCAATCTGACCCGGCCAATAGCCGTCGATGGCAACGATGAACCGGCTCGCCTGCTTGAAGCGTTGGTGGCGATGCAGAAAAACCTGCGCCAGACCATCGAGTTGATCTCCGGCTCTTCCACTCAGCTGGCCTCTGCCGCTGAAGAACTCAGCGCCGTCACCGAGGAATCTTCACGGGGCTTGCAGCAACAGAACGACGAAATCGAACAAGCGGCGACGGCGGTCAACGAAATGACCGCTGCGGTGGAAGAGGTGGCGCGCAACGCGGTGTCGACCTCCGAGGCGTCGAAACAATCCAACGATACCGCTCGCCAAGGCCGTGATCGGGTGGTGGATACGGTCAAGTCAATCCAGTCCATGGCCACCGAAATTCAGGCCACGTCCGGGCTGGTTCAGGGCCTGGCCGAGCAGGGCCGGGACATCGGCAAGGTGCTGGACGTCATCCGCTCCATCGCCGAACAAACTAACCTGTTGGCGTTGAACGCTGCCATTGAGGCAGCGCGTGCGGGTGAAGCGGGGCGTGGTTTCGCGGTAGTGGCCGATGAGGTGCGTGCTTTGGCCCACCGCACGGCGCAATCGACGACGGAGATCGAGCAAATGGTCGCCGGCATCCAGACCCGCACCGGTGAAGCCGTGCAGTCGATGGTCAAGAATACGGACCGCACCCAAAGCACGCTGGGCCTGGCCAATGCGGCAGGCGATGCGCTGGAGCTGATCACCGAAGCGATTTCGCAGATCAACGAGCGCAATCTGGTCATCGCCAGCGCCTCGGAAGAACAGGCGCAGGTCTCGCGGGAGGTGGATCGCAATCTGGTGAACATTCGTGATCTGGCCACTCAGTCAGCTGCGGGTGCAAACCAGACCAGCGCAGCCAGCCATGAGTTGTCACGTCTGGCAGTTGACCTGAACACACTGGTGACGCGTTTTGTGATCTAGCAGTCAGAAGGCGGTCAGCACAACCACATTGCAGCCTTCGGCAACCGGTACCTGTGGGAGCGGACCTGTCCGCGACTACTGAGCGTCGGGCGCCAGATACGTACCGGTTGTGATGACCCCTTCGCGGACGGGGCCGCTCCCACAAGTTTGCTTCTGCGCCCAGAAACCTGATCGCGAGCAAGCACCCTCCCACAGGGATGCGACCGTCATACGATCGGTGACGTCGCTTCTGCCGAAGGCTGCGATGCAAGAAGGATCACTTCTGCGCTACATCTTCCTTGGCGGCCTGAGGCCAACCGCCGCCCAGGGCTCGGAAAGTCGACACCGCTGCACGGGCATCGTTGGCGTGCAATTGCGCCAACTGATCCCGAGAAGTCAGCAGCAAGCGGTCTTCGTCCAACACTTCAATCAGGCTGATCGCGCCGCCCTTGTATGCATCCTGAGCCGCGTCGCGCGCCACCTGGTGAGCGGCGACTTCCTGCTCCACATCGCTGCGCTGCAGCTCAAGCTGCGTCAGGGTCACGATGGCGTTTTCAACATCTTCGGTGGCCTTCAGCATCGACTGCCGATAGTCCGCAAGTGCTTCGGCATTGGCGCCTTTGGCCTGCGCCACTTCGTCATCCACCCGACCGAAATCGAACAGCCGCCAGTGCAGGCCGATGATTGCCTGTGGCTGGAACGCGGCCGACGACAGCAGTTGCCCGCTGTGTACGGTGTCAAAACCCAATAACCCAGCCAGCGAAACCTTCGGGTAGTACTCAGAAATCGCCTGACCGATGCGCGCATTGGACGCTGCCAGTTTGCGTTCGGCGGCAATCACGTCCGGGCGACGACGCAGCAGGCTGGCAGGGCCTTCGGTGTCGGTAATGGTCGGCACGCTGTATTGCTGCGCACTGGCTGTCAGTTCTTGGGCGTATGTACCGGGCTGCACGCCCATCAGCACATCAAGGCGGTTGAGTTGGGTCGACAGCTCGGTGCGCAGCGGCGGCAAGGTCGCGCGGGCCTGTAGTACCAACGCCTGTGCCTGAGCCTGTTCGCGATTGGTTGCCAGGCCGCTGCCGAGCCGGTCCTTGACCAGATCCAGCAGGTTGCTTTCGGTCTTCACTTGTTCTTCGGCCACGCTGATCCGTTGCTGCGCGCCACGCACCCGGAAATACGCATCGGCCGCTTCTGAGGCCACCGAAATACGCACGCCGGTATGGCTGGCTTCAGCCGCTTGCGCTTCGGCAATGGCTGCTTCTTCGCCGCGTTTCAGGCCGCCCGCCAGATCGGTTTCCCAGCTGGCACCGACGCCCACCGTTTCCAGGGTCTGATTGCGCTTGTAGCCGGGGAACGCGCTGCCGACCTGGCCCATCGGGCTTTCGGTGGATTGGCGCTGGCGCACCACTTGCGCATCGAGGCTGCCTTGGGGCAAGCGCTCGGCGCCGGCCTGGCTGGCGACCGCGCGGGCCTGCTCGACACGGGCCATGGACTTGGCCAGATCCAGGTTCTGATCCAGTACGCGCTGCACAATGCGGGTCAATTCGGGATCAGCAAAACCGGTCCACCAAGTATCCAGCGGCGGCGCCGGGGTTTCGCCGACGCGCTGCTGCAGCAGCGACTGATTGTCGTAGGTGGAGGTCAGCGGATTGGCCGGCTGCTGATAATCCGGGCCAACCGCACAACCCGGCAGCAGCGGGGCAAGCGCCACGAACAGCGCGCTGAGGGCGAAACGGCGGGTTTGCTGCAAGCGCGACGCCAGGCTGTTCATGGTGCGGTGCTCCAATGTTTGAGTGATGTTCATGGCGTTCTCAATGGGCGTCGGCTGAAGGCGCGGCGGGCGGCACGACCTTGCGCATCAGCGGCACCATCGCGGTGGCGACGATGAAGCAGACCATGATCGCCAGGAACGCATCGGCGTAGGTCTGGGTCTGCGCTTCGCGGTAGGTCAGCAGCCACAGCTGATGCAGCGCCGAGTGAGTGGCGTCGGCCGCGTTCTGGCCCAGGCCCATGAAGCTGCCGGTGACCTGATCGATCCAGCCATTCATGGACTCGTTGGTGGTGTTCAGGTGCTCAGCCATGCGGGTGAAGTGCAGGTTGGTGCGGTCGTTGAGGATCGTGGCGCAGGCCGCGATGCCGATGGCGCCGCCCAGGTTGCGCATCAGGTTGAACAGCCCTGACGCCTGCTTGAGGCGCGACATGGCCAGCCCGCCGAGGGTCAACGTCACGGTCGGTGGCACGGCCATTTGCTGGGCAAAGCCGCGAATGGCCTGGGGCAGCAGCAATTCCTTGCCGCCCCAGTCATGGGTGATGGGCGAGAAATCCCACATCGACAAGGCGAACAACGACAGGCCGAACATCATGATCCAGCGCAGATCGACGCGGTTGGCCAGAAAGCCGTAGACCGGAATCGCCGCCAGTTGAAACACCCCGGTGGAGAAAATCGCGATGCCAATGTCCAGCGCGCTGTAACCGCGCACTCGGCCCAGGAACAGCGGCGTCAGGTAGATCGTGCCAAACAGGCCGATGCCGGTGACGAATGAGAAGAAACAGCCCAACGCAAAGTTGCGATCGCTCAAGGCGCGCAAGTCGACCACCGGGTTCTTGACCAACAAGGTGCGGCTGATGAAGGCCAGCCCGGCGAGACCCGACACCCACGCGGTGGTCAGAATGGTCTGGTCACTGAACCAGTTCCAGCGCGGACCTTCTTCTAGCGTGTATTCCAGACAGCCGAGGAACAGCGCCATGAACAGCATGCTCAGGTAATCCGCGCCCTTGAGCAGCTTCAGATCCATGGAATCGATGTTCACCAGCATCGGCACAGCGATGGCGACAAATGCACCGGGCAACAGGTTGATGTAGAACAGCCAGTGCCACGACGAAACGTCGGTGATCCAGCCGCCGATCACCGGGCCCAGAGTAGGCGCCAGCGACGCGATGGCGCCGATGGTGGAAGCCGCGATCACGCGCTGTTTGCCGGTAAAGAACATGAACGCCGAGGTGAACACCATCGGGATCATCGAGCCGCCGAGAAAACCTTGCAGCGCACGGAAGGCGATCATGCTCTGGATGTTCCAGGCCAGGCCGCACAACAGGCTGGCAATGGTGAAACCCACCGCCGAGGCGCAGAACAGCCAGCGCGTCGAAAACACTCGAGACAACCAGCCCGACAGCGGGATCACCACGATCTCAGCGATCAGGTAACTGGTCTGAACCCACGCGGTTTCGTCCTGGCCTGCGGATAGCCCGCCGCCGATGTCGCGCAGTGACGCGGAAACGATCTGGATGTCGAGCAGGGCGATGAACATGCCGACGCACATGGTGGCGAAGGCCAAAACCTTAGCGGCGGTGGGCATCGATGCGGCGTCGATGTGCCCTTTGGGTCTGGCAGGTTGCGCCGCCGACGCTGCAGTCGTGCCGCTCATGGCGCGGTCTTCCCGGCGACGGCGACAGGCTGGGTTTTCTGCTCGGGAGATGTGTTGTCATCCTGGACTTTGGCGTTGGTGTCCACTTCGGCGATCACCGACAGGCCCGGACGCAAATTGCCCAGCACGCCGTCATCGTGATCCAGCCACACGCGCACCGGCACGCGCTGCACGATCTTGGTGAAGTTGCCGGTGGCGTTTTCTGGCGGCAACACGCTGAACTGCGAACCTGTGGCGGGGGCCAGGCTGTTCAAGTGGCCATGGAATACGCGGCCCGGCAGTACGTCGGCGCGAACGCTGACCGGCTGACCTGGCAGCATATGTTCCAGCTGGTCTTCCTTGAAGTTGGCATCGACCCACAAGCCGCTGGCGGGCACCACTGACAGCAGTTGCGTGCCGGCTGCGGCGTACGCACCCACACGGGCGCGACGGTTGCCGATTACACCGTCCACTGGAGCGCGGAGTTCGGTGTAACCGACGTTGAGCTGTGCCATGTCGCGTTCGGCCTTGGCCTGCATCAACGCGGCGCGGGCCTGTTGTTTTTGCGTTGAAATCACATCCAGTTGACGCTGCGCGGCCAGCATCGAGGCCTGGGCCTTTTCACCGTTGGCTCGCGCAGTCTTGAACGTGGCGTCGGCTCGCTGGAAGCTTTCAATCGACACGGCGGCGCGACTGGACAACGCTTGATAGCGCACCTGATCGTCCCGGGAGCGCACGGTTTCGGCGTTGGCGGCATCGATCCCCGCCTTGGTCTGACCGATGACTGCGTGTTGCAACTGTTCAGTGGCGTCGAGATTGGCCAGCAACGCTTCTTCAGCGGCGACAGCGCCTTGGGCCTTGTTTAGCGCAGCGACGTAATCGCGGTCGTCGATCTTGACCAGCAAGTCGCCGGCGTGAACGAACTGGTTGTCGATCACTTTCAGCTCGGTGATGTAGCCCGGCACTTTCGGCCCGATCACTGTCACATCGCCGCCCACATAAGCGTCGTCGGTGGATTCGAGAAAGCGGCCAACGGTCCACCAGTGAATGCCGAACAGCACGGCGGCCATCAGGGTGGCGATGATCAGCAACAGCAAGATCAGGCGTTTGACGCGCGATGGTTTTTTCTCGGGCTGAGCGACAGGCGTTGCCGGCTCGGTGGCGGTGATGGGGCTGTTCATCGCGGGTTACCTTTTGCTGTGCTGTGAGGTGGATTGGGCGTCGGGGAGGGCGTCGCGGTAGGCCTGACGACGGCTGCGCCCGGCCTCTATGCGCCAGGCTGAAATCGAGTCAGCGGCGCCGGTGTAACGCAGGCTGTGGTCGAACAGGTTGATGCGCTTGCCGGTGTGGGCGTCGGCGACCACCAGGTCCACCGGCTGCTGGGTGCTGTTGTCGATCAGCTCGATATTCGTGCCCAAGGGCGAAAAGTGCTTGTTGCCCCACTTCATCATCGTCAGCACTACAGGACGAAAGTCCCGGCCGCGCTCGGTGAGCACGTAATCGAAGCGCGGCGGCTTATCGGTGTAGGGCCGGCGCTCCACCAGACCGGACTCGATCAGATCGTTCAAGCGGCGGGAAAGGGTATTCGGTGCGATGCCCAGGCTCTTCTGGAATTCGTCGAAACGGCTGAGCCCGTAAGACAGATCGCGCAGGATCAAAATGTTCCACCAGTCGCCCACATGCTCGAGGCTCTGAGCGATCGGGCAGGGCATGTTTTCAAAGCTCGTCTTCTTCATGACCACGTCTCCAGCGCAAGATGCTGCTGTCAGATTATGGTTGTAATATACGCATATGACTTCCATCATGTAATCCGCTCGAACGGTAAAGGACTGATGCGGATTTGGTAACAAACGGAAAGTGATGACGCAGAGCGGCAAGGGATTCATTACCACGGAGGGTGTGAACGATCAGAACGCCTGTGAACACGGTTTAGTTGATGTATCGAGGCGCCTGATTCCGGGGCCGCTTCGCAGCCCATCGTCGGCAAGCCGGACTCCTACGCCCTCCGGGCAGAATCGGATTTGCGCCGCCGCACGCATCTTGCTTCTGGGCGGAGCCCGTAGGAGCGCAGCTTGCTCGCGATCTGGCGCGTAGCGGCAGTCAGGCCTGTGCACACGGTTTAGCTGATACATCGAGGCGCCTGATTCCGGGGCCGCTTCGCAGCCCATCGTCGGCAAGCCGGACTCCTACGCCCTCCGGGCAGAATCGGATTTGCGCCGCCGCACGCATCTTGCTTCTGGGCGGAGCCCGTAGGAGCGCAGCTTGCTCGCGATCTGGCGCGTAGCGGCAGTCAGGCCTGTGCACACGGTTTAGCTGATACATCGAGGCGCCTGATTCCGGGGGCGCTTCGCAGCCCATCGTCGGCAAGCCGGACTCCTACGCCCTTCGGGCAGAAGCGATTGGGCGGTCACGCATGAATCGCCTGGGATGATCGCGTCACCCGCCCCGTGGTAGCGTCACTTCCAGAAACGCACCGCACATTCGGAAATCAGCCGGAGCACGCCACCCATGAGCATCACCCCTTACGCCACTACCGCCCCTGGCCGCGATGAGGTCAACGCGTTGTCCGGTGCCAGCGTCATCGAGTTCGGCACTGATTGGTGCGGCCACTGCAAGGCCGCTCAACCTTTGATCGCCACGGTCTTTGCCGATTTCCCAGGTGTGCGTCATCTGAAAATCGAAGACGGCAGCGGACGCCCGTTAGGCCGTTCGTTTCGGGTGAAACTGTGGCCAACGCTGATCTTTTTTCGTGACGGGGTAGAGATTGCGCGCCTGGTCAGGCCGACGGATGTAAGCCTGATCGAAGAGGCCTTCGAAGCGCTGGTTCAGGAGGGGTAAGTCGCAATCGGGCGTCGATGCTTCCACTCTGAGGATTTCGCGGGCAAGCGCGGTCCTACAGAATTGTGTCTGCGTCGCTGATTTCGCGTCGTGCCAAACCCCTGTAGGAGCTTCCGAGGCACGAGGGCTGCGAGACGCCATTTTGGGCGCTGAATATTTCGCAGCCGGACGATCTTTTCGCAGCCTCGCGCTGCTCGTCAGCTCCGACAAGGGATTGGGGCGTCTTCGCAAAGGGGGTTAAGCCAAGGAGAATTAACCACCGGTCATGTTCATGAACCGCACGACCTGCACGTCATCGTTGATCTCGAAGTTGTGCTGATAGGGCTTGAGCTTCATAGCCTCGATGATGGCTTTTTCAAGCTTTTCCGGGTGGCCGGGGTTGGCGCGTAACACGGCCTTGAGGTCCATCGAGTGTTCGTTGCCAAGGCACAGCAGCAAACGACCTTCGACGGTCACGCGTACCCGGTTGCACGTGGCGCAGAAGTTATGACTGTGGGGCGAGATGAAGCCGATACGGATGTCCGGCGCTTCGGCCACCCGCCAATACCGGGAAGGGCCCTGAGTCGACTCGGTCGAGTTGATCAGCGTGTAGCGCTCGGCGATCCGCTCGCGCACCTTGTCGCTTGAGAAAAACGACTCGGCGCGGCTGTGCTCACTGATCACACCCAGCGGCATCTCTTCGATAAAGGTGATATCCAGCTTGCGCTCGATGGCGAAGGCCACAAGGTCGTTGATCTCATGATCGTTACGACCCTGCATCACCACACAGTTGAGTTTGGTGTGAACGAAACCCGCCGCGTTGGCCGCATCGATACCGGCGATGACCTTGGCCAGATCACCCGTACGGGTCAGCTCTTTGAAACGCGCCGAATCAAGGCTGTCCAGACTGATGTTCAGACGATTGAGGCCTGCGTCGAACAGCGGCTGGGCGAGTTTATCGAGTTGAGAGCCGTTAGTGGTCATGCACAGTTCACGCAGACCGGGGAGGGCGGCGATGCGTTTGCACAAACCGACGATGCCCGCGCGAACCAGCGGCTCGCCGCCCGTCAGACGGATCTTTTTGGTCCCCAGGGCGACGAAGCGCTCGGCCACCTGCTCGATCTCTTCCAGAGAAAGGATCTGCTGGCGCGGCAGAAAGGTCATCTCTTCGGCCATGCAGTAAACGCAACGGAAATCGCAGCGATCGGTGACGGAAATCCGTACGTAATCGACTTTGCGTGCAAACCCGTCCAGTAATACTCGTTCTGACATTTAGTGCTCTCGATAACCTATCGGCAGCCAGGCCATGTCGCTAGACACCGCTGCCCAAAAGCTCACATTTTTTGAGTTTCGCGAGCGTTTTCCACTGCCACGCTGCTGTTGGAAACCGTGGACTGCAAGACGTTCGAATAAGATACGTAATACGCCAAACCGACGAAAATTGCACCGCCCACTGCGTTTCCCAGGAACACCGCAACGAAGTTTTCGACAAACTGAGTCCAGCTCAGGGCGTCGGCGAAGATCGCGGCCGGGATAATAAACATATTGGCCACCACGTGCTGAAAGCCGATGGCGACAAAAGCCATTATCGGAAACCACATGCCGAGAATCTTCCCTGCGACGTCCTTGCTGGCGTAAGAAAGCCAGACCGCCAGGCACACCAGCCAATTGCATCCGATCCCCGAAATAAACGCCTGACCGAAGTCTGCGTTGACCTTTGCGGTCGCAATCGCCAGCGTTTTGGCGAGAAACACCCCTTCAGTCAACCCCAGCACATGGCCAAAGAAGTACGCCACGAACAGAGCGCCAAGCAGGTTGGCAAACGTCACCAGCAGCCAGTTGCGCGCCACTGCGCCGAGGGTAATGCGCCCGGCGAACATCGCCGTGGGCAGGCTCATCATGTTGCCGGTGAGCAATTCACCACCCGCCAGAATCACCAGAATCAAGCCAATTGGGAACACTGCCGCACCCAGCAGGTTACCCAGCGACGCCCAAGGGCCAGGGATCATGGTGCTGACGTGGATATCCAGCAAAAAGCCCAGGGCGATGAAAGCCCCGGCGAGAAATCCCAGCACCATCACCGACAGCGTCGGCAAGTGGGATTTCTTGACTCCAGCCTCAATGGTGATGTCGGCGATCTGTTGCGGCGTATTGATAGACATGGGACGGGGCTCTTACACATGGGCCAGCGCCGCGAAGCTAGGTCGGGCGTTTCGCAAATTAGGGTTAGGCAAGAGTCCGGTCTCGGTGCGCGCTTGTGATTGCACAAGGCGGCATGTCCCTGGGAAAGAGTGTCACGAAGTAAAAGCGTCGGTGCGGCAAAGCGATGCCTGACCCATGAGGGCGGGATCAGTTGCTAAGCAAGCTACCGATCCAGTGGCAGAGCGTCCAATCGCTAGTTCTGATGAAGTGATCGACTGGGTCGATGAAGGGCGGAGAGACTAATTGGCGGAGGTCACAGAACTTATCCGGAAAAAACCGCTCCTTAAAGAGACCAAAGGCCGCACCCCTTGCCCAAAACTGGATTGCAACCCGTGCTGGCCTTCTTGCATCATGTGGTCCGGGCGCGATGACATCGCTGTTTGCCTTCTATGGTTCCAGTCGATTTTGCCTGTTTCCGAACGCTGTTTAATGACTGCACTTATCGCGAACCCTTCGTACATGACCGAAATTCCCGCCCCGTTACCCATCGATGAAGCGCGTCGCATCCAGGCGTTGGAGAGGCTGGCGATTCTTGACAGCCTTCCGGAGCAGTCCTTTGACGACATCGTCGAGCTGGCGACCAATGTGTGTGACGCGCCCATCGGCCTTGTGTCACTGGTGGACAACGAGCGCCAGTGGTTCAAGGCCTGCATCGGCTTACCGGCCAAGGAAACTCATCGGGATCTGGCATTTTGTGCGTACGCGATTCTTGAGCCGGACGCGCTGCTGGTGATCGAAGATGCCACCCAGGATTTACGCTTCAGCAGCAATCCCTTGGTGCTGGGTGAACCCTTTATTCGTTTTTACGCGGGCGCGCCGATCGTCACCCTCGATGGCCACGCGCTGGGCACGGTGTGCGTCATCGACAGCAAACCGCGCACATTGAATCAGGCGCAACGTGCTGCTTTGCAAGCCTTGGCTCGGCAGACTGCGGCGCTGTTGCAGTTGCGTGAACTCAGTGCCCATCGCGACCAGCAGGCTCGACATCTTAGCCAGCAAGTGATTGCGGCACTGGCTGACGACAGCTGCGCCCACGGCCGATTGCGGCAGAACCAGCGCGTAGCGTCGATCGGTCAGCTCACCAGCGGCATCGCCCACGATTTCAATAATCTGCTGCAGGCCATCAGTTCCAGCTTTCAATTCGTCGATCGCAAGGCCCAGCAGCCTGAGGTGGTCAAGCGCTGGGCGCAGGTTGGCCTGCAGGCCGTAGACAAAGGCGCTGCGCTGATCAGTCGGTTGTTGGCATTCTCCCGGGAGACGCAACCCACGCTGCAAGCGCTCAATATCTGCGAACAGTTGGCGAGCATCGAAATGATGCTGGGACGGGTGCTGGGGCCGGACATCGAGCTGGAGTTCAACCTGGCCCGGTTGCCGGTCAGCGTGCTGTGCGACGCGACGCAGCTGGAATCGGCGGTGTTCAACATGCTCATCAACGCCCGCGATGCGATGCAGGGCAGTGGCAGAATCGAGGTTAAAACCCGCTTTATCGATCTGAGCGAAAGCGCGGGTAACGGGGAGTATGTCGAGCTGTCAGTCACCGACAACGGTCCGGGAATCCCTGAGTCGGTGCGCGAGCAGGTTTTCCAACCCTTTTTCACTACCAAGAAAATCGGCGAGGGTACTGGGCTGGGTTTGTCTCAGGTCTATGGTTTTGCCATTCAGACCGGGGGATCAGCGTCAGTTTCATGTGGCGAGACTTATGGAACTTGCGTGCGGTTGCTGCTCAAAGTCAGTGATCGCGCCCACGACATCAACTTGCAGATCCAGACAGCGGCGACCCCTGAATCGGTGACGCATCGGGCCAAGGTGTTGCTGGTCGATGATGATGAGGCGCTGCGCGAGACCTTGGCTCAACTGTTGATCGACGTCGGTTATGACGTGCACCCGGTCGGCAGCGGGTTTGCGGCCGTGCAGGCGCTTGAACACACACGGCCCGACATCGTCATCACCGATTGCCTGATGCGCGATCTTGGCGGGGCTGTTTTGGGCCAGGTGCTCAAGCAGATTCGGCCCGGACTGCCGGTGCTGTTCATGTCCGGGGGAGCTGATCGCAGTTCGCTGATCTGCGACACGGTGCGCGACGAATTGCTGGTGCAAAAACCGGTCAGCCTCGACAACCTTCTGGGCAAGATCCAGGAGCAGTTGCCGCTTCACACCCGCGCAGATCGCCGGGCGTAAGCGGGACGGCACTCAGTCTTCGCGGTTCACCGCGTTGCTGCGCTCGTAGCGCTCCAGCAACGGCTGAATACTCACCCCGTGCAGCAAGATGCTGAGCGCCACCACTGACAGTGTCAGGCCGATGGTGGTTTGCACGGCAGATTCGGGCAACCCATGGGCGAGCGCGTAGCACAGGTAATACAACGTGCCGATGCCACGAATGCCGAACCAGCTGACCAAGGCCTTCTGCGGCACATTGAGCAACCGGCGGCTGACCAGCAGCCAGACGCTGACCGGGCGAATGATGCAGAAAAGCGCCAAACCCAGCCCGATCGCCCGCCAATCCCAATACAGCGAAAGCGCCGCGCCCAGCAGGGTGATCAACAGCACTTCCATCGAACGCTCCACCAGACCGCCAAATGCGAGCATGTCGCCCATCATGACGCCGGCCGCCAGCTGAGTGTCGCTCAGTTCATCGGTGGTGGCGGTGGCTGTCTCCGGATCGCTGTGCATGTGGCCCAACACCGGCTTGGCCACATGTTCGGAGGGCAGTTCCGACTGTGTCACCTGGGCCTCGGCCTGACGCAAACCCAGACCTGCGGCAAACACTGAGAGAAAGCCAAACGCCCCCAGCCCTTCAGCGATCACGTAGGCCATGGCGATCAGCGCCAGGGCCAGGAAGTCGTTGGGCGAGGAGGTGCTGTCGGCATTCTTGATGCGCAGGTAAATCATCAGGTGTCCGACGCCACGCCCCAGTCCGTAGCCCAGCAATAGGCCAACAGGCACGCCCCAGACGATGGTTCTGAGCAGCCAGCCCTGCACCCAGTCGAAATTGCTGCCCTGCATGCCGAGGAACGCCAGGGCAAAGATGACGAAGGGGAAGGCCGTGCCGTCGTTCATCCCGGCCTCGCCCGACAGGCCGAATCTGACCCGGTCGAAATCCTGCGCGTTGTTGACCTGCACCAGACCCGCCAGTACAGGGTCTGTGGGCGACAGCATGGCGCCGAGCAATAAAGAGATGCCCCAGGAAATCCCCAGCAAGTAATGCGCAGCCAGGCAGGTTCCCAATATCGTCAGCAGCATGACTGGCCCGGCCAGTAAATACGCAGCGGACCAGGCTTTGCCACTGAACGGCAGGCGCAGTTTGATCCCGGTGTTGAACAGCGAAAACAGCACAGCGACTTCGGTCAGGCGTTCAAGCCATTCGTAGGCGGTGCGGATGTCCAGCTGCATCAGGTCCAGCCCCAACGGGCCGATGGCAACGCCAAACGCCAGGCACACCGCCGAAGTGGTCACTGGCAGCCAACGCAGATAAGAGGACGTCAGTGCCAGCAGCATCAACAAGACGCCGAGCACAGTCATGCAAAGAATAAAACTCATCCGGCCTCGATATACGTAGGGAGCGTGTGTGAGTGTGTGACTGTTCGAGGGCCGGATAGTTGAAACAATCTGTTTCAACAAGATTTGCATCGGTGCGAAAGCGCTCAGCAGCGCCGGGGCTGCGCTTTAGGGAGGGCGCCGGATCGAGATGCCCCCCACGCCGGAGAACCAGAGTGGGAGCGGACCTGTCCGCGAAGGCTATGTTACAGCCACAGAAGATGTATCGGCTGTCCCGGCCCCTTCGCGGACAGGTCCGCTCCCACGGGACAGCCCCAAGGTCTGTCTACCGCTCTATCGTCCGGCTCCAGCGTGCGTTCCATTCCGGGCGGATCTGGTTGACTTGATCCCAATCAATGGTCACCGCGGTTTCCAGGTATTTATTCATTGCGTCCACTTGGCCCTTGGTTTTCTCAGTGGTCGGGGTTTTCGGATTCGACGGGATCTGATCACCCTGTTCCAGCGCAGGTGCCTGGGCTTCAGGCGTCAGCAGAAAGGCGGCAAGTTTCTGCGCCAGTTCCGGTTGGTCGTTGTTGGCGATCGTGCATTCGGCCACGTTCAACACCACCGCGCCTTCTTTGGGCGGCGCGTACTCGACTGGCACGCCCTTGAGCTTCAGCGCGGTGACTTGGGTGGGCGTCAGCGGGAACAACGCCGCTTCGCCTGTCTGCACCATTTCCGAAATCTTCGCCGAGCTTGCGATGTACTCCAGCACGTTCGGGCCCACGGTTTTCGGCCATGCCTTGAAGCCCGGCTCGACGTCCTTCTCGCTGCCGCCTTGCAACCGGTTGAACATCAAGAAACCGTGCAGGCCGAAAGTGGAGGAGGCCAGCGACTGGAACACCAGCTTTTCCTTATAGCGCGGGTCCGCCATGTCGGCCCAGGACGTCGGCGCGCTCCAGCCATTTTCCTTGAACATCTTGGTGTTGTACGCAAGGCCCGTCACCCCAAGGCTCACGGCAACGGCTTCATCCTTGATTTTGCCTTTGTCCGGGATGTCCGCCAGCGCCGCGCTCGGCTGCAGCTTGCCGCACAGGCCCATGGAGATCGCGCGGTACATGATGCCGTCGTCGAGGAACATCACGTGCATCTGCGGGTTGTCTTTGCTGGCCTGAACCTTCGCCAGAATGTCGGACGAGGTGCCCGGCACGATGACCACTTTGACGTTGTTGGCCTTTTCGAACGCGGGCAAGACTTGATCGGCATACAAGCGTTCCATGGTTCCGCCGTTCATGCCCAGGTACAGCGTCGGTTCAGCGTGAGCCGGCATCGAAGCGAGCAAGGTCGCCAGTGGCAAGCAGGACAAACCGCTGAGTGCAAAGCGTTTCAGGTTGTTCATGGGTGCGACCTTCCTCTGTGCAGTGGGATGACGATATCGGCGCCAAGGGTGGCGGCGACGGCGGACGGGACAGCTTGAAATCGACGGATGGAAAACGCATCGAGGGAAATGCTCGGTGCGCCGGTGCAGACAATCTCGGCAAGTGCTTCTCCGGCGGCCGGGCCGATCTGAAAGCCAGACCCTGCGAAGCCAAAACCGTGCAACAAACCAGGCTGGGTCGCACTGGCGCCCAGTACGGGTTCGCGGTCCGGCAGATAACCTTCGGTGCCGCTCCAAGTGCGAATCGCCTGGGCACCGGTCAACGGTGGATAGAGTTCAGCGGCGTTGCGCAAGATCTCCATGATCGCGGCATGGCCCGGTCGTGCTCGTGCCGAGTCCAGTGGAAAACCCTGGCCGCCCCCGAGCACGCAATTGCCCCGAGCCACCTGGCGGGCATAAATACCGCCGCCTTCAACGCCAGTGCTGACGTCCATGAACATCGGCAGCGGCTCGGTGACCAGCATTGCCGGATGGCCTGAACGCATCGGCACCGGTTCGCCGAATTGCTCAGCCAGATGTGCCGCCCAGGCCCCGGCGCAGTTGAGCAACCAGTGACTGCGAAAACGCTGGCCGCCGGCGGTGCGTACGTTGAACGCTTGGCCATCATGGCTGACGTCAATGACGTGGGCTTGCTCGAACGCCTGCGCGCCCAGACGCTGAGCCGCCCGCGTGAACGCCGGGGAAACCAGCCGCGGGTTGGCGTGGCCGTCGTCGGCGCACAGTGATGCGCCCACCGCGACGTCTCCCGCCCACGCAAACCGCGCGCGCAATTGCGCCCGATCCAGCAACTGCAGGTTCAGCCCAAAACCCCGAGTGGCCTCGGCATATGCCGCCAGCGCCTGCATATCCTTGTCGCTGCGCGCCAGTTTCAGATGCCCAGAGCGCAGGTATTCGCCATCAATGCCGATCAACTGCTGCAAATTGGCCCAGATGCCGTGGGCCCGTTGCGACAGCGGCAACTGCGACAACGGTCGGCCCTGACGTCGCACGCCGCCATAGTTCACACCGCTGGAATGGGAGCCAAAAAAATCCCGCTCCAGCAAGGCAACCCGCTGGCCTTTTTGCGCGAGAAACAGCGCAGCGGACGCGCCGACGATCCCGCCGCCAATGACCAGTGCATCCACTTCGACTGGCGCGCTCATTGCTGGATCTCCAGACCGAACGGCAGCGGTTTGATGGGTGCCTGGCCGCGTAACCGGCCAATGCTCGACACCTCACGACCGCTGGCCTGAGCGATGATTTCGCTGGCCGCCAGCCCACACATCCGGCCCTGACAGCGGCCCATGCCGACGCGACACATGGCCTTGACCCGGTTGATTTCCCAATGGCCTTGGGCGACGGTCTGGCGAATATCGCCGGCGCTGACTTCCTCGCAGCGGCAGATGGTCACGCTGTCCGTTGTTTGCGCGGCCCAGTCTTCCGGGAACGGAAAGGCCGTTTCCAGTCCGTGGCGAAAGCGTTCGACAGCAGCCAGTTTGTTTTTCAGTGCCGCGATGCGCGCGGCATCGATGGGGTGACCGACGTCGGCCAACAACGTCAATGCAGCCAGCTCGCCAGCCATTTCTGCGGCGTCGGCGCCCATGATTCCCGCGCCGTCACCGGCCAGATAAACGCCCTCGACCGTGCTGCGTCCGTCGCTGTCGCGAGTGGGCAACCAGGCGCGGTTCAGCGCGCTCCAACTGAATGCGCAACCGAGCAAATCGGCCAATTGGGTTTCGCTGCGCAGCGCATGAGCGAAGGCCACGGCGTCGCAATCCAGTGAGTGAATGTGCTCGCCCTTGCGCCAGCTGACCGAGCCCACCCGCTGCTCGCCCTCGATGCGCTCAAGTCGCACGCCCTGATGCACCGGTATGCCGTGGGCGGTCAGCCAACTGCGGTAATACACGCCTTTGGCCAATGTCAGCGGTTGGCGAATCAGCGCGGGCAGCGCCCGGCTTTGCGCGGAAAAAGGTGAGCTGTCGAGGACCGCCAGCACCTTGGCACCGGCTTTGGCGTACTGATAGGCGACCAAATATAACAACGGCCCGCTGCCGGCAAACACCACTCGCTCGCCAATGGCGCAACCCTGAAATTTCAGGGCGATCTGCGCCGCACCGAGGCTGTAGACCCCAGGCAATGTCCAGCCTGGCACCGGCAGAATGCGGTCCGTCGCGCCGGTCGCTACGATCAATTGTCGATAGGCGAGTTGGTCGGCCACGCCCTCGGTCAAGGTGTCCAGCACCTGGTTTTCGGCGTTCCACACCAGAGTCTGCGGGCGGTAGTCGATGTCATCGGCCAAACGGTCCAGCGTCGAATGCAGGGCAATTGCCTTGCCGGCTTCTAAGCCATACAGGTGTTTGGGCGAGCGCTGGAAATTCTCCGGCTGACGACGATAGATCTGCCCGCCGCCGCGCAGGCTTTCGTCGATCAGGCACGGCTGCAAGCCATAGGCGACCAAGGTTTGCGCGGCGCGAATGCCCGCAGGGCCGGCGCCGATGATCACGATGTCTGAACGTTTCATGACCGACGCCCCGGTTCGCGGCTGACCACCTGGCCGGCTTCAAGCAGCGTCGAACAGGCCCGCACACGGCGGCCGTCGTCGAGTCTGACCCAGCAATCCTGACACGCGCCCATCAGGCAAAAACCGGCGCGGGGTTCGGCGCTGAAATCACTCCCACGCAAGTAATCGCTGGCGGTCAATACTGCAGTCAGTAGCGTGTCCCCCTGCAAACCAGTGGCGGGTTGACCGTCGAGGATGAAGGGCAGGGACGCACGGTTTGTTTCTGCCAGTCGTTTCAGCAAGGCCATGGCGCTCTCTCTGTCAGCCGGGGTGCGGTTGTTTGCGGCATCAGTGTTTGCCGACCAGTACACGGTCCAGGCCGTAAACCCGGTCGAGGATGATCATGGCGGCGGCGGTCAACGCGATGACCAGCGCTGACACGGCAGCCATCATCGGGTCGATTGATTCGGTGGCGTAGACGTACATGCGCACGGGCAGCGTCTGGGTCGAGGGCGAGGTGACGAAAATCGACAGCGTCACCTCATCGAAGCTGTTGATGAACGCCAGCAGCCAGCCTCCGGCCACCCCCGGGAGAATCATCGGCAAAGTGATCAGGCGAAACAGCGTGAAACGGCTGGCGCCCAGGGACTCAGCCGCGTGCTCAGCGCTGCGATCGATGCCGATGGCAGCCGCCAACACAAGGCGCAGCACATAGGGCGTGATGATCACGACGTGGGCGAAGGTCAGCCAGACAAAGCTGCCATTGACGCCCATCAGCGCAAACAGACGCAGCATCGCCACGCCCAGCACCAAGTGCGGAATGATGATCGGCGACAGAAACAGACCGTTGAGAAACCCGCGTCCGGGGAACTGATAACGGGTGATGGCGAGGGCAGCGGGCACCGCGATCAAAGTGGCCAAGGTGGCTGCAACCACTGCCAGCATCAGGCTGTTATAGAAGGAATCGATAAAGTCTGCGCGCTCGAACACCGCCTTGAACCAGCGCAGCGAAAACCCCGACCACGGCAGGCTCAGGGTGTTTTCCGGGGTGAAAGCCACCAGGCACACCACCACCAGAGGCGCCAGCATGAACACCACAACGAGGGCATGAAACGACAGGGCCAGAGAGCCGTTCTTGGACATCGATCATTCCCCCAGGGATTTTTTGTAGCGGCCTTCGACCATGCGGTTCCACGACAACATGATCAGCAGGTTCACCAGCAGCAGCGCCACCGCGATGGTCGCGCCCATGGGCCAGTTGAGTTCCGAGAGGTATTGGTCGTACACCACGGTGGCGACCATTTTCAGGCGGCGACCGCCCAGCAGGCCGGGGATCGCAAACGAGCTCGCCGACAAACCGAACACGATCAGCGTGCCCGACAGCACGCCGGGCATGACCTGCGGCAGCACCACCAGGCGCATCACCTTGGCCTGGGTCGCCCCCAACGACAGCGCGGCCTGTTCGGCGGACGGGTCCAGTTTCTGCAACGAGGTCCACACCGGGATGATCATGAACGGCAGCATCACGTGGACCAGCGCCAGAATCACGGCGAACGGGGTATAGAGCATCTTGATCGGCGTGCCGCCCAGCGCAGCAATCGCCTGATTGATCAACCCATCGGCGCCCAGCAACAGGCTCCAGCCAAAGGCGCGGACCACCACCGATATCAACAGCGGCGTGAGGATCAGAATCAGAAAAATCGAGCGCCAGGGTGCGCCCATGCGGCTGAGAATGTAGGCCTCGGGTACGCCGATGACGACGCACAACAGCGTGACCAGCGCGCTGATCCAGAAGGTGCGAAAGAAGATTTCATAAAAGTACGAATCGGTGAGCAGGTTGATGTATTGGGCGAAGGTCCAAGCATCGCTTTTGACCCCGACGCTGTAGTCGAAGACGTTGAACGACAGCACCAGGGTCAGCACCAGCGGCAGCACCAGCAGGCCAAGAAACAAAATCAACGCAGGGGCCGACAACAGATAGCCGCGCCCGGTGTCACGAAACACGCTGGGCGCATTCATGGATGCACCTCGTCTGCGGTCAAAACGCGCAACAACTCCGATGTCCAGGTCAGCCCCACGGCGGTGCCTTCACTCAGTGGAGCATCGCCGTCGTTGCGGCGCACCACGGTCAGCTCGCCGATGGCGGTGTCGATGCGGTACAGCCATTGGCTGCCGAGAAAATAGCGGGTGAGGATGCGGCCTTGCAGGCGTCCGCTGCCGGCGCCCACCAGGTCGATTTTTTCCGGACGCAGGCTGAGGATCACCGCGCCGTTGCCGGGCTGTTCACGTACTTGCGGCGCTCCGCTGGCATCCAGTTCGCCTTGCAGCAGGTTGGCCTTGCCGACGAAGCCGGAAATGAACTGGGTGCGGGGGTGTTCGTAGAGTTTGTAAGGCTCGTCGATCTGGGTGATGCGACCGGCTTGCATGACCACTACCCGGTCGCTGATCGACAGCGCTTCGGCTTGATCGTGGGTGACCATGAGCGTGGTGATGCCGACCTCGCGCTGAATCCGGCGAATCTCGAACTGCATTTCTTCGCGCAGGTTGGCGTCCAGGTTCGACAGCGGTTCATCCAGTAGCAGCACCGGTGGCTCGATCACCAGTGCGCGGGCCAGCGCCACCCGCTGGCGTTGCCCGCCCGACAGTCCACGGGGGTAGCGGTCAGCGTGTGGCGTCAGGCGGACCAGATCCAGTACCCGGTCAACTCGGGTCTTGATGGCGGCTGCCGGCACTTTGCGCATGCGCAGGCCAAAGGCAACGTTGTCGCGCACGCTCATGTGGGGGAACAGCGCGTAGGACTGAAACACCACGCCCAAGCCGCGACTGGCAGGTTTGGCGTGGGTGATGTCGCGGCCATCGAGCAGGATGCGACCGGCGCTGACATCGACAAAGCCAGCGATCATTTGCAGGGTGGTGGTTTTGCCGCAGCCTGATGGGCCGAGCAGGGACACGAATTCGCCTTTCTCCACGGCAAGGTCCGTGGCGACTACCGCGTCAACGGCGCCGTAGCGTTTGCCGAGTGCTTGAAGCTGTAGAAATGCCATCGCTGCGTTCCACCTGTTTTTCGAGCACGCCGGGGGCGTACGTTTTTTATGGGCAGATGCGAAGAGAACCGTGCGTGACGCTGTGGACGGTGGCGCTCGATCGATGTCGGCTGCCGGTGTTATTCAAATCGCCCTGTGGACTGATCCTAGGACGAAGACTAGGATGCGCTCAACGAAGAATTTCACTGAATGAGTATTTTCTTTCATTAAATCCATTGAGTGAATTAAGACGAGATTTATGAAGATATGAATTCCACTGATCGGAATGAGTTGGGTGATCCTGCTGCCAAAGAGACCGGCGTGGGTGCGGTCTCCCGGTTGTTCGCGGTGCTGCGTTGTCTGGGCGACAGCGCAGAGGGCGGTGAGCGCGTGACGCAGTTGGCGCAGCGTGTCGGCCTGTCGCAGCCGACCACTCATAGGCTGCTGCGCAGTCTCGTGGACGAGGGCATGGTGGAACAGGACGCCAGCAGCAAGCGTTATCGACTGAGCCTGGATTTCTTCGCCCTGGCGGCGCGTGCAGGCAATACCGGCAATCTGCGTGAAATCGTGCGGCCCAGTTTGCTGCGCTTGTCAGCGTCACTGGGTGACTCGTTGTTCTTGCTGGCGCGCAGTGGTTTTGACGCCATTTGCCTCGATCGTAGCGAAGGGCCGTACCCGATTCGTACCTTCACCGGCGATATCGGTGGCCGGGTTGCCCTGGGCGTGGGGCAGGGCAGTCTGGCGATTCTGGCCTTTCTCCCCGAGGACGAGCGCGACACCGTGATCAGCTACAACCTGCCACGGTTGCGGGACGTCCATCTATATGACGAGGTGCTGCTGCGCTCTGAAATCGACAACGTTCGGCGACTGGGCTACGCCGCCCGCAACACCGGTGTGCTGCCGGGGATGGCCGGGCTTGCCGTGCCCATCCTCGACCGCGAAGGGCGCGCCGTCGCGGCTTTGAGCGTGGCGACCATCAGCGACCGCCTCAACGCCGACCGCCTGCCCACGGTGGTCGAACTGCTCAAACGCGAAGCCATGGCCATCGGGCAAAAAATCAATCCGTTCGACCCGTTGCTGCGAAGACCTTCCCAGGTGTTTGGGCAGCCGGGATAAATGGGCGAGGGATTGTGCGTTTGCTGAAGGTTGGTCGGATGACACCGGACCTGTAGGAGCTGCCGAGCAACGCGAGGCTGCGAAGCGGTGAGTCAGGGATACCGAAATCGCAGCCTTCGGCAGCTCCTACAGGGGTTGTGTGTTTGCCGAAAATTGGCAGCAAGGCTCCGAATCTGTGGGAGCGAGCACTCTGCGACCGACCGTCGGCTTTGATGGCCTCCCATTAAAGAAGCGAACACAAAGGTCGATGAATGCTGAGTAACCCACTGTTGCGAAACGTTTTCCGGCAGGGGCACAGGGAAGTGGCACGTGTTCAATCCTCCGGGCCAGCCCCGGAGACAGCGGTCCTTCCCGGCGAGATTCCTGTATGTCCAAATCCCTTAAATTCCAGATTCTGGCGATGCTCAGCGCAAGTCTGGTGCTGGTCCTGTTGATCGCGCTGGCGTGCTTTCATTTCCTGTCGAGCAACGTGCAAGCCTACCGCGGGCTGCTGGAGGGGCCATTACAAGGCTCCCAGTTGATCGATCAGGCCAATCTGCAATTCAAAGTGCAGGTCCAGGAATGGAAAAACGTGCTGCTGCGCGGCAAGCAACCCGCCGACCGTGACAAGTTCTGGGGGCAGTTCGAAGAGCAGGAACGTCAGGTGCAGGCGACACTTGCCCGCCTGGGGGATGTGCAAGGTATCGATCAGGCGTTGAAGTCTCGGATCGACCGTCTCAAAGATGAACACCGCGCGCTCGGCACCGCCTACCGCAAGGGTCGCGATGCGTTCGTTGCCGCCAACGCCGATCCGGTGGCTGGCGATCAGGCGGTCAAAGGCGTAGACCGCGCCGCCAGCGAGCAGATGACCGAACTGGTGACTGAACTGCGTAAGCAGAGCGACCAACAATCACTGTCGATCAGCGCGGCGGCGGATCAGACCATTCTGCTGGGTACGCTGGTCATGCTGGCGTCCGCACTGCTGGTGGGTGTGATCACCCTGTGGCTGGTCAACCGCAACATCGTCGGTCCGATTCGGATGCTGATCGATTATGTCGCGCAATTGAGCGAGGGCAAATTCAGCGAGCGCGTCAGCATCAAACGTCAGGATGAGCTGGGCCGTCTGGCCGTGGCCGCCAATACGTTGCGCGATTTCCTGGCCGATACCTTCACTCGCCTCAAACGCAGCACCACTGATCTGGACAGCGCCGGTGGCGAACTCAAAGCCATTGCCGCTTTGATGGCGCAGGGCACGCTGGAACAGTTCGAGCGTACCGATCAGGTCGCAACGGCCATGAATGAAATGTCGGCCACCGCTCAGGAAGTCGCCCGCCACGCAGCTGAAGCCTCGCAAGCGGCTGACGAAGCGGACCGCTGTTCTCAGGAAGGCGACAAAGTGATGGGCGCCACCATCACCGCGATCAACCACATGCGCACTGAAATCAGCAACACCGCCGACGTCATTCGCCGTCTGGAAGCCGACAGCGGCCGCATCGGCAAAGTGCTGGAAGTGATTCGCGGGATTGCCGAACAGACCAATCTGCTGGCGTTGAACGCAGCCATCGAAGCGGCGCGGGCAGGGGACGCCGGGCGAGGCTTTGCGGTCGTGGCTGATGAAGTCCGCACCTTGGCGCAACGCACCGCCGCGTCTACCGCCGAGATCAATCAGATCATTCACTCGGTGCAAACCGGGGCCACCGATGCAGCGCTGGCCATCGAAAGCGGCCAGTCGCGCAGCCAGGAAAGCGTCGATCAAGTCGCGTTGGCCGGCAGTTCGTTGCAGCGCATCACGGCAGCGGTTGAATCGATTCGCGACATGAACCGGCAGATTGCAACGGCAGCGGAAGAACAAACGTCGGTGGCCGAAGACATCTCGCGCAACCTCACGGAAATCACCGCCATTGCCACCACCAATCAGGACAACGTTAAGCGCACCCAAGTGGCCAGCGGCGATTTGCACCAATTGTCGGTGGGCCTTAATGATGTGATATCGCGATTGAGCGCATAACGGTCCGTAAAGGCCAGGATCGGCTGTATCAAGTGTCAGGTCACATCACGGAACCACCGTGGGAGCGGACCTGTCCGCGAAAGCTCTTCATCAGGCACTGAAGATGCGTCGGACGTGCCGACCTCTTTGCGGTAAGCGCGTCCTCCCGGTTCGGCATCAAGCGTAACGGTCTGTACTGCCCGAATAATCTCTGGCTGTATCGACAGCAATTCCCGCCAATCCCTTAGCGTGATCGAGACCAATACTGATCACGCCAACCCGGGACTGCCCTCATGCACATCGCCATTCTCACGTTCGATGGCTTCAACGAACTCGACTCCCTGATCGCCTACGGCATGCTCAATCGCCTGGCGATGCGCGGCGATCGTGACTGGAAAGTCAGCATCGCCAGCCCGACCGCCCGCGTGACGTCCATGAATGGCTTGACCCTCGATTCGCACATCGGCCTTGAAGAGGCGAACCAGGCCGACGCTGTGTTGTTCGGCAGCGGCATGAAAACCCGAGAAGTTGCTGAAAACCTGGCGGTGATGAGCCAGATCCGCCTCGATCCTGAGCGGCAACTGATCGGCGCGCAGTGCTCAGGCACCTTCTTGCTGGCCAGGCTCGGTCTGCTTGGATCACTGCCAGCCTGCACGGATCTGACCAGCAAACCGTGGGTGCAGGCGGCGGGTGTTGAGGTCGTCAATCAGCCCTTCATCTCCAGCGGTAACGTCGCGACCGCAGGCGGGTGTCTGTCGGCGCAGTACCTGTGTGCCTGGGTTATTGCGCGGTTGAAAGGCGAGGACGACGCCCGCGAAGTGCTGCACTACTTCGCGCCGGTGGGGGAAAAGGACGAATACGTAGAGCGCGGGATGCGGCATGTGCAGCTTGCTTCATTTCTGTAGGAGCCAACGTGTTGGCGAGGCGGGGTATCAGATACTACGCCTCGCGAACGAGTTCGCTCCTACAGGGATTGCGTGAAGACCAACGCTTTTAGCCCGCCCTGCGGTTCGATATCAGCAAACTCCGGCGGGTTGTCCAGGCGCTGCACGAACCGCAGACTCGGCGCCTCGCGGGTGACGCCTTCGATGAGGAAGTCCGCGCCCATGGCCGGGTCGTTCATGCAGGCCAGGACGGTGCCGGTATCAGTCAACAGTTCCGGCAGTTTGCGCAGCACGCGCTGGTAATCTTTGGTCAGCAGGAAGCTGCCTTTCTGAAACGACGGCGGGTCGATGATCACCAGATCATACGGCCCGGTGCTCTTCACTTTGCCCCAGGATTTGAACAGCTCATGGCCCAGGAAACTGACCTTGCTCAGGTCATGGCCATTGAGCCGATGATTGTCGCGGCCCCGGCTCAAGGCTGCGCGGGACATGTCCAGATTGACCACTGAATCGGCGCCACCTTCTATTGCCGCCACCGAGAACCCGCAGGTGTACGCGAACAGGTTCAGCACCCGTTTGCCCTGCGAATTGGCCCGTACCCAGTCACGCCCATAGCGCATGTCCAGAAACAGCCCGGTGTTCTGCTTTTTGCCGAAATCCACGAGGTAGCGCAGACGTCCTTCGGTCAGCGTCCATTCATCCAGATGCTCGCCCATTAGCCATTCGGTGGTGCTGTCCGGCAGATACCGATGCTGCAACAGCAGCATGTGCGCGCCGGATGATTTCCAGGGTGCGGACTGTATGATCTGCATCAGCAGCTCGTTCAACGCCTGCAACTCGGATTGCGCAGGCTCCTTGAACAGCGACACCAGCACCACGCCCTGCATCCAGTCGACGGTCAACTGCTCCAGGCCAGGCCAGCAACGACCCCGGCCATGGAACACGCGGCGGGTTTCTGCGGGCGGATTTGCAAGGGCGGTCAACATATGATGCTGCAGGACAGCGAGGGCTTCAGAGTTCATTCGGCAGGATCGGCAAAGGGAATGGGCGGCATTTTAAACGCATTTACGAGCTCGGCGTCTGCGGTCATCATTTGCCCAACTGTTGGCTGACGAATAAAGAAGACCCGAATGCCCCACGACCTGATCCTGCGCGACGCCCGCGATGACGACATGCCTGCCGTGCAGGTGATTTACGCCCACCATGTGATCCATGGCACGGCGAGCTTTGAACTCGATCCGCCGCCGCTTGCCGAAATGCTACGTCGGCGTGCCGATATCCTGGCCAATCATTTGCCGTACCTCGTGGCCGAGCGCGCAGGAGAGGTGGTCGGTTACGGTTACGCCACCCTGTATCGGCCGCGTCCAGCCTATCGCTCCAGCGTTGAGGATTCGGTTTACGTACGTGAAGGGCTAGGCGGGCTGGGCATTGGTCAAACGCTTTTGCAACTGATCATCGAACGATGCGAGGCGGGAGGGCGTCGGCAGATGATCGCGATCATTGGCGACAGTCAAAACGCAGCGTCCATCAGGCTGCACCAGCGGATGGGATTCCGCCGGGTCGGGGTATTTGAGTCGGTCGGCTTCAAGCATGGTCGCTGGCTGGACACAGTGCTGATGCAGCGTGAACTGGGTGAGGGCTCATCAAGCACTCCTGGCGCAGCGTCCCCGTCTGATCGGGCGCCTTAACCCGTGACGGCGGCCGCTGTAGATTGATCATCGGTTTTGGCGCGCGTCAGGGTTTCCGGCACCGCCAGCCACAGCAGCACGAACGCGACCGCCGCAATCGCCGCCAGGGTCAGGAACGCCGCGCTGTAGCCCGCCTGCTGGATGACCAGCCCGGCCAACCCGTTGCTCAACGCCGCGCCCAGCCCGAACACGGTCGATATCGCGCCAAGGCTGACATTAAAACGCCCGGTGCCAGCGGTCAGGTCCTTCACCACCAGCGGCAGCAATGCGCCAAACGCCCCGGCGCCGATGCCGTCCAGCAACTGCACCGACACCAGCCACCACGGGTTATCCGACAGCACATACAGCACGCCCCGTAACGGCAGAATGATGAAACCCGCCAGCAGCAATGGTTTGCGCCCCCAGTCATCGGCCTTCGCGCCCACCAGCCAGGCAACCGGCACCATGACCAACTGGGCGGCGACGATGCAGGCTGAGGTCAGCGGTGTCGCGAGGCTCATGTCGATCTGCGACAGCTTCTGACTGACCAGCGTCAGCATCGCCGCGTTCGCCAGATGAAACAGCCCGCAGCACACGGCGAATACCAACAATGGCCTGTTGGTCAGCAGCACTTTCACGCCCGAGGGTTGTTCACCCGACTCTTTATGCGCCGGATCAAAACCCCGCGCGACCTCATGGTCGATGGCATCGGCGGACACAAAACTCACCGCCACGACACTCGCCACCGCCATGAATGCCATCAGGTAGAACACCGCCACCGGACCGAACATCCAGGAAAACACGCCAGCCAACAGGGCCGCAACGGCATTGCCTGCGTGGTTCCAGGTTTCGTTGCGGCCGGTCCTGCGAGTGAAGGCTTTGGGGCCGGTGATACCCAATGAAATGGCTGCGATCGCGGGGGCGAACACCGAGCCTGCGATGGCGCTGATGGCCTGGGTGATCGCGACCCAGCTGAACGAGTGGATAAAGGGCAGCACCAGACAGCCACCGGTGACCAGCAGCGCGGCAACGGCGACGATGAGCCGCTTGCTTTTCGAACGATCAATCAGCGCGCCGGCCGGCGTTTGGGTCACCAGGGCGGCAATCCCCGCCAGCGTCATGACCAGGCCAATGCTTGCCGGGTCCCATTTGTGAACCGCCAACAAGTAAATCGCCAAGTAGGGCCCCAATCCGTCGCGCACGTCGGCGAGGAAAAAGTTGAGACCGTCCAGGGAGAGGTTGTTGCGCTTATCTGCATATTTATTTTGTGTATTCAAGGCCGGTCTCGCCCCAGTAAAGGCGGTGCCACCGTGTGTGGCATGCTCTGATAGCAATGACCTGCGCCACAGCCCTTTAGTTGCGGGCGGTTGCGGCGATTTTTCTGAACACTGTTGCAAACTTGGCAAGGGACTTTATCGCGCATGCATTTGAATCGAGGTCGCGGCAGGCATAAGCTCCGGCCATCGATATTTGCCCGACGCCTGGCGTCCGCCATTTTTCCGGATTTTTCTTTTCAGGAACTGCCATGTCCAGCCTGTTTCCCGCTTCCCGTCCACGTCGCCTGCGCAGCAACGAAAACTTCCGCGCGCTGTTTCAGGAATCCGAATTCACCCTCAACGATCTGGTGCTGCCGATCTTCGTCGAAGAAGAAATCGACGACTTCGTGCCGATCAAGAGCATGCCCGGTGTGCAGCGCATCCCCGAGTCGAAACTGGCCCAGGAAATCGAGCGTTATGCCAAGGCGGGCATCAAGTCGGTGATGACGTTTGGTGTGTCCCACCATCTTGACGCCGACGGCAGCGACACCTGGAAGGAAAACGGGCTGGTGTCGCGGATCTCGCGGACCATCAAAAGCGCCGTGCCAGAAATGATCGTGATGTCCGACACCTGTTTTTGTGAGTACACCGATCATGGTCATTGCGGCGTGATGCACCGTGATCACGTCGATAACGATGCGACGATTGAAAACCTCGGCAAACAAGCGGTCATGGCTGCGCGTGCCGGTGCCGATGTGATTGCCCCGTCGGCAGCGATGGACGGGCAGGTCAAGGCGATTCGTGCGGCGCTGGACGCAGCGGGTTTTACCCACACGCCGATCATGGCGTACTCCACCAAGTTCGCTTCGGCGTTGTACGGGCCGTTCCGTGAAGCGGGCGGCAGCGCGTTGAAGGGTGATCGCAAGACCTACCAGATGAATCCGATGAACCGCCGCGAAGCGCTGCGTGAGTCGCTGATGGACGAGGCCGAAGGTGCCGATGCGTTGATGGTCAAGCCAGCTGGCGCTTACCTGGACATCATCCGCGACATCCGCGAAGCCTCGACTTTGCCGTTGGCGGCGTACCAGGTCAGTGGCGAGTACGCGATGATCAAGTTCGGCGCACAAGCGGGCGCCATCGACGAACACCGCGTGGTCCGCGAAAGCCTCGGTGCCATCAAACGCGCCGGTGCAGATTTGATCTTCACCTACTTCGCGATGGATCTGGCGCTGAGCGGGATTTGATAGAGATGGCTTGATCAGCAAGCCCGGACGTGCGCACGACTGTTGGAGCGAGGCTTGCCCGCGAAGATGAGCTCGCGGTGTATCAGACACACCGCATCGCGGCCTCGCGCTGCTCGTCCGCTCCTACAGGAGATATGTGTTTGCCGGAGGGCACGGGATCCGTGGGAGCGGACCTGTCCGCGAAAGGGCCGGTACATCCGAAGCATCTGTTTCGCCTGACGAATAGCCTCCGCGGACAGGTCCGCTCCCACAGGTTTTTGCATTCGGCGCGCGATTTCAGGCCGACGCCGCACCCCGCCAACAGCTGTAAGGGCTGCATATCCGCCGCAGTTGTGCAGGTCGCTACCCAACTGTAGGAGCTGCCGAGCCGCCGAAGGCTGCGATCGCGGTAGGTCAGGCACACCGCATCGCGGCCTCGCGTCGCTCGTTGAACTCCTACAGGGGATTTGTGTTTGTCGCAGGTTTGCCGGAAGACGTCGGACCCGTGGGAGCGGACCTGTCCGCGAAAGGGGCGGTACATCCGACGCATCTGTTTCGCCTGACGAATAGCCTTCGCGGACAGGTCCGCTCCCACAGGTTTTTGCATTAGGCATGCGATCAGCGTGGATCTAAGGCCAACGCCACACCCTGAGCCAAGCGCTTACCCTGTAGGAGCTGCCGAGCAACGCGAGGCTGCGATTGCAATATTGCTGACACACCGCATCGCGGCCTCGCGCTGCTCGTCAGCTCCTACAGTGGATTTGTGTTTGTCGCAGGTTTGCCGGAAGACGTCGGACCCGTGGGAGCGGACCTGTCCGCGAAAGGGGCGGTACATCCGACGCATCTGTTTCGCCTGACGAATAGCCTTCGCGGACAGGTCCGCTCCCACAGGTTTTTGCATTAGGCATGCGATCAGCGTGGATCTAAGGCCAACGCCACACCCTGAGCCAAGCGCTTACCCTGTAGGAGCTGCCGAGCAACGCGAGGCTGCGATTGCAATATTGCTGACACACCGCATCGCGGCCTCGCGCTGCTCGTCAGCTCCTACAGGGGATGTGTGTTTGCCGTAGATGTGTGGGGGGCAGCGAACCGTGGGTGTGATCAATCCTCCAGCACTTCCCTGTAATACGCCTTCAACGTCTCGATGAACTCCTCGGCCAGCTTCGTTCGTGCCTGAGCCGTCGGCCAGATCACGTAGGTGGGGAACAGGATGTCCGGTCGGAACGGGCGAATCACCACGTCCAGGTGTTGATAATCCCGGGCCACAAACGGGTGGGCGAGGGTGACGCCCATGCCCAGCGCCACCATCTCGCAGTTGATCGCGGCGTATTGCGCTTCGACCGCCATGATCCGCTCGACCCCCGCCTGCTCGAACAAGCCGTCCACCAAAGACCGCGTCCCATCCCCATGGCACAGCGAGACAAACGCCTCACCCTCAAGATCGGTAAACGTGATTTCAGATCGCTCGGCCAACGTGTGCGAGCCTGGCAACACGCACACCGCCGGCACCTGCGCCAGCAACTCGATCTGCTGACTGCTGACATCCCCCGGATGCACGACGATGCCAATGTCACAGAATTGCGATTTGACCCACTGCTCCACCGTGGGAGACGAATTCACATGCAGCGACACGGTCAGTTCCGGGCGTGAGTCCGTGAAGGTTTTCAGCACTCTGGGAATCACGCTAAGACCCATCGACGGCACCGCCGCCACCCGTAAACGCCCGGTGCCCAGATTGCGAATGTTCTTGGCCGACAGCTTGAGGCTGTCCAGCCCCACATACGCACGCTCGACCTCCTGAAAGAACGCCTGGCCTTCCTGCGTCGGGATCAGCCGCACGCCCGCGCGCTTGAAAAGACTTAACCCCGTGCTCAGTTCCAGTTGCGAAATCAGCCGGCTGACATTGGGTTGCGAGGTGTACAGCACCTCGGCTGCGGCGGTCATCGAGCCCAGTCTCATGACGCTGCGAAAGGCTTCGATCTGTCTCAAATTCATCACGATCCTCCATATCAAATATGAATAACTAACCGATATATCCGTATTTGACCATATGGATCATCGGTAGCAATACTCGATTCCAGAAACCCATAGCGCACATGAAGATGCGCCACCCGGAACGGATACTCCGGGCGCATGCACCGTGCATGCAAAGCCTCGGTTCACACCGAAGCGACTGACGCATTGTTCGATCTGCCCCACGCACTTCGGAGATAGTCTGTGAATAGCCTCAACTCGCCCTCAGCCCCACAGCCGTTTAGCCGCATCGCCGCCGTCGTCGCCATGACCCTCGCAGGTTTAGGCAGCGCCAGCGCATTCGCCGACACCACCCTGTACGTCGCAGGCGTCGGTGGCTCCACCGAGCAGATGTACAAGACCAAAGTCATCCCCGCCTTCGAAAAGCTGCACAACGTCAAAGTCATCTACGTCGCCGGCAATTCCACCGAAACCCTGGCCAAGCTGCAGGCGCAAAAGGGCCGGCAGCAGATCAACGTCGCGATGATGGACGACGGCCCTATGTATCAGGCGTTGCAGATGGGGCTGTGCGAAAAGCTCAGCGATGCGCCGGTCTACAAAGACCTCTATCCCTTGGCCCGGCTCAGCCCCGAAGCCACGGGCATCGGCGTGGTCGCCACCGGCATCGGCTACAACGAGGACGCGTTCAAGAAGCGCGGTTGGGCGCCACCCGATTCCTGGGAAAACCTCACCGACCCCAAATACAAGCAACTGCTCGGCATGCCGCCGGTGACCAACACCTACGGCCTGCACAGCCTGGTGGAAATGGCCCGCTTGCGTGGCGGTGGCGAGAAGAACATCGACCCCGGCTTCAAGGCGCTCAAAGACGAAATCGGTCCTAACGTGCTGGCTTGGGTTTCCGCGCCCGGTGAGATGGACGGCATGATGCAGAACGGCGACGTGGTCATGGCGGTGTATGGCAGCGGTCGCGCCGTGGCGTTGCAGAGCACCGGTTTTCCGCTGAAATTCATCTATCCGAAAGAGGGCGGCATCGCGCTACAGATCGCGGCCTGCGGTGTCACGCCGAACGCTCAGTCCGAGCTGTCGCAAGCCTTCATTCAGTACGTGCTTTCGCCCGAAGTGCAGACCATTCAGGCCAAAGAGAACGGCTTTGCTCCGGTCAACCAGACCGTCAAGCTGGAACCGGACATCGCCGCCCGCATGCCTTATGGGCCAGAGAAGGTCAACGCGCTGATCAAGGTGGATTGGGACACGATCAACCAGCAGCGCAGCGAGTGGACGACGCGCTGGAATCGCACGGTCGAGCGCTAGAGCCGGCGTTGATGGACAACGCTTCCCGACACCTTTCTGGAGACGCAGGCCCCGCGCCTGCGTGGCAAGCCCATGGCATTTCTCACACTCGAAGGCCTCGTCAAGACCTACGGCAGTTTCCGGGCCATTGACGGTTTGAACCTTGAAGTCCAGCACGGCGAATTCATCGCCTTGCTCGGTCCGTCCGGTTGCGGCAAAACCACCACCTTGCAGTCCATAGCAGGCTTCGTGCAGCCCACTGAAGGGCGCATCGTCCTCGATGGCCGCGACATTACTCATGTGCGCCCGGAGCAGCGGGGGCTGGGCATCGTCTTTCAAAGCTATGCGCTGTTTCCGCACATGACCGTGGCGCAGAACATCAGCTTCGGCCTGGAAATGCGCGGCGTGCCAAAGGCCGAACGTGGCAAGCGGGTCATCGAGGCGCTGGATTTGGTGCGTCTTAAGGGCTTGGGTGATCGCTACCCCAAAGCGCTGTCCGGCGGGCAGCGTCAGCGCGTGGCGATTGCTCGCGCCCTGGCGATCCGCCCCAACTTGCTGCTGCTCGACGAACCGATGTCCAACCTCGACGCCAAGCTTCGCGAAGAGATGCACATCGAGCTGCGGGCGATTCAGCGCGACCTGGGCATCACCACCATTCTGGTGACTCACGATCAGGTCGAAGCCATGACCATGAGCGACCGCATTGCCGTGATGCAGAAGGGCCGCATCGTGCAGATTGATACGCCGTTCGAAGCCTACGAGCGTCCGCATTCGCCGTTCGCTTCAGCGTTCCTGGGCAAGACCAATGCCTTCGCCGGCGCTGTGCAGTTACGCAACGACCGCTGCTGTTATGTGCAGGTCAAGGACACGACGTTGCACGTGCCCCATGAAGACCGATCGCTGGGCAATGACGTCAACGTCTATATCCGTCCGGAAAAAATCCGCCTGACCGCCGTCGGCGCAGGTCGCCTGACTGGCCGGGTGCGCCTGCGGGTGTTCCTCGGCAATCTGTGGCTCATCGCGGTGGACAGCCATCTGGGGCTGGTGCACATGACCCAGCCGAATCTGGGCACGCCGCCGCCGGATGAAGGCAGCGATGTCGGCCTGGATTGGTCCGACGATGATTTGCGCCTGCTGGATCGGGAGATCGCCCATGGCCAGGTATGACGCCGAACACGTCGGTGCTGCGCCATGGTTGCTCAGTGGTCCGGCATTGCTGGTCTTCATCGCACTGTTGCTGGCGCCTTTGCTGCTGACGGCCGTCTTGTCCCTGAATCTGTTCAGCGACAGCGGAGTCGTGGTGCCCGGTTACAGCCTGGGCAACTACGTCGAGGTGTTCAAGGACGGTTATTTCCACGAGATCTTCCTGCGCACTGGCGGCATGGCACTGGCAGTCACAGTGCTCTGCGTGCTGCTGGGCGTGCCGGAGACCATCATCATTGCGCGCATGGCGCCGCGTTGGCGCTCCTTGTTTTTGCTAGTGGTGCTCGGTCCGCTGTTGATCTCGGTGGTGGTCCGCACCCTGGGCTGGGCGATTTTGCTGGGCAACAACGGGCTGATCAACGATGCGCTGCAAGCCCTCGGCATCACCGATCAACCGGTGAAAATGTTGTTCACTCAGGTCGGGGTGATCATCGCGCTGACCCACGTGCTGGTGCCGTTCATGGTCATCGCGGTGTGGGCGACGTTGCAGCGCCTTGACCTGCAAGTGGAGTGGGCGGGGCTGTCCCTGGGTGCATCGCGCTTGACGGTGTTTCGCCGGATCATCCTGCCGCAGATCATGCCGGGCATTCTCTCGGGTTCGATCATTGTCTTTGCCCTCGCAGCCTCGGCTTTTGCCACGCCAGCGATCATCGGCGGCCGGCGTCTGAAGGTGGTGGCGACCGCCGCCTACGACGAGTTCCTCGGCACGCTCAATTGGCCGCTCGGCGCGGCCATCGCGATGCTGTTGCTGGTGGCGAACCTGATCATCATTCTGGGTTGCAGCAAGCTGGCCGAGCGCCGCTTCAAGCAAGTCTTCGAGTAGACGGCCATGCACAAGAACGGATTTTTCTCGCAGCTGTATCACGCCTGTTTCGTGGCGTTCATCGTCGCGCCGTTGCTGGTGGTCATGGCGATGGCGTTCACCAACAAAGGCTACTTGTCGCTCCCTACAGACGGCCTGTCGTTGCGCTGGTTTCGTGCGTTGCTGGACAACCAGGAAATGCTCGATGCGTTCACGTTGTCGATCAAATTGGGGCTGGCCTCGGCCACCATTGCTGCGTTGCTGGCGATCCCGGCGGCGTTGGCGATCAGTCGCTACGAGTTCCCCGGACGCGGCGCGCTGACCGGGTTTCTGCTGTCGCCGCTGATGATTCCGTCGGTGGTGCTGGGGATCGCGTTTCTACGCTTCTTTTCTCTGGCGCAAATCGGCGGCTCGTTTTGGGCGCTCACGCTCACTCACGTCATTGTCGTGTTGCCCTATGCGCTACGCCTGACGCTGGCCTCGACCATTGGTCTTGAGCGCGACATCGAACAGGCGGCCTTATCACTCGGCGCCAGTCGCTGGACCGCGTTTTATCGGGTGGTGCTGCCGCGCATTCGAACCGGGGTCATCGGCGGCTGGATGCTGGCGTTCATTCAGAGCTTCGATGAGCTGACCATGACCGTATTCGTCGCCACGCCGGGCACCACCACGTTGCCGGTGGCGATGTACAACCAGATTTCCCAGACCATTGACCCGTTGATCACCGCCGTTTCGACGGTGCTCATCGTCGGCACCTTGCTGCTGATGCTGGTGCTCGATCGCATGGTGGGGCTGGACCGGGTACTGATCGGAGAGGGCAAATGAGCCAGGATTTAAATGTCACGCAGTCTGACGTCATCGTCATCGGTGGCGGGCTTGTCGGCACGGCCGTGGCCTACGGTTTGGCGCGTACAGGCGCCGACACCGTAGTGCTCGATCAGGGTGACGACGCCTTTCGTGCGTCACGAGGCAATTTCGGGTTGGTCTGGGTGCAGGGCAAAGGTCACGACCTGCCGGACTATTCACGCTGGACGCGCTCTTCGGCGCAGCGCTGGCCAGCTCTGGCTCAAGCGCTGCTGGAAGACAGCGGCGTCGATGTGCAGCTCAAGCAGCCGGGCGGTTTTCACATGTGCTTCAGCGATGAAGAACTGCTGGAACGCCAGTCGCGTTTGCAAACCCTGCAGGACGCGCTGGGCGACTACCCGTTTCAGATGTTCGACGCCGCAGAGCTGAAAGCGCGTCTGCCGCTGATAGGGCCGGCAGTGATCGGCGCCAGCTACACGCCGCAGGACGGCCACGTCAATCCGCTGAAACTGCTGCGCGCTTTGCACACCTCGGCCCAGGCCAAAGGTGCACGTCTGTTCGGTGGCGTGCAGGTCGATCGCATCGACTGCGCACCGGGTGAGTTTCGCGTGAGCGCCGGTAATCGCCGATTTATTGCGCCGCGCATCGTGCTGGCGGCAGGGTTGGGCAATCCGGGCCTGGCCAAGCAGGTCGGTCTTCATGCGCCGGTTGCGCCCAATCGCGGGCAAGTGCTGATCAGCGAACGTGTCCGGCCATTTCTCGAATACCCGACCATCAACGTCCGCCAGACCGATGAAGGCACGGTGCAGTTGGGCGATTCGATGGAGGAGGTGGGTTTTGATGACGGCACCTCCACCGAAGTGCTGGCGGCCATCGCCAAACGCGGGGTCTCGACGTTTCCACTGCTGCGCGATGTGCGCCTGATTCGTGCCTGGGGCGCATTGCGGGTCATGAGCCCGGACGGTTTTCCGATCTATCAGCAATCCGACGCTCATCCCGGCGCCTTCGTTGTGACTTGCCACAGCGGCGTCACCTTGGCCGCCGCTCACGCGTTGCGCATCGCGCCGTGGGTCATGGGCGGCGCGCAACCCGACGAGCTGGGCGTGTTTGCCGGCGAGCGTTTTTTAACTGACAAGGTGTTTTCCCATGCGCACTGATCCGCTGTTTCAACCGGTCGCCAGCGAAGTCAGATCGACGCGGACCGTGAGCCTGACCTTCAACGAACAACCCCTGACGGTGCCAGCTGGCATCAGCGTGGCCGCTGCGCTGCTGATGTCCGGCGTCAGTCGTTTTCGCGCCACGCCGGTCAGCGAATCGCCCCGGGCGCCGTATTGCATGATGGGCGTGTGCTTCGAGTGCCTTGTGGAAATCGACGGCGTGCCCAATCGCCAGAGCTGCCTGATCGAAGCCGCCGACGGCATGCGCATTCACTCCCAGGAAGGCGCCCGGGACCTGGTGTTTCAACCGGTCAATGTCCTCGACATGGAGGTGCAGTCATGAACCTTGAAACCGTTGATGTGGTGGTGATTGGCGCGGGTGCAGCGGGCATGAGCGCCGCGGTTGAGCTGGCACGGATGGGCCTGCAGGTGGTGTTGCTGGACGAGCAGGGCAGCCCCGGCGGGCAGATTTATCGCGGCATCACCCTGGCGCCGTTGTCGCGCCGGGACATGCTTGGGCCGGATTACGCCCATGGCAACCAACTGGCTCAGGCGTTGGCGTCGTCCAGCGTGCGTTATGAAAAGGGCGCGGCGGTGTGGCAAGTGACCCGTGATCATCAGGTGAGTTATCTGCGCGAAGGCCGTTTGCACACCTTGCAGGCCAAGGCCGTATTACTCGCCACCGGCGCCATGGAGCGTCCGTTTCCGATTGCTGGCTGGACTTTGCCCGGCGTGATGAGCGCAGGCGCCGCGCAGATTTTGCTGAAAAGCTCAGGGCTGGCACCGAACGAGCCAGTGGTGCTGGCCGGCTGCGGGCCGCTGCTGTACCTGCTCGGTTGGCAGTACCTGCGTGCGGGTGTGCCGATCAAGGCGTTGGTCGATACCACCCGGCCCGAAGATTACTGGCGCGCCCGGCGTCACCTGTTTGCTGCGCTGCGTGCCTGGCCTTACCTGCGCAAGGGGCTGGAATTGATGCGCAGTTTGCGCAGTGCCGGCATCGCTCACTACACCGGCGCCGAGCATCTGGCGGTGGAGGGGGAAGAGGCCGCCACTGCGCTGACGTTCACGGCCGCCGGAAAAACTCATCGGGTTGCCACGCGCTGCGTGTTGCTGCATCAGGGCGTGGTGCCTAACATTCAGTTCAGCCAGTCATTGCGCGCACGCCATGAGTGGGATCTGGATCAGCTGTGTTTCAGTCCGGTGGTCGATTCTTGGGGCGAGCTGGATGTGCCCGGCGTTTACGTCGCAGGTGATGGCGCCGGGATCGGCGGTGCGCTGGCGGCAGCGGTGCAAGGGCAACTGGCTGCGCTGGGCATCGGTTCACGGTTGGGTTCGATCAGCAACGCGCAGCGTGATCAGCAGGCCGAGCCGTTGCGAGTCAGACTTGAAAGCAACCTGCGTATCCGGCCGTTTCTCGACGCGCTGTATCAGCCCAAGGAAGAGAACCGAATACCTGCTGACGAGGTGATGGTCTGTCGCTGCGAAGAGGTGACGGCGGGGGACTTGCGCGGGTTTGTCGCGCTGGGTTGCGCCGGGCCGAATCAGGCCAAGTCGTTCGGGCGCTGCGGCATGGGGCCGTGTCAGGGGCGGATGTGCGGCCTGACCGTGACCGAAGTGATTGCCAAGGCGCGGGGTGTGTCGGCCTCGGAGGTGGGTTACTACCGCATTCGTCCGCCGATCAAACCGATTACCTTGGGAGAGCTGGCCGGTGAGTGATTCGCGCCAGCGCCAGGGCGATGTGCTGGTGATCGGCGGCGGGATTCATGGCCTGAGCACGGCTTTTCATCTGGCCCAACGCGGGGTCAGGGTGACGGTGCTCGAGGCGGATTACTGCGGGCGTCATGCCTCGGGCGTTAACGCTGGGGGTGTGCGCACGTTAGGCCGGCACACGCCGGAAATTCCGCTGGCGCTTTCATCGCGCACGCTTTGGCATGAACTGCAAAGCGTGCTGGGCGATGACGGCGGATTCGTGCCCAGCGGGCAGTTGAAACTGGCGGAAAACCTGGCCGAGCTTGAAGAGTGTCGGCAGCGCGTGGAGCAGCTTCAGGCACTGGGTTTCCACCACGAAGTGCTGATCGAGCAGCAGCAGGTTTTCGACATCATTCCTACCGTCGCCCGGCATGTGGTCGGCGGTATCTGGGTCAAGGACGATGGTTTTGCCGTGCCTTATAAAACCGTGACAGCGTTTCGTCTGGCCGCGCAGAAGCTCGGGGTGCTGGTGCATGAAACCACCGCTGCCCAGCGTATCGAGCAGATCGGCAGCCAGTGGCGCGTGACCACTGCGCGCGGGGTTTTTGCGGCCGAGCATCTTGTGGTGACGGCGGGCGCCTGGGCTGGGGAACTGGCGGCTCAGGTCGGCGAGTCAGTGCCGGTGCATCCCGAGGGATTGATGCTGATGGTCACCCACCGAGTCGCGCCATTTTGCGCGCCGGTGTTGGGCGCGACCGGGCGCTCGCTCTCGTTCAAACAGTTCGCCAATGGCACGGTGGTGATTGGCGGAAAACTGATCGGCTCGCTGGATTTTCCGGCGCGCCATGGCGAAGTAGACATGACCCGGCTGGGCACCAGTGCCCGCACGGTCACTGACTTGTTCCCTCATTTGAAAAACCTCGGCGTCAACCGTGTGTGGGCGGGTGTCGAGGCCTTTACCGCTGACGATTTGCCGGTGATTGGTGCCAGTCGCAAGGCCAGCAATTTGAGCTATTCATTTGGTTTTTGCGGCAGCGGTTTTCAGATGGGCCCCGGTACCGGCAAGCGTTTGGCGCAACAGATACTCGGCGAGCATTCGGATATTTCCCTTGATGCGTTCGCCATCGACCGATTCGAGAAAGCCGCGCTGTTGACGCCACTGTCTTCACTTAAATCCGCTTCAACCATCCCGCACCATTGAGGAGTTCACATGCTGGAAATCACCCGTATCGAAACCAATCAGCGCATGAGCCGTGTCGTTCAGTGCAACGGTTTCACCTTTCTTGGCGGCCAGACCGCCACAGACCGCACTCTGGACATCAAGGGCCAGACCGCGCAGGTGCTGGAGAAGATCGACAACTTCCTGGCCAAAGCCGGCCTGGACAAGACACGCATCCTGACCGCGCAAGTCTGGCTGTCGGACATCAATGCCAACTTCGCCGGTATGAACGAAGTGTGGGACGCCTGGGCGCCAGAGGGGCATGCGCCGGCGCGCGCGACGGTTGAATCGAAACTGGCTGCGCCGGATTTGTTGGTGGAAATCACCGTCGTCGCGGCGGGTTGATTGTCCTTGATCGTCCCCACGCTCCGCGTGGGAACGAGCACATCACGAATCCTGTTGGAGCGAGGCTTGCCCGCGAAGCTGGCGCCGCTGCCCCTAAGCCGAGCCAAATCCAAAAGCCATGTCAGGCGTGGTTTGCTCTCGTTTAATTTCCGTTCTATCAGAAAGACCGAGTCGTTAGCTTCGCGGGCAAGCCTCGCTCCAACGGCCTGCGGCCAAAATCAGAAGCGGATTTTATGATCGTTCCGACGCCCCTTGGTGATGCAGCCCTCGACGCTCCGCGTCTTAGCCCGATCATTGCCAATCTTTCGATGCCGCGGTCAGCATTTCGTGTATCAACACCCCAAACCGCTGCGACAGCACGCTCTGCGGGCGATCGGCGGGCAGCAGCAGGTAGGTGGAAAACCTGATCTTCGGTCGGAACGGCCGCGTCTCGATGCCGGTGTGCAGGTATTCCAGCGCTACCATGGGGCTGACGATACTCACTCCCAGACCCAACGCCACCAGCGAACACACGGTCGCGGCATAGGGTGTTTCCAGGTTCAGTTTGCGATGGCCTTTGTCGTCCGGGAACACCCGGTCCACGCGGCTGCGGGTGCCGTCGCTCTGGGACAGGGAAATAAACTCTTCGCCTTTCAAATCCTCCGGTCCCACCGTCGTCAAACCGCCCAGCCGGTGCCCCTTGGGAAACACACAAACCCCCGGCACGTCGCAGATCACTTGGGTTTTCACGCCAGGCACGTCTTCGGCGACATACGACGCCAGCCCCAGATCACAAAACTGCGAAGCCGCCCAGTGCGCCACCATCGGTGAATCACTGGTGTGAATCGAAATCGCCACGTCCGGGTTTTCCTGGCGAAAGCGTTGAATCACCCGAGGCAACACGGTCAGCGACAGTGAAGGCACGGCCGCGATACGCAAACGCCCGGTGCCCCCACGGCGAATGTTCTGCGCCGACTGCTCAATGCTCTGCAGGCCAATGAATGCACGCTCGACATCGGCGAACAGCGCTGCGCCCTCATCAGTGGGCAATAGGCGCCCGCCGACCCGCTCGAACAATCTGAAACCACTGGTGCGCTCCAGCTGTGCAATCAGGCGGCTGATGTTCGGTTGTGAGGTGTGCAGGGACTCGGCAGCAGCTGTCATCGAGCCGCTCAACATCACGGCGCGGAAGGCTTCGACTTGTTTGAAGTTCATGGCAGACCATATCAATTCGGTATGGATCACCACTGTATTGTCATTTGTTGGCATGAGCCAGAGGCTTTATAACTGATTGCAAGATCGACATCACCGCGCAGACGGATGCGATCGCCGCAAGCCCTCAAGTACTGATAACACCGCGTCATCTCTTTTCAGCTCTGCCCTTGAATTCACTGCATCAAGCCAGGCCCCGTGCCGTTTGATGCCGCTATGTAACCAGGAGGCATTATGTCGTTTTCTTTCAAAACCATTGGCAATGCGTTGGCCGTTTCGTGCCTGTCCCTGGCGGGTGTGACGCAAGCGCTTGCCGCTGACCTGCCTGCTGTTCCCGATGAAATCAAAGAGGCCGGCCAACTGCGCGCCGGTGTCCGTTGCGACCAGCCGCCTTACGGGTTTCAGGACGGCAGCGGCGAGTTCGCGGGCGTCGAAGTGGAGATGTCCAGACAGATCGCGCTCTGGGCATTGGGCTCCAAAGACAAAGTGACCTTCACCTGCGTCACCGCTGAAAACCGCGTGCCGCAGTTGCTCGGGCGCAAGGTCGATTTCCTGATAGCGACCCTCGGCGTCACCCCTGAACGCCAGCGCGTGATCGACTTCACCACGCCCTATCGTTGGGGCGCGAGCGACGTGGTGGTGAAGAAAGACAGCCCGATCAAGAGCATCAAGGACCTCAACGGCAAGACCCTCGCCACGCTCAAGGGCTCGGTGCAGGCCAAATGGTTTGAAGACCACATGCCCGAGGTCAAGACCCTGCGCATGAACAGCGCCGCCGATGCGTTGCAGACCTTCCGTCAGGGCCGCGCCGATGCTTACACCCACGACGCCGCAACGCTGGTGGTCGTGGCTGACAACGACAAGGACGCGCGCCTGCTCAACGAGCCGTTCCAGATTTCCGACGCTGCTATAGGCGTGCGCAAAAACGAGGAAAAGTGGCGCGATTATCTGAGCGCTGCCGTTGCCCGCATGCACGAAGAAAAGCTCTACCGCGTCTGGGTTCAACAATATGTGCCGGCCAATATTCAGAGCTACTACCTGAGCGTCTTCGAGCAGGCCAAACCTGCTGAAGCCTTGTGACCGGTTGCTGCTGATGGATTTCGACGTCAACTACCTGCTGGCTCAATGGCCGGCACTGCTCGACGGCGTATTGATGACGCTACGGGTGTCGCTGCTGGCCATTGCGTTCTCGCTGTTGATCGGTGTGTTGGGCGGCGCGGCGCGGGTGATGAAGGTGCCGGTGCTGTCGCAGATCGTGGTGCTGTACGTGGAGCTGATACGCAATACCCCGATTCTGGTGCAGCTATTTTTCATCTTCTACGGCTTGCCGGCGATTGGTCTGGAGCTTTCGTTGTTCTGGTCCGGGGTGTTCTGTCTCTCGCTATGGGCCGGGGCGTACCAGGTGGAAAACGTGCGCGGCGGTCTGGCGACGGTCGAGCACGGCATGCGTGAGGCGAGCATGGCCCTGAGCCTGAAACCTGCGCATTACTTCTGTCTGGTGGCCTTGCCGATCGCGGTCAGGACCAGCTTGCCGGCGATGCTCAATACAGCGATTTCGCTGTTGAAGAACTCCTCGTACTTGCAGGCTATCGGTCTGGCGGAGCTGACGTTCGTGGCGGTGGACCGGATCGCCACGGATTTCCGTGCCATCGAGATGTTCAGCGCAATTTGCGTGATGTACCTGGTGTTGGTGGCGGTTCTGGCGCTGTTGACCGGGCGCCTCTCTGCGCACTTGCAACGACCTTTCCGGCAGTGAGGCCACTATGAATTTTCTCGTGGAAAACTGGGGTTTTGTCACCAAGGGTCTGTGGATGACCTTGCGCCTGGCGCTGGTGATTCTGCTGTTCACCACCCTCATTTCAGCGGTGTTCGGCGTGCTGGCGACGCTGAAGAATCGTGTGCTGTGGTGGACGATCCATGCCTACGTCGAGCTGTTTCGCTCGATCCCGCTGATCGTCAATGTGTTCTTCATCTTCTTTGGTGCGCCGATGCTGGGGCTGGACCTCAGCCCGTTTGCTGCTGTGACCACGGGGCTGACGCTATGGGGAAGCGCCAACGGCATCGAGATCGTGCGCGGCGGCCTGGAATCGGTCGCCCGCCATCAGTGGAAAAGCGCCTGGGCACTGGGGTTACGGCCTTGGCAGATCTATTTGCATGTGATCGCGCCGCAATCGATGCGCGCGATTCTTCCGGCGTACACCGGCCTGCTGACCATGCTGGTGCAGGCCACGTCCCTCGGGGCTCTGGTGGGTGTCGGTGAGTTTCTCAAAGTCGGCCAGATCATCATCGAACGCGCCACGGTCATGACCGGCGTCAGTCCGGCGTTTGCCGTCTACGGCGTGGTGCTGCTGGTTTATTTCGTCATTTGTTCGCTGCTGAGCTGGCTCAGCCGTTATCTCGAACGTCGCCTGGGTCGCCCAGTGACGCGCGCCACTATTTAAGGGGTTTCACCATGCAAGAATCCAAAGTCAGTCGGCGCCTGAAGGAAACCACCGCCCCGGAAGTGAACGAGTTCATCTACCGCCCACGGCTGGAAGGTTTCGCCGCAGGTTTCGACAACCTGGGTAACGTCAACAAAGCGCACATCGTCATGCTCGCCGAGCAGGGCTTGATTCGTGGCGAGCACGCGGCTGTGTTGGCCAAAGGCGTGCTGGACATGGAAGCCGCAGGGCCAGGTGTGGTGACGCTGGACCCGTCCCGCGAGGACGCCTATTTCAACTACGAAGCGCATTTGATCGAGCAGATCGGCACTGACATCGGTGGGCGCTTGCACACCGGTCGCAGCCGCAATGACATTCTGGCGACGCTTGACCGCCTGCGCTGCCGAGAAGTGCTGATGGACCTGATCGACGCCCTGATTCAAGTGCGGCAGACGGCAATCAACAACGCCGAAGTATTCGCCGATGTGGTGATGCCCGGTTACACCCATTTGCAACCGGCGCAGCCGATCACTTACGGCTATTACTTGTCGGCGGTGGAGCAGGCGTTGGAGCGTGATTGCAAGCGCCTGACCCAGACCTTGGAGTCGATGAATCAAAGCCCGCTGGGCGCCGCCGCTTTTGCCGGCACACCGTTCGACATTGATCGGGCGCGCACGGCTGAATTGCTCGGTTTCGATGGTTATCTGGACAACGCGCTGGACGCAGTCGGTTCGCGGGATTTCATTCTCGAAAGCCTCTCGCACCTGAGTTTGCTGTCGGTGTTCTGGAGCCGTGTGGCGCAGGATTATTTCATCTGGAGCACCCACGAATTCAGCCTCATCGATTTCCCGGACAGTGTGGCGGCGACGTCGAGCATCATGCCGCAGAAGAAAAACCCCACGGTGCTCGAATACCTCAAGGGCCGCAGCGGGCATATCGTCGGACTGTTGATGGGGGCGAGCATCACCATCAAGGGCAGCAACTTTTCTCACACCGGCGACGCCAATCGCGAAGGCACTCGGGGTTTCTGGGAAGCGGCGGAAGAAAGCCTGCGTTGTCTGAAACTGCTGGATCTGGTGCTGCGGACCGCCACGCCAAATGTAGAGCTGGCGGTGAAGCGCGCGGGTGAGGATTTCTCTACTGCCACGGGTCTGGCTGACTTGATCGTGCGTGAAGCGGATCTGTCGTTTCGCGAGGCGCATCACGTGGTCGGAGGCGTAGTACGCATGGCGATGGACGCGGGGATGTTCGCCCATCAGATCGACACCGCCATGGTGGATGTCTGCGCTATTGAACAACTGGGCCACGCGCTGAATCTTCCGGCGGCGATGGTCCGCGATTGCCTCGACCCAACTGCCAACGTGCAGGGGCGCAGTTCGGCGGGTGGCCCTTCATTGTCGTCGCTCAAGCCGAGTTTGCAGCGTGGCAACAACCGCATCGTCATCGAGCGTCAGGCCAATCAGGCGCGGCGTGATCGTCTGGCGGCGGCGCACGAACGCTTGCAGTCGGCGACCCGTGCCCAGGCTGGCCTATGAGTACGATGCTGACGGTGCGCGGGTTGCACAAACGCTTCGGTGAACATGAGGTGGTCAAGGGTGTGGACTTGGACGTCAGCGAAGGCGAGGTGGTGGTGATCATCGGGCCCAGCGGCTCCGGCAAATCGACGTTCATTCGCTGCCTCAACAGCCTGGAAGAACCGTCCGCCGGAAGCGTGGTGATCGCTGGCGGTGAATCGATCAAAGCCGGGGACCGTAAGGCGCTGGCGCGGCTGCGGGAGGAGGTGGGCATGGTGTTTCAGGATTACACCTTGTTCCCGCACATGAGCGTGCTGGCGAACATGACTCTGGCGCCGGTCAAGCTCGGACGTGCGACCAAAGCAGAAGCCCAGAGCAACGCGCTGACGTTGCTGGATCGGGTGGGGCTGCGGCACAAGGCTGAGGGCTACCCCTCGGAACTGTCGGGCGGCCAGCAGCAACGGGTCGCGATCGTGCGCGCGCTGGCGATGAAGCCTCGGTTGATGCTGTTCGATGAGCCGACGTCTGCGCTGGACCCGGAGACCGTGGGCGATGTGCTCAACGTCATGAAGGGCCTGGCGGCGGAGGGCATGACCATGATCGTGGTCACCCATGAAATGGGTTTCGCCCGGGAAGTGGCGGACCGCGTAGTGTTTTTCGACGGCGGCAAGATCGTCGAAATGGGCCCTCCCGCGCAGATATTTTCAGCCCCAAGAGAAGCGCGCACGCAGCAGTTTTTGCAGAGCGTTTTGCGGTGAATAACAGTTTGGCCAACCGCCGGAAATCTTGTTGGGGCGAGTGGGCGGCATTGCGACTTGCCCGCGAAGCTTTTGATTCTGGCCGCAGGCCGTGTCGATGGTTGCTGACGCCATGCAAAAAACCGTGGGAGCGGACCTGTCCGCGAAGAGGGCGGTACAGCCGACACAGGTATGGTGCCGGATCATCACTCTTCGCGGACAGGTCCGCTCCCACAGGTTTCATGCCCATGCTGATCGATCAACGACAAGGATTGCATTCACTGCAAAAATAATGAGCGTCCCCACGCGCTGCGTAGTAAGCCAACTCTGGACTCTGCGCGCCCACCGATTCCCTCGATCCGCCTCATGGTGTACAACGCTGGAATCTCGTCGAACTAACAGAACTTATCAGGTGGCTGCGTGCTCCTACATGGGCTGCAGTGGCACCCTTTCTGCATTCATTCGCCTATCTTTATTCAACCTGGAGGTCCCGGTGGACAGTGTTGATTTGAACGTGTTGAACAGCGTTCGCCAATGGCGCCATGAAGGCCATCGCGTGTGGCTGTACACCGTCATTCAAACCTGGGGCAGCGCCCCGCGTCCGCCGGGGGCGATGCTGGCGCTGCGTGATGACGGCGTGGTCAGCGGCTCGGTGTCCGGTGGCTGCATCGAAGACGACCTGATTACCCGCGTGCAGACCCAGCGCGAACAACAATCCCCGCCTGACCGCGTGCAACTGGTGACCTATGGCGTCACCAAGGACGAGGCCGCACGCTTCGGCTTGCCGTGCGGCGGCACCTTGCGTCTGACTGAAGAACAAGTGGTCGAGGACGCTTGGGTCGATGAGCTGCTCAAGCGCTGCAATAACCATGAAATCGTTTCCCGCGAACTGTCCCTCGCAAGCGGCGCCGTCACCCTTGGCACCGCAACGCGAGACGAAGCGTTGAGTTTCGACGGGCAAACACTGCGCGCGATCTACGGCCCGCGCTGGCGTTTGTTCCTCATTGGTGCAGGCCAGTTGTCTCGCTACGTGGCCTCGATGGCGCGAATGCTCGATTTTGAAGTGCTGATCTGCGACCCCCGTGAAGAGTTCGCTTTCGGCTGGGAAGAAGAGGGCGCACGGTTCGTGCCGGGCATGCCGGATGATGCGGTGGAGTCCATCGTCCCGGATGCGCGCACCGCCATCGTCGCGCTGACCCACGACCCGCGCCTGGACGACATGGCCTTGCTGACCGCGCTCAAATCCGATGCGTTTTACATCGGCGCCTTGGGTTCTCGGGTTAACACGCTCAAACGGCGGGAAAACTTGTCACTGCTGGGGCTGAGTGACGAAGAAATCGCCCGCTTGCACGGCCCCATCGGCCTGCACATTGGCAGCCACACGCCGCCGGAGATTGCGTTGTCGCTGATGGCGGAGATTGTTTCGATCAAAAACGGCGTGCTGGCCGTGCAGAAGAAACCTTTTCCTCAGGCCGCAGTGGCCTGAGGCTTTACCACAGATTCGGGGTGCGCCGACTGCCAGGCGTCCAGCCCACCGATCAGCGCCTTGCCCTTGGTCAGGCCGTGAGCTCGCAGTTTTTCTGCGAGCAGCGCGGCTGACAGCTCATTGGGGCAGGCGCAATAAATCACCATGTCGACGTCACCCAGTTGCGTCACCCACGGGGCTAACGGTTCTTCGAGACCGATGGCCACTGCGCCGGGGATGCCTTCTTGATCGCTCACATGGAATGAAGGCCGTACATCGATCACCACTGGCGCTTCGTCCGTGTCACGCAGGGCCAGCAGCTCGGGGACGGTGATGCGCGGCACTTGCGCAGTGCGCCACAGCAGACGTCGGCGTTTCCAGTATTTCCAGGCGATGAACACCGCCAGGGCGCCGAACACCACTGCCAGTGCCAGCGGCACGTACCCGGTCAGCCAATCGAGGATCGGCATGATCGCGTCACTGAACAGCATCCCCAGCAGAATCGCCGACCCCGCCCAGATAAACGAACCCGCCAGCGAATAGCGCAGAAAAAGGCCGTACGGCGTGCCGTTCATCCCTGCCACGGTCGTCAGCAATGCCCCGGCGCCAGGGAGGAATTTGGACAGCAGCAATGCGCGCACGCCCACACGCTGATAGACCGTGAGGCCTTGGCGCACGCAGGTGTCTTGAGAGAGGGAAATCTTGCAGATCGACTTGAGCAATGTGCCGCCAAAACGCTTCCCGGCCCAGTACCAGACTGAGTCGGCGATCAGGCAGGCGATGATCGCAAATACTACGCCCGCGCTCAGCAACGGCTTGCTTTGCATGGCCAGGGCGCCGGTGACGATCAGTGTCGGATAGGCAGGCACTGGCAGACCCAATTGCTCCAACAGGACGTTGACGAACACCAGCAGCAGGCCGTGGGTTTCGTTCAGTTGCTGGAGTTCGTTCATCGGGCGCGGCTCATGCAAAAAAAGGGGTGTCAGTAACGTCGCCTGAACACCCCGGTGTGTCAATGCTGCTGATCAGATTGCGCAAGCCAGACGCTTAGCGGCGGGCGTCCCAGCTCTTTGGATTGACCAGATTGGCCGGCTTTTCCCCCGCCAGCGCGCTGATCAGGTTGTCCACTGCGCAGCTCGCCATCGCTTCGCGGGTTTCATGGGTCGCTGAACCCATGTGCGGGGTGGCGACCACGTTGTCCATCTTCAATAACGGCGAATCCGGCGCTACCGGCTCACGCTCGAACACATCAAGCCCGGCGGCGCGGATCTGGCCGTTTTGCAGGGCGGCGATCAACGCTTGTTCGTCCACCACCTTGCCGCGGGCAATGTTGATGAAGATGCTCTCGGGACGCATCAGCGCAAATTGTTTCGCGCCGATCAGGCCCTCGGTTTCCGCCGTCAGCGGCAGCGTCAGGCAGATGAAATCTGCCTCCTGCAACAGTGCCTCAAGGCTGCGATAGCTGGCATCAAAGCGCGCTTCTACAGCAGGTTTGGGCGAATGGCTGTGATAGAGGATCGGCATGCCGAAGCCGAAATGACCCCGTTGCGCGACTGCTTCTCCGATGCGCCCCATGCCAATGATGCCGAGGGTTTTGCCGTGTACATCGGTGCCGAAATGCGCCGGACCGAGGTTCTGCGTCCATTGGCCATTGCGCACCAGATTGGCCAATTCCACCACACGCCGGGCGGTCGCCATGATCAGCGCGAAACCGGTGTCGGCGGTGGTCTGGGTCAGCACGTCCGGGGTGTTGCTCAGGGCGATGCCACGACGGTCCAGATAATCGATGTCGTAGTTATCGACGCCCACTGACACGCTGGACACCGCTTCCAGCTTCGGTGCCAGGTCCAGCAAGGTGGCGTCCAGCTTGAGGCTGGCGCCCAACAGACCCTGGGCCTGGGGCAGGGCGGCCTTCAACTGCGCCAGACCTGCGCCTTTCACGTCCTCGATCAGCGTGACATCGGCGTGCTCTTGTAACCGCGCCATCAGCGGCGCGGAAAGTTGCTTGTACAAAACGACCTGCTTTTTCATCGAATTGGGTTCCACTTCAAAAATCAGGAATGCGCGGGCGCGGTGGGCGCGTTTTGCATGGGCTTGGTCTTGGGGTCGGGCTTGAGCATCAGCGTCAGCACCACCGAGACCAGCAACGCGCCGCTCATGAACAGGTACGAGGCGCTCAGCGTACCGGTGACGCCATTCAAGTAACCCACCAGATACGAGCCGGCAAACGAACCCAGCGCGCCAAGGCTGTTGATCAGCGCCATGGCGCCACCGGCCACGTTGGACGGCAGGATTTCCGGGACGATGGCGAAGAACGGACCATACGGCGCGTACATGCAGGCGCCAGCGATGACCAGCAGCGAATACGACCACCAGAAGTGTTCAGTACCCAAGGCGTACGAGCCATAAAAGGCCACGGCTGCCAGCAACAGCGGCGGCCAGACGAACAGTTTGCGTTTTTGCAGTTTGTCCGACGCCCAAGACACGGCGACCATGCCGATCACCGCTGCCAGATACGGCAGCGCCGACAGCCAGCCGGCTTCGACCATGTTCATCTGCATGCCTTTTTTCAGGATCGTCGGCAGCCACAGCACGAAGCCATACACACCGATGCTCCAGCAGAAATACTGCGCGGCCAGTAGCAGCACTTTAGGTGAGCGGAAGGCTTCGGCGTAGTTTTTCACTGGCTTGATACCGACTTGTTCGGCGTCCAGACGGCTTTGCAGTTCGGCCTTCTCAGCGTCGCTCAACCACTTGGCCTGGGCCGGACGTTCGTCCACCAGACGCCACCAGATAAACGCCCAGATCACCGCGGGCAAGCCTTCGACGATAAACATCCAGCGCCAGCTGAAATGCGCCACCAGATAACCCGAAACCACCGACATCCAGAGCATGGTCACCGGGTTGCCGAGGATCAGCACGGTGTTGGCGCGCGAGCGTTCGGCCTTGGTGAACCAGTAGCAGAGGTACACCAGCATCGCTGGCATCACCGCTGCTTCGACCACCCCGAGCATGAAGCGGATGCCGATCAGCATGTAGGCGTTGGAGACGATGCCGGTCAGCGTGGCCAGGCCACCCCAGAGAATCAAGCTGACGAAAATCAGCTTCTTGACGCTCTTTTTCTGCGCGTAAATCGCACCCGGCACTTGAAAGAAGAAATAGCCGAGGAAGAACAGCGCGCCCAGCAACGACGACATGCTCGGCGTGATGTTCAGGTCTTCGGCCATGCCTGAGGCGGCAGCAAAACCGTAGTTGGCCCGGTCCAGATACGCCAGGCTGTAGGTGATGAACACGATGGGCATGATCAGCAGCCAGCGGCGTTTCAGACCCCCGGTTTTCATGGTGTTGAGTAGCTTTTCCATATCGAGCTCCCTGAGCTTGTTGTTTTTTTCGCAGCAGGTGATTGGGATTGTCGTGTGTGATGTGAATCGATCAGGCGCTGTGTTCGTGGGTCTGGGCGGTCGATGCTGCGGCCGGCAATTGCTGCCGGTTCGGCAGACCTTCCATGTCGCCCCGGCTCTGCACGGCCTGGCTGCCAACCCAGTTGCCGCGCGCGGTGGCTTGATGGAAATCGAGGTTTTCCAGCAGTGCACTGATCACCCCGACCGCGAAGCCATCGCCAGCGCCGACCGTGTCGATCACCTTGGGCACTACGACCCCCGGGACGAACGCCTGGTCGAGTTGCGTGCGGTAATACGCGCCTTTCGCGCCGAGCTTGATGACCACCGCTTCCGCGCCCTGATCCAGATAGAACGCGGCGATGTCGGCGGGGGTGTCGTAACCGGTGAGCAATTCACCTTCAGCCAAGCCCGGCATCACCCAATGGGCGAGGCTGGCGAGGTGGTTGATTTCACGGATCATGGTTGCCTGGTTCGACCACAGCGACGGGCGCAGGTTGGGGTCGAACGACACGCTGCGACCGGCGTCACGCATCTGCGTCATCAGCGCCTGGGACAACTCGCGGCAGCTGTCGGACAGCGCCGCCGGGATGCCGGTGGCGTGTAGGTGTCGGGCTTTGAGCAGCTCAGGCTTGATGTCGGCAAGCGACAGGTGACTGGCCGCCGAACCGCGACGGAAGTATTCGACGGTGGGGTCGGCGCCTTGAAGTTCCAGGGACTTGAACTGAAAGCCGGTGGGGTGCGCGCCATCAACGCTCACATGGCGGCAATCCACGCCTTCGCCCTGCAAGCTGTCGATGACGAAACGTCCCATGGAGTCATCGCCAACGCGGCTCAGCCAGGCCACCTTGAAGCCCAGGCGCGACAGGCCGATGGCGACGTTACTGTCAGCCCCGGCGATGCGTTTTTCGAAATGGGTGACTTGCGCCAGGTCGCCAGTTTGCTCGGCCACCAACATGGTCATGGTCTCGCCGAACGAGAGAATATCGAGATCAGACATGGCTCAACGCCTCCACTGTTGGCGCTTCATGAGGCTGGCCGAGAGTGGCCAGGATTTCCACTTGCTCGCGGGTGACCTGCAACAAGTCGTCGCCCTGCAACGGGTATTCGACGGCCCGCGGCAGGCCGTGGGGCATGTGCTTGATCAGCTGATTCCACTGCTGCACATCGGCGGGGGATGGCGGGATGGCGATCAGCTTGTCGCGGGCATTACGGGTGATGGCTTTGCAGTGCAGATACTCGACAAAACGGCCCAGTTCTCGTGCCGCCTCGCTGGCCGACTGGTCTTGCCACTGCCAGTTGCCGATGTCGAACGTCATGCCGATGGGCATTTGCAGCGCTTCAACCCGCGCGAAGAATTGAACGAATGGCTCGATCCGGCCGCCTTGAACGGTCTGGTCGTTTTCAACCAGCAGGTGCACGTTGTACGGCGCCAGACGCTCTGCCAATGCCGCGACTTCGCTGATTTCCGAAAAATGCCCCAGCGACACTTTCAGCCACGCCGCGCCGCACTGGACCGCGCGCTGCAAGGTGGGCTCCAGCGCAGGATTAGGTAGCGGCTGGTCTTCGAGCCAGAGTTCCAGCGGTGCTGAATACAGGCATTCCAGGCCTTGGGACTTAATGGCCCCGGCCAGGGCAGGGAAGTCTTCGGTGGTGAACAGTTCTTCGCGCAGTTCGATGCGCTTGACGCCAGCCTCCACCAGCAACGGGATAAAGCTTGCGTGACCGCGCTCGCGTACCAGGTCCGCGCCGAAGCTGGACAGGCTGATGGATACGGGGAATCGATTCATTGTTGTTGTCCTCTGAAACCGGTTTCATTTTCTTTCATGCTAAATAACTGGCGCTGCCGTCTTCGCTTAAAAGCGGGGCGTCACGGTCGTCGTCGGGTGGAGCCGCGCACGATCAGTTGCGCCGGAAAGTCGTAGGCCCGCACGGGGGCCTGATCGCCGCGCAACCGTCCGAGCAGGCACTCGAATGCGGTGACGCCAATGTCGTGGGTCGGCTGCGCCAGCGACGTGATGCCGCTGCCCACCAGCGGGTACCACTCCAGTTCGTCGAGGGCAATCAGGCCGATGTCGTCGAACAGATGGCAACCCAGCTCATGCAACTGGCGGGTGCAGGTCAGGGTGGCGACGCCGTTGGCGGTGAACAACGCCTTGGGGCCGGGGCCTGGGGCTGCGATAAAGGTCTTTAGCTGCTCGCCGAACGTGTCGTGGGTTTCCAGCACTTGGCCGCGCAGCTCGGGACGTTGTTGCATCAGCGTGTTGAACGCCTCGACGCGCTCGATGCGCGAACTGGTGCCGTCCTGAGGCTCGGTGATCATCAGGATGTCGCGAAAGCCTGAGTCCTGAAGATGGTCCAGCGCCTGGCGCACGGTGGCCATGTTGTCCAGACCGACCAGGTCGCTGTGCAGCGCGTCGACCTTGCGATCCACCAGCACCATCGGCAGTTCAGCGTGCAGTTCGCGCAGTTCATCAAGGTGATGGCCGAGGGTGTTCACGATCAGGCCTTCGATGTTGTACGAGCGCAACGCGGCCAGGTGCAGGCGTTCCTGCTCGTCATCGCGATCGGTGTTGCACACCACAAGGCTGTAGCCGTGACGGCGGCAGGCGGTTTCGACGCCGTGCATGACAGCGATGGAGTAGGGGTTGCGGATGTCGGCGACCAGCATGCCGATCAGGCGGGTACGGCCGCGCTTGAGGCCGCGGGCCATTTGATTGGGGCGGTAACCGAGGGTTTGAATGGCTGTTTCGATACGCTGGGCAATGGCGACCGACAACAAGGGCCGGTCTTCGCCAATGAAGCGCGAGACGCTGGCTTTGGACACGCCAGCCAGCTCGGCGACGTCGTTCATGGTGACGCGCGCACGCATCGCTGCAGGAATACTGTTCACGGCCTGGTCCTTATTGGATTTGTCAGCAGGCTTTGTACAAACGTCGTCAGACCCGTTGGGCGAGAAGGTGCGACAGATTGTCACGCTCTGAAACCGGTTTCAGGAAACACTATGGCAAGGCGTTCGTCAACACAGCTTCAGATGAAAGGTTATTCCTGAAGGGGTTTCAGCTTGGCGGAATCGGGGGTCAAGCGGGCAGGGGATTTGCTGGTGCCACTGTAGGAATCACGCCAGGCAAGGAAGCGTTTTTCCAGCGCAGCCAGTACGCCATCGCTCAGTTTGCCCAATACAGCGAGGACGATGATTGCCGCCAGCACGATATCCGGCCTTGAGGTTTCACGGCCGTCGCTGAGCAAATAACCAAGGCCTTTAGTGGCGGCGATCAATTCGGCGGCCACCAGAAACATCCACGACAGACTTAGCCCGCTGCGCAATCCGGTGAACAAACCGGGCATGGCGGCGGGGAGAAAGACGTGCAGGGTCATTTGCCTCTGACTGAAGCCGAACACCTGACCGACCTCCACCAGTTTGCGGTCGATGCCGCGAATCGCCGCGACGCCGTTGAGGTACACCGGAAAGAATGCACCGATGGCGATCAGCACCACTTTCGAGGTCTCGCCGATACCCAGCCACAGCAGCAACAGCGGCACCCAGGCCAGACTCGGAATCGAGCGCAGCCCTGCGAATGTCGGCTCCAGATAGGCTTCAGCTTCCCGGCTCAGTCCTACCCAGGCGGCAAAAAACAGTGCCAGGCTGGCGCCGATGGCAAAGCCGCTCAGTACCCGGATCAAGCTGGCGCCGATGTGTTTCCACAGCGCGCCATTGGCCAGGTCGGTCAGGGTCATGGCGATCTCGCTGGGCGCCGGCATCTGGTAGGACGGCACCCAGCCGATGCGTACGACGATTTCCAGCAGGACAATGATCGCCACCGGGACTGCAAGGCCCTTGAGGCGGGTGCGCCACTGACCGTTCAACGTTTTCATGGCTTGCCGATTACCGCTTTGGAAAAGCTCGGATCGATCAGTTGGTCGATGACCTGATCAACGTTCACGCCTTTGCGCACCAGTTCTTCGGACACCAGGATCGGCGCTGCGCCCTTGGAGGCGGTGACGTCTTTGTCGGTCAGTTGCGGGCTGTTGATGTCGGTGCGGGTCAATTGCAGTTTGGCGACATCCAGTGGCAAGCCTGACTCGGTGGACAGCAGTTTGGCGAACTCTTCAGGGTTCTTCTGCGCCCACTCACGGGCTTTTTCGTACGCGCTCAACACGGTTTTGATGGCTTCAGGGTGTTCCTTGGCGTAGGTCTCGGTGACGCTGACCACTCCATAGCTGTTGAAGTCTTTGTTGCGATAGAGCAAGCGCGAACCGGCCTGGATTTCGCTGGCGGCCATGTGCGGGTCGAGTCCGGCCCACGCGTCGACGTCGCCTTTTTCCAGCGCGATGCGACCGTCCGGGTGTTGCAAGTGCAGCAGTTCAACGTCGTCTTTGCTCAGGTGCGCCTGCTGCAGGGCGCGCAGGGTAAACAGGTACGGGTCGGTGCCTTTGGTGGCCGCGATCTTCTTGCCCTTGAGGTCGGCGACGTTTTGCAGGGTTGAATTCTTGCGCACCACCAAGGCGGTCCACTCGGCGCGGCTGTACACGTAGACCGATTTGATCGGGCTGCCGTTGGCCCGTGCCAATACCGCTGAAAGGCTGGCCGAAGAAGCGAAGTCCACGCCGCCGCTGTTCAGGTATTCCAGCGATCGGTTGCTACCCTGGCTGAACACCCACGTCACTTTCGATTGCGGCAGCGCTTTTTCCAGCCAGCCGAAATGCCTGAGCACCAGGCTCACGGGCGAATAATAGGCGTAATCCAGATGCACTTCGGCGGGCGGCGCTTCGGCGGCTTGGACGCTCGATTGCAGACCCAAGGCCAGGGCGAAGGCTGCGGCCAAACCGTTGAAAGGTAGGCGCAGCGCGTTTAAGCGGGGGAGTTGGGTCATCGTTGTTGTCCATTCAGCGTTCAGGGTCGGCGTCGTTCAATGCTTATTTCGAAATGAGCAGTGAACGTGCTTGGTTGCGATTTAAATGGAATATTGCAGGCTCTGTGCCATGTTGCCGGACATGCGAATGCGCAGGCTGGATGTCGAGCAGAGGGGGATTTGATGAGTGATTTAGCAACACTCTGTTGATGCGCTGTTGCTGGGCAGACACCTGAGTGACGCTGCAACAAAATCGTCACACGCAGGTTGTCAGATGAGTGCTGGCACAGCATCCTAGCGGTCTGTTTGTTTCAGGATCTTTCTGCGCATGTCTGCCGCTGCCCGTGACGCCGACCACGCTTCCCGCCGCTCCGCGATCGTTCTCAGTCTGTGCCTGCCCAGCGATGTCCTGCTGTACCTGTTGCTCCCGATGAATGCCGACGCTTTCGGTATTTCTCTGGCACAGGCCGGGGTACTTCTCGCCGCCAATCGGCTGGTGCGTATTTTCGGCTACAGCTACGTGGTGCGCTTCTTCGCCAGCCGAGGCGATCGCCCCACCGTGATGCTGGCGGCGGCTGTTGCCGCAGTTTGCGCGCTGGGCAACTCATTCATTTCCGGCTTCTGGTGGCTATTGATCCTGCGTCTGGGGTGGGGCCTGGCCTACGCTGCGCTCAACCTCTCCACTCAAGTGCTGGCCACCTCCGAACCGGGCGGCGCGGCCCGACGCTCAGGACGCTCGCGAGCGTTGATTGCCATCGGGCCGATGATAGCCTTGCCCGTCGGGGCGTTGATCAGTCTGCATTTCGGGCCCCGGTTGATCTTTCTCATTCTGGCGTTTGCCTCGTTGCTGGGGCTGTGGGTCGCAAGAGGCTTGCCCGACAAGGCCCATGCCATGCCGCCTGCCAGCGGCCGTCGCTTCAAGATGCCGGACAGCGTGGCCGTGTGGTCATTCGTCGAAGGCGTGGCGCTGGATGGTTTGTTCATCTTCGGCTTGTCGTTGCAGGCGCAAGCGGTACTTGGCGGCAATGCCGTATTCATCGCGGGAGTGCTGCTGGCCCTGCGTTACGCCTCAGAAATGCTCCTGAGCCCGCTCGGGGGACGCGCCGCCGATACGTTCGGCGCGGTGCAAATGCTGGTGGTGTTTTCCGCGCTGACTGCTGTTGCCCTGACCGCATTCGGCTTTCACTGGCTGATCATCGGTGCCGGTGGCGTGCTGATCCTGCGGGCACTGCAATTGCCCTTGGTCACGACCTTGGTTGCGCAACGCAATCCGGGCGCCGGGCGGGTTCAGGCGTTGGCGGCTAATGCGGTCTGGCGCGACGTCGGAGCAGGGGTTGGGCCTTTGCTGGCCGGGGTGTTGCTGCCGGTTGCTTCGGCGTCCTGGGTGTATTCGCTGGCGGGGTTGGCAGTGGTCGTCAGTGCGGTGGTCTGTAGCCTGCGCAGATGATTGCTGGCGGATAAGGGTATGATCCCCATCCGGGAAGCCTGCGGAATATACCGACCGTTCGGCGATTATTTCGCTCAATCAGGTACTTACGTGCAACCTTTCAGGCGTTTTCGCCTCTTACCCTCATTCTTCATATCGCAATAAATCGCTGCCAAGCTGTGGCGAGTATCAAACAGCCAGCTCACAAGGACGTAGTAGCCGGGCCGCAGGCGCCCACCACGTACTATAAGAACTCAGGCCATCATGACCTTTTTCAAGTCCTCAGCGTTATCCCACCCCTTGCGGCGCATCGCCTATTTTCTATTACCCGTATTGCTTCTTTGCTCTGCCGTGGTGTTCTTCTCGGTGGGCAGGGGCGTACACGCCGAGCCGAAAAACGGCACGCAAACCCTGGTTTTCCTGCGCCACGCCGAAAAACCCGACATGGGCCTTGGCCAGTTGAACTGCCAGGGTTTGAACCGCGCCATCGACCTCTCGACCTTGCTGCCCAAAGAGTTTGGCAACGCCAACTTCATCTTCGCCGCCAACCCAAGCCGGCATGTGGAAGAAGGCGAGGGTGATCATTCCTACAGCTACCTGCGCCCCCTGATGACCATCAGTCCCAGCGCCATCAAGCTAGGCTTGCCGGTCAACATCGACTTCGCCGCCAACGACACCAGCGATCTGGCTGACGAGTTCATGCGCGACAAATACCACGACGCCACCATCTACACCGCCTGGTCCCACGGCTATCTGCCGGAACTGATCAACAAGGTGGCTGAAGAAGCGTCCGGGAAAAAGGTCAAGCTGCTGGACGACTGGGTCGGCGATGACTTTGATTCGGTGCTGGTCCTGACCTTGAAGTGGGTCAACGGCAAGGCATCGCTGGAATATGAGAACTACAAGCAGAATCTTGATGGCGGTGAGGTGGGTTGCCCGACTTGAGTCGCTGCAACGGCGCGCGTGATTACAGCGTTGTGCGGGGGTAAGATTTCGGTTTGCTCCGGCCAGTACGATTGAAATCGTGTCGCGCAACGTTATCAGGAACACCCCATGTCCCTCACCTGCCGCTACATGGCTTCCCCAGTGGGCCAACTGAAACTCGTCGCCAAAGGCAACAATCTGGTCGCCATCCTTTGGGAGAACGACCGCCCAAACCGCATCCGCCTTGGCCCCATGTCGGATGATCCGAACAGCGAAGTTCTCCAGCGTACCGAACAGCAGTTGAACGAGTACTTCGCTGGGACGCGTAACTGTTTTGAACTCGACCTGGACTTTTCTGGCACCGACTTTCAAAAGAAAGTCTGGCAGGCGCTGTTGACCATCCCCTTCGGCGAAACCCGCACCTACAGCCAGATCGCCTTGCAAATCGGCAGCCCGGCGGCGGTCAGGGCGGTGGGCGCGGCCAACGGTAAAAATCCGATTTCGATCATCGCCCCGTGCCATCGGGTGATTGGCATGTCCGGTGAATTGACTGGTTTTGCGGGTGGGTTGGCGGCGAAAGAGTTGTTGTTGAGGCTTGAGGGGTGGGATGGAAATCGGTTGAAAAAGCGGGTGGCGGTTGAGAATGCCGTGCAGGGTTTGTTGTTTTAGGGCAGCTGCATTGCGCTTTTGATTCTGGCCGCAGGCCGTAGGAGCACGGCTTGCTCGCGATGGCGGTGTGCCGGTAACGCATGTGTCGTCTGGTAAACCCCAATCGCAAGCAAGCTCACTCCTACAGGCCTGGTCTTCACTTCAAAATCTTCCCTGACCAAAGGCCCTAGCCAAAAAACCTTTCAATGGAGTACAAATGTACTCCATGACGACCTTATCTCCCCGCCGTACCCAAATCCTCGCCTTTATCCGTGACCGCATAGCGCAGAACGGACAGCCGCCGAGCCTTGCCGAAATCTCCGAAGCCTTCGGGTTTGCGTCGCGCAGTGTGGCGCGCAAGCACATTGTGGCGTTGACCGATGCTGGTCTGATCGAAGTCACCGCCAATCAGGCGCGGGGCATTCGACTGGTGTCTGCCAGCCCCAGACCTGAATTACTGGAGCTGCCCGTACTCGGTCGCGTAGCAGCGGGCTTGCCCATCGGGCCTGATATCGACACACATGACACGCTGCTGCTGGACCGCAGCACGTTTACCCGGGTCCCGGATTACCTGTTGCGAGTCAAAGGTGACTCGATGATCGAGGATGGCATTTTCGATGGCGATCTGGTGGGTATCCTGCAAAGCGTCGAGGCGCAGGATGGTCAGATTGTTGTCGCCCGGCTTGACGGCGAAGTGACGATCAAGCGCCTGGAGAAAGGCGACAACGAATTCCGCTTGCTGCCACGCAACCCTGCCTACGAGCCGATCATCGTTCACCCCGATCAGGATTTCGCTATCGAAGGCGTGTTCTGTGGTCTGGTGCGACGCGAATGATGGGCGCAGTGGTCAGCCTCGAGGCGCTGCTGGACGAGCGCCGAATCTGGAAAGGTCGCCCTGCGGTCCAGCCAGTCGCTGCGCAACCCACCGGGCATGCGTTGCTCGATGCCGCATTGCCCATGGGTGGCTGGCCGCCGTCAGCGCTGAGCGAAATCCTGATTCCGGCCGATGGCAGTGGCGAGTTGCGCTTGCTCTGGCCGACCCTCGCCCGACTGGCCGACAGCGGCGAACGTATCGTGCTGGTGGCTCCGCCTTACGTGCCGTATCCACAGGCCTGGCAGGCGGCGGGGATTGACCTGCGACAACTGGCGGTAATCGACGCCAGCGAGCGCGATGCCTTGTGGGCGGTTGAGCAATGCCTGCGTTCGGGCAGTTGCGGGGCGGTGTTGTGCTGGCCGAAGAAGGCCGATGACCGCGCCCTGCGAAGGCTGCAAGTGGCCGCTGAAACCGGCGAAACCCTGGCGTTTGCCTGTCGCCCGCAACAAGCCGCTGCCAATCCGTCGCCTGCGGCATTACGCCTGGCCATCGACGTGCGACCAACCCAATTGCGGGTGCTCAAATGTCGAGGCGGTCTGGTGCCGCCGACTCCCATTCCCTTCGCGACCGACGCTTGAGGTTCCTATGCTCTGGGCCTGTGTCCTGTTGCCGCAACTGGCGCTGGACGGCGTCTTGCGTCGTCGCGCCGATCCCGAACAACCGCTGGCGCTGGTCAGCGGCACGGCCCAGCGTCGTGTACTGCAAACCGTCAATGCGGCAGCCCGCGAACTGGGCCTGCGTCCCGGTCAGTCATTGACCGCTGCACATGCCATGACCCATGGGTTCGACACGGCCGAATACGAGCCCGCCGACACCGAGCGCTGGCATCGACTGTTGGCCGCCTGGGCGTACCGCTTCAGCTCCCAGGTCAGCCTGAAATACCCCCGCGTGTTGCTGATGGAGATTGAATCCAGCCTGGGCCTTTTCGGTCCGTGGCCGGTGTTTGAAGCGCGCTTGCGTCATGAGTTGACGGCTTTGGGCTTCACTCACCGCATCGTCGTGGCGCCCAACCCGGTGGCGGCGCGCATGCTCGCCAATGGTCACGACGGTCTATCAGTGACCTGCAATCACAGCCTGCTGCAGATCATCGAGCAGATGCCGGTCAACCGCATTGGCCTGACCCGCGAGGCGTCGACGGCTTTCGCGCGCATGGGCCTGCATACGTTGCGGCAAGTGCTGGCATTGCCCCGGGAAACATTGGCTCGACGCTTCCCGGCGCAGGTGTTGCAGCATCTGGACACTTTGATCGGGCGCAGGCCCGTGGCGCTTGAGTGTTACATCCCGCCTGATTTTTTCGATATCCGCCTCGAGCTGAATTTTGACGTGGAGTCGCATCAAGCGCTGCTGTTTCCGCTCAAGCGTTTGATTGCTGATCTGGCGGCGTTTCTGGCCGGGCGCGACAGCGGCGTGCAGCGCTTCATCATTCATCTGGAGCATGTGCCAAGCGTAACGGGTGCCGTGCCGGACACCTTGGTGCCGATCGGACTGCTCAGCGCCGAACGTGAAGTGAACATGCTGTTTGAGCTGGCGCGGGGTCGGCTGGAGCAGATTCAGGTGCCAGCGCCGGTACGCGCAATGCGCTTGCATGCTCGAGATCTCCCGGCCTTCGTGCCCACCCACCGCGAGCTGTTCGACGAGCGCCCCCAGCAATCATTGCCCTGGGAGCAACTGCGCGAACGGCTGCGTGCGCGGCTGGGGGATGAGGCGGTCAGCGGCTTGCGCGCCCATGCCGATCATCGCCCGGAATGTGCGTGGCAGCCGGGTCTGATCAGCAAGACCACAAGTCCCGCACCTTTTGTCCCGCGTCCCGGTTGGCTGTTGCGCGAGCCCGAGCCGTTGCATGAATCCAGCGTGCGGGTGCTGGCAGGTCCCGAGCGCATCGAGTCCGGCTGGTGGGATGGCGGGGATGTGCGGCGCGATTACTTCCTCATCGAAACCCGCTCTGGCCAGCGCGCCTGGGCCTATCGCCCGGTGGGTGACGACAGCGGCCTGTTGCTGCACGGCTGGTTCGCATGAACGGCGAATACGCGGAGTTACATTGCCTGTCCAATTTCAGCTTTCAGCGAGGTGCGTCCAGCGCCAAGGAGCTGTTCGAGCGGGCAAAGCTGCACGGTTATCAGGCGTTGGCAATCACCGATGAATGCACCCTGGCCGGCATCGTGCGGGCCTGGCAGGCGGCGAAAGATGCCGAACTGCCGCTGATCATCGGCAGCGAAATGTGCATCGACCAAGGGCCTAAAGTCGTGCTGCTGGTGGAAAACCTGACCGGCTATCAGACCTTATGCGGGCTAATCACTCAGGGCCGTCGGCGGGTGAAAAAGGGTGAGTACCGACTGCTGCGCGAGGATTTCAAAACCCCCATGAGCGGGTTGCTGGCCTTGTGGGTGCCGGACCTGCAGGAAGACGCGGCCACGCTGGGTGAACAGAGCCAATGGCTGCGTGGGATATTTCCCAAAAGCGCGTGGCTGAGTGTCGAGCTGCATCGTGGGCCGGACGATGAAAAACGTCTCGCGCACTTGCTCACTCTCGCCCGGGAGGCCGGAATTCCCGCCGTGGCCTGTGGCGATGTGCACATGCATGCCCGAGGTCGCCGCGCGTTGCAGGACACTATGACCGCCATCCGCCATCACACCACTGTCGCCGAAGCCGGTCATCGACTGTTTGCCAATGGCGAGCGGCATTTGCGCCCACTTTCGATGCTGGCGGACGTTTACCCTTCGCAGTTGCTGGCCGAAACCCTGCGCATTGCCCAGCGCTGCACGTTTGATCTGGGCCAGTTGCGATACGAGTACCCCCACGAACTGGTGCCCAAGGATCACACCGCGACATCATGGCTGCGCCAACTGACCGAGGAGGGCGCGCGCTTTCGCTGGCCCGATGGCGTCCCGACCAAAGCCCGGGCCAACATTGAAAAAGAGCTGAAAGTCATTGCCCAGATGAAGTACGAAAGCTACTTCCTCACCGTGCAGGACATTGTCGCCTTTGCCCGTGAGCGCGGGATTTTGTGCCAGGGCCGGGGCTCGGCGGCCAACTCTTCAGTGTGTTTCGCCTTGCGCATCACCGAACTGGACCCTGAAACCAGCAACCTGCTGTTCGAGCGCTTCATTTCTACCGAGCGCAACGAGCCGCCGGACATCGACGTGGATTTTGAGCACGAGCGCCGGGAAGAAGTCCTGCAATACGTGTTTCGCCGTTATGGCCGGGGCAGGGCCGCGCTGACGGCGGTGGCCAGCACCTATCACGGGGCTGGCGCGGTCAGGGACGTGGCCAAAGTGCTGGGTTTGCCGCCGGATCAGATCAACGCGCTGGCCGATTGCTTCAGCCGCTGGAGCGATTCGATGCCGCCTGCCGAACGCCTGCGTGAATGCGGCTTCGATCCGGACAGCCCGATATTGCGTCGAGTGATGACGCTGACCGGCGAATTGATCGGCTTCCCTCGACACCTGTCGCAGCACCCCGGCGGTTTCGTGATTTCCGAGCATCCGCTGCACACGTTGGTGCCTGTTGAAAACGCGGCCATGGCCGACCGCACGATCATTCAGTGGGACAAGGACGATCTGGACCTGGTCGGTCTGCTCAAGGTCGACATTCTGGCGTTGGGCATGCTCACGGCGATACGCCGCACCTTCGATCTGGTGCAGCTGCATCGCCAGACGCACTGGACGCTGGCGACTGTTCCGCAGGAAGACAAACCGACTTACGAGATGATCAGCCGCGCCGACACCATCGGCGTGTTTCAGATCGAATCCCGGGCGCAGATGTCGATGCTGCCGCGCTTGCAGCCCAAAACCTTTTACGATCTGGTGATCGAGGTGGCCATCGTCCGGCCGGGGCCGATTCAGGGCGGCATGGTGCACCCGTATCTGCGGCGGCGCATGGGTGAGGAAAAGGTGGTTTATCCCTCCGAAGAGCTCAAGGACGTATTCGAGCGCACATTGGGCGTTCCGCTGTTTCAGGAGCAAGTGATGCAGCTGGCGATCGTCGCCGCTGATTATTCCCCCGGCGAGGCCGACCAACTGCGCCGTTCCATGGCGGCCTGGAAACGCCACGGCGGGCTGGAACCCCATCGCATTCGGCTCAGTCAGCGCATGGCGGAAAAGGGCTATACCGACGAATTCATCACGCGCATTTTCGAACAGATCAAGGGCTTCGGCAGCTACGGTTTCCCCGAGTCCCACGCCGCCAGCTTTGCGCTGCTGACTTACGCCAGTTGCTGGCTCAAATGCCATGAGCCCGCCGCCTTCACCTGCGCGCTGATCAACAGTTGGCCGATGGGTTTCTACAGTCCTGATCAACTGCTTCAGGACGCCCGACGCCATCACATCGAAATTCGCCCGGTGGACGTGCGTTACAGCGACTGGGATTGCTCGCTCGAGCCAGTCGAAAGCCGCGAGTACAACCAGAATCTGGCGATCAGGATGGGCCTGCGCATGATCCGGGGCTTTCGTGAGGAAGACGCCAAACGCATCGAAATCGCCCGCGCACATCAGGCGTTCAGTGACGCCACCGACCTGTGCCTGCGCGCCACTCTGGACAATCGCGCGCGCGAGTCGCTGGCCGATTCCGGCGCACTGCGGGGTTTGATCGGCCATCGTCATCGGGCCCGTTGGGAAATCGCCGGGGTCGAAGCGCAGCGACCGCTGTTCACCGATCAATGCACCTCGGACGAGCCGCAAGTGGCGCTGCCGCTGCCCAGTGTCGCGCAGGATCTGGTGGCCGATTACCAGACCCTCGGCACCACGCTAGGCCCGCACCCAATGGCGTTGTTGCGCGGCAAATTGGCGGCCAAACGCTTTCGCAGCTCCAAAGACCTGCTGGATCTGGAGCATGGTTGCACTGTTAACGTGGCGGGGCTGGTAGTGGGCCGACAACGCCCCGGTACGGCGAGCGGCGTAACGTTTGTCACGCTGGAAGACGAGCACGGCATGCTCAACGTGGTGGTCTGGCTGGATTTGGCCGAGCGTCAGCGCAAAGTGCTGGTGGGGTCGCAACTGATGCAGGTGTTCGGCAAGTTCGAATACCAGAAAGGCGTGCGCCACGTCATCGCGCAACGGCTATTCGACCTCACGCCACTGCTGACCGGGCTTGACGTGCGCAGCCGGGATTTCAAGTGATTGAGCGCAGGACATATTCTGTAGGAGCCAACTTGTTGGCGAGGCGGTTGCACCCGGAGCGCCGATCTGCCGTCTCGCGAATGAATTCGCTCCTACAGTGGGATGTCCGCCCGACAACACCGTTTGGGCGATTACCGCGCCAACCACCCGCCATCAATATTCCATGCCGCGCCACGCACCTGCGCGCCGGCCTCGCTGCACAAAAACAACGTCAATTCACCCAACTGCGACGGCGTGACGAATTCCAGCGAAGGCTGCTTCTCGGCCAGCAAATCAGTTTTCGCCTGTTCGACATCACCGGTCTCAGCGCCGCGATCATCGATCTGTTTCTGCACCAGCGGCGTCAGCACCCAGCCGGGGCAGATCGCGTTGCAGGTGACGTTGCTGGTGGCGGTCTCCAGGCCCACGACTTTGGTCAGACCGATCACGCCATGTTTGGCCGCCACATAAGCGGCTTTGCCGGTAGAACCCACCAACCCGTGCACTGAGGCGATGTTGATGATCCGGCCCCAGCCTTTGGCGCGCATGCCCGGCAAGGCCAGACGCGTGCCGTGAAACACCGATGACAGATTGATCGCGATAATCTTGTCCCAGCTTTCTACCGGAAAATCTTCCACCGAATCGACGTGCTGGATACCCGCGTTGTTCACCAGAATGTCGACGCCGCCGAACTCGCGCTCGGCGTAGGCGATCATGTCGGCGATCTGCGCCACGTCGCTGACATCCGCCGGGTGATGGCCGACCTTGCCGCCGCCGTGTTGCTTGACCTGCTCGATGACCGCCGAAGCGTCACCGAAACCGTTGAGCACCAGATTGGCCCCGGCCTTGGCCAGGCTCAGCGCGATGCCCAGACCGATGCCGCTGGTGGACCCGGTGACCAGTGCGGTTTTGCCGTGCAGACTCATGTTCGATTCCTCATACGATGCCAGTTGCATAGAAGGTGCCGATCACCACGAAGACCGCCAGGGTCTTGATGATGGTGATGCTGAAAATGTCCTTGTAGGCCTCGCGGTGGGTAAGGCCTGTCACCGCCAGCAAGGTGATCACTGCGCCGTTGTGCGGCAGCGTGTCCATGCCGCCGCTGGCCATGGCCGCCACGCGGTGCAGGACTTCCATCGGGATGTTGGCCGCGTTGGCAGCGGCGATGAAGCTGTCGGACATCGCCGCCAGTGCGATGCTCATGCCGCCTGACGCGGAACCGGTGATACCGGCCAGCAAGGTCACGGTGATCGCTTCGTTCACCAGCGGATTGGGGATGCTTTTCAAGCCGTCTGCCAGCACCAGAAAGCCGGGCAGGGAAGCGATCACCGCTCCAAAGCCGTATTCCGACGCCGTGTTCATGGCCGCCAGCAATGCGCCGCTGACGGCACTTTTACTGCCTTCGGCCAGCTTGGTGCGCACCGCGTTGAAGGCGAATATCAGTACGAACAGGATGCCCACCAGTAACGCCGCTTCGACCGCCCAGATGGCGGTGATTTTGCCGATTTCGGTCTGTACTGGCGTGGCCATGCCCGGCAGCGAAAGGGTGTGGGTCTTGCCATACCACTGAGGGATCCAGTGGGTGAAGAGCAGGTTCATGATGCCCACCAGCAACAGCGGCGCCAGGGCAATCCACGGGTTTGGCAGTTTGATGTCTTCCGGGGTGTCGGGCTCATTGCGCAGTTCGGTGCCATAGCCTTCGCCGGCACGTTGCGCTTTGTTGCGTTGGCGCTGGAGAAACAGCATGCCGGCGCAGAACACGAAGATCGTCCCGATCAAACCCAGCCACGGCGCGGCCCAGGCGGTGGTATTAAAGAAGGTCGAGGGGATGATGTTCTGGATTTGCGGGGTGCCGGGCAAGGCGTCCATCGTGAAGGAGAATGCGCCGAGGGCAATGGTTGCAGGGATCAACCGTTTGGGAATATTGCTCTGGCGAAACATCTCGGCCGCGAACGGGTACACCGCGAACACCACCACGAACAACGACACGCCGCCGTAGGTCAGCAATGCACAGACCAGCACGATCACCAGCATGGCCTGTTTGGTGCCGAGCAAACGGATTGCCGCTGCGACGATGGAGCGCGAAAAGCCGGACAGTTCGATCAGCTTGCCGAACACTGCGCCGAGCAGGAAAACCGGGAAGTAGAGTTTGACGAACCCGACCATCTTGTCCATGAACACCCCGGTGAAGGCAGGCGCAACGGCAGAAGGATCGGTCAGCAACACCGCGCCAAGGGCGGCGATGGGGGCAAAAAGAATAACGCTGTAACCACGATACGCAGCCACCATCAGCAGCGTCAGGGCTGCCAGGGCAATGATCACACTCATTGAGTGTCTCCTGTTGTTATTGTTTTTAGGTGCGGTCGAGCCGCTGGTGATGCGATAGCGAGATTCGTGCCAGCAGGTTAACGGATTGATTTGTAAGTGTTTATTCAGGAGTAAGCCGATTTGCTCGAAGATTGTGTCTCGAAACAGAGATTTCGGTTCAGCGCAGGTCTCTGTGGGAGCGGACCTGTCCGCGAAAGCAATGGTCCAGCCGACAAATATTCATCGGTAGGCAGGGCCTCTTCGCGGACAGATCCGCTCCCACTGGGCAGGCGGTGGTCGGAAATAGCCGGCTCTACATGTAGAGACTCAAGTCTCTTTATCGAGACTCAACAATCCCCAGCGCTGCCATCTTCTTGTACAGCGTAGAACGCCCGAGCCCCAATTGCTGGGCGGCAAGAATGACATTGCCGTCGCACTGGGCAAGCGTGGACTGAATCAATGCCCGATCAAAACGTTGTCGGGCCTCGGTGTAGGTCTCAACACAGCCGGGCTCGTCGGGTTTGAGCCGGGTGGTTTCCACCGGTACCAGCGTACCGATCGCTGCGCGGATTTCGTGGGCCTCTAGCCGCAGGTCATCGCTGAGCAGCGCGGCCCGCTCCAGCACGTTGCGCAGTTCGCGGATATTGCCAGGCCAGGCGTGCTGTCCGAGCATGTGCATCGCCCCCGGCCCCAGTTCATGCTGACTGCGCAATTCCTCAAGAATCGCTTCACTCAAGGCTGGCAAGTCGTCCAGACGCTCGCGCAGGGGCGGGACCTGGATCGGCAGTACGCTGAGCCGGTAAAACAGGTCAGCGCGAAATTCGCCACGTTTGATCGCAGCTTCAAGGTCGGTGGACGTCGCCGCGATCAGGCGTATATCGCTCTTGACCATCTGATTGGAGCCGACCGGTTCGTACTCCTTTTCCTGCAACACCCGCAGTAACTTGCTCTGCAATGGCAACGGCATGTCGCCGATCTCGTCGAGAAACAGTGTGCCGCCTTCCGCCAAGTGCAGTTTGCCGTGACGGCCCTTGCGCTCGGCACCCGTGAAGGCGCCCGGAGCAGTACCGAAAAATTCGGCCTCAAGCAACGTTTCCGGAATTGCCGCGCTGTTGATGCTGACGAAAGGTTTGCCCGCTCGCGGCGAGGCGTTATGGATGGCATGGGCCAACAGCTCTTTGCCGGTGCCGGTTTCGCCGAGCAGCAGGACCGGCGATTCGGCGCTGGCACTGCGCCGCGCCCGACGCTTGACCTCAAGACTGGGCGCGCTGGTGCCAATGAAGTGCGCGAAGCTGTACTTGGCCTGACGCGCACGCAAGAGCGAGCGCGTCGAGGCCAGTTCCTGCTGCATGCTCAGGTAACGCTTGAGTAGAGGGGAGAGGGCGTGCAGCTCATCGAACAGCGCAAAGCCGATGGCGCCGATGAGCCCGCCCACGTCGTCATGAATGGGCAGACGCATGACCACCAACGGGTCTTTGGCGGTGTCCATCATGTCCAGCAAAATGGGTTGGCCATCGCTGGCGACCTGACGCAAAAGGCTGCCGGGGATGACCCTTTCACAGGGCTGGCCCACTGCCAGGCTGGCATCCTCCAGACCAAAGCGCCTGGCGTAGCGCTCGTTGATCCAGACGATCCGGGCTTCCTTGTCGACGATTACAGTACCTTCGCTGGACTGCTCGATGATTTCGAACAACGAACGGATCGCAAGCCGCCGTACGCGTCGGTAATCCTTGAGGCTGTCACTGTCTTTCATGCACTGTTCCGCCGTATTCCTTTTTCGGCATCTGGCCGCACAGACTGCTGTGTTGACTCAGTTAAAACCTGGGTGCGCCGCTGCCAATAACTCCCGGGTGTAGGGATGCTGCGGTGCATCGAACACATCATGGCTGGCGCCGCGCTCGACCACCTTGCCGTCCTTGACCACGATCAGGTCATGGGCCAGCGCCCTGACCACCGCCAGATCGTGGCTGATAAACAGATACGTCAGGCCGTGCTTTTCCTGCAATTGACGCAACAGCGCAACCACCTGCTTTTGCACGGTACGGTCCAGTGCAGAAGTCGGTTCATCCAGCAGAATAAGGGCAGGTTTAAGCACCAGCGCGCGGGCGATCGCGATACGTTGCCGCTGACCGCCGGAAAACTCATGGGGGTATCGGTGCCGACTCAAGGGGTCGATTCCGACTTCTTCTAGCACACGAATAACTTCGTTTTCACAGCAGAGCTTGTCCAGTTCGCTGTGCACCTCCAGCCCTTCGCTGATGATTTGCGCCACCGACATGCGCGGGCTGAGGCTGCCATAGGGATCTTGAAACACCACTTGCATCTGTTTGCGCCATGGGCGCATTTGCTTCTGGGTCAGGGTGTCCAGCGACTGGCCCTTGAAGCGGATACTGCCACGCGATTCCAGCAGGCGCAGGATTGCCTGACCAAGTGTCGATTTACCTGAGCCCGATTCGCCGACGATGCCCAACGTTTTGCCGCGCTCGATACTCAGGCTGATGTCATCGACCGCTTTGAGGTATTCCTGATGGCGGCGAAAGATTCCGCCCCCTAATGAAAACCAGACCCGCAGATTATCGACTTCCAGCACTTTCTCGCGGGTATCGCGTGGCAGTGGTTCGCCCGCAGGCTCGGCGTCCAGCAATAATCGGCTGTAAGGATGCTGCGGGTTTTTGAACAATAAATGGCAGTTGGATTGCTCGACGATCTCGCCCGCGCGCATCACACACACGCGCTGGGCAATGCTGTGCACAAGGTTCAAATCATGGCTGATCAACAGCAAAGACATGTTCAGCCGTTGTTGCAGCTCTTTAAGCAGCAGCAGGATTTTGCGCTGAACAGTCACGTCGAGCGCGGTGGTGGGTTCGTCGGCAATCAACAGCTCAGGTTCGCAGGCCAGGGCCATGGCGATCATCACCCGTTGCCGCTGGCCGCCGGAAAGCTCATGGGGATAGGCCTTCAGGCGTTTCTTGGCGTTCTGGATGCCCACCAGTTCCAGCAGTTCAAGAATGCGTTTCTGCGCGGCACGTCCGGTCATTCCTTTGTGCAGCAGCAGGGTTTCGCCGATCTGCTTGGACACGGTGTGCAGCGGGTTGAGCGAGGTCATGGGCTCCTGAAAGATCATCGCGATCTGATTGCCGCGAATCTCGCGCAGTGCTTTGCCGTTGGCACCCAGCAATTCCTGGCCGCGATAACGAATGCTGCCGGTGCTGACAGTGCCCGCCTGGGGCAACAGTTGCAGGATCGAGTGCGCCGTCACCGATTTGCCGGACCCCGACTCACCTACCAGCGCCAGACATTCGCCCGCCGGGATATCCAGACTCAGGTTTTTAACCACGGTGTTGCCGCTGAAGGACACCGACAGGTCACGTATTTCAATCAGGTGCTCAGACATGTCAGGACCTCGGGTCGAAGGCATCACGCAGCGCCTCGCCTATGAAAACCAGCAGCGACAATATCAGCGCCAGGGTGAAAAAAGCGGTAAGGCCCAGCCACGGCGCTTGCAGGTTCTGCTTGCCCTGGCCGATCAGTTCGCCCAGTGACGCGCTGCCGGCCGGCATGCCGAAACCCAAGAAATCCAGAGCAGTCAGCGTCGAAATAGCGCCGGTCAGGATGAACGGCAGGTAACTCAACGTCGCGTTCATAGCGTTGGGTAAAATGTGCCGCATGATCACCTTGCGATCATCCAGCCCTAGGGCGCGGGCCGCTTTCACGTATTCCAGATTGCGCCCGCGCAGGAACTCGGCGCGCACCACGTCCACCAGCGCCAGCCATGAAAACAGCGCCATGATCCCCAGCAGCCACCAGAAGTTAGGCTCGACGAAGCCCGACAGGATGATCAGCAGGTACAGCACCGGCAGCCCGGACCAGACTTCCAGCAGTCGCTGACCAATCAGGTCCACCCAGCCGCCGTAATAGCCCTGCAACGCCCCGGCCGCAATGCCGATCAGCGCACTGATGACAGTCAATGCCAGGGCAAACAGAATCGACACTCGCGAGCCGAAAATCACCCGGGCCAACACGTCGCGGGCCTGATCGTCCGTGCCCAGCCAGTTGACCGAGGAGGGCGGGCTTGGCGCCGGTTTGTTCAGCTCGTAATTGGGCGTGTCGTCGCTGAAAGGAATCGGCGGGAAAAGCATCCAGCCATCGCCTTTTTCGATCAGCTTCTGCACGTAATCGCTGCGATAGTCAGGCTGGAACGGCAGTTGCCCGCCGAACTCCTGCTCGGTGTAGCGTTTGAAGGCAGGAAAGTATAACGAGTGCTGATAACTGAGCACTAAGGGTTTGTCGTTGGCGATCAACTCACCGCCCAGGCTGATCAGGAACAGGCCGCAAAACAGCCACAGCGACCACCAGCCACGGCGGTTATTACGGAAACGCTCGAAACGACGGCGAGCCACCGGAGACAATCTGCGCATCAAACGTTCCTCGCGCTGAAGTCAATTCGGGGATCAACCAGGGTGTAGCAGATGTCGCCCACCAGCTTAATCAGCAGACCGAACAGGGTGAAAATGAACAGCGAGCCGAACACCACGGGATAGTCCCGTGAAACGGCAGCCTCATAACTCATGCGCCCCAGGCCGTCGAGGGAAAAGATCACCTCGATCAACAGGGAGCCTGCGAAAAACACGCTAATGAATGCCTGCGGGATGCCCGCGACCACCAGCAGCATGGCGTTGCGAAATACATGACCGTAGAGCACGCGGCGTTCGCTCAAGCCTTTGGCGCGTGCCGTCACTACGTACTGACGCGTGACTTCATTGAGGAACGAGTTCTTCGTGAGAATGGTCAACGTCGCAAAACCACCGATGACCAGTGACATGACCGGCAACACCAGATGCCAGAAGTAGTCGGCGATTTTGCCCACGGTGCTCAGTTGATCGAAGTTTTCCGACACCAGCCCGCGCACCGGGAACCAGTTCAACGATGTGCCGCCGGCAAACACCACCACCAACAACATGGCGAACAGGAACGCTGGCATCGCGTAGCCGATGATGATGGCGGTGCTGGTCCAGATGTCGAAATGGCTGCCGTGCTTGACTGCCTTGCGTATGCCGAGCGGGATCGACACCAGATAGGTGATCAGCGTCGCCCATAAGCCGAGGGAGATCGACACCGGCATCTTCTGCAGGATCAGGTCGGTGACCTTCGCGCCCCTGAAGAAACTGTTGCCGAAGTCCAGCCGCGCGTAGCTGGTCAGCATCAACCAGAGTCGCTCGTGCAGCGGCTTGTCAAAACCGTATTGATGCTTGATGTCTTCGATCAGTTTGGGGTCCAGGCCACGACTGGCGCGGGACTGGCCGGTGTTCATGGTTTCGGTATGACCGGCGCCAATGGAACCGCCCGCCACCCCTTGCAGCTTGGCGATGGCTTGCTCGACAGGGCCGCCGGGCGCTGCCTGAACGATAAAGAAGTTCACCAGCAGAATCGCGAACAGCGTTGGAATGATCAGCAGCAGGCGCCGCAACAGGTAACCGAGCATTACTTCACCTCCGTGGGAATGGCCGAGGCGCCACGCTGTTTGGCGAACTGCTCGTTGGTCAGCGCTTGCGGGCTGACTTCCCACCAGGTGTCGATGGCTTCACTGTTGCTGGCTTGCACTTTCGGAATGCCGAAACGGTTCCACCAGACTGTGGAAGAACCCGGCGGGTAATAGTTGGGGATCCAGTAATAGCCCCACTGCATGACCCGATCCAGCGCGTGGGCGTAGTCGACCATGGCCGGTTTGTTGTCAGCTGTGGCCAGGCCGTTGATGAGTGTGTCGATGGCTGGGTCCTGAAGCACCATGTAGTTGCTGGAGCCAGGATCTTTCGCCACTTTGGAACCGAAACTGTTGTACAGCTCAACGCCCGGCGAAGTCGACACGTTGTAGCCCGTGACGATCATATCGTAATCGCGGGCCATGACGCGGTTCAGGTATTGCGCCGAGTCGATGCGACGGATTTCGAAATCGATGCCGATCTGCGCCAGATTACGCTTGTACGGCAGCAGAATTTTCTCGAATCCGCTCTGGCCATTCAGGAAGGTGAAACTCAACGGCTCGCCTGCGGCGTTGACCAATTGGTCGCCCTTGGGCATCCAGCCGGCCTCTTCCAGCAGGCCCAACGCCTGCAATTGCTTGTCCCGGATGAAGCCGGTGCCATCGGTTTTGGGTGTTTCGAAGACGGTGGTGAACACTTCAGGCGGGATCTGCCCGCGCAACGGCTCGAGGATTTTCAGTTCCGATTCGCTCGGCAGCTGCGTCGCTGCCAGATCGCTGTTGGAGAAGTAGCTGCTCTGGCGAATGTAGACGTTGCGCATCATCTGCTTATTGGTCCACTCAAAATCCCACAGCATCGCCAGCGCCTGGCGCACCCGGCGGTCCTGGAATTTCTTGCGGTCCAGATTGAACACGAAACCCTGAGAGCTTTGTACCGCGCCTTTGGCCAGATGCGCGCGCTGCAAGCGTCCTTCTGTCAGCGCATCACCGGCATAACCGATGGAATAACCCGTGGCGGAGAATTCCCGGTTGTAGTCATAGCCACCACCGCGCAGCACCTGACGCGCCACGTCGATATCGCCGAAATACTCAACGTTAAAGTGATCGAAGTTGTAGAGCCCGCGCGCGACCGGCAAATCTTTGGCCCACCAGTCCGGGTTGCGCTCGAAGGTGACACTGCGTCCTGGGTCGACCTTGCCAATGCGGTAAGGGCCGCTGCCCACCGGGATTTCAAAGTTGCCGGCGTCGGCGAAATCGCGGGTTTTCCAGAAGTGCTCGGGGAAGACCGGCAACGAGGCGAGGTCCAGCGGCAGGGTGCGGCTCTGGTTGCTCTTGAAGTCAAAACGCACTTGGGTCGGTGACTCGACCTCGACCGCCTTGACGTCCTCAAACTCGGTCCGGTACGAAAGGCTGCCTTGGGTCATCAGCAGGTTATAGGTGAAACGCACGTCATCGGCCGTGATGGGCGTGTCATCGGCGAATCGAGCTTTTGGATTAAGGAAAAACCGCAGCGACATGCCGTCCGCGCCACGCTCCATCTTCTCGGCCACTAGCCCGTAAACCGTGTAGGGCTCATCCAGCGAGCGCACCGCCAGTGGAGAGTAGAGAAGGCCATTGACCTGCGACACGCCAGTGCCTTTGTCGAGGTACGGCATGATGTGGTCGAACTGACCGATTTCCAGCGCAGAGCGTCGCATGCTGCCGCCTTTTGGGGCGTCCGGATTGACGTAATCGAAGTGCTGGAAATTGGCAGGGTAGCGGGGTGCTTCTCCGTAAACGGTCAATGCGTGTTGGGGGGCGGCAGACAAGGATTGAAAACCCGAGACAAGGGCCAGCGTTGCAACCATCAGCGATGAAAAAACAAAACGCATTAAACGAATCCTGACTGATGCCCGAAGCTAGGCATCAGGGTTGAGGGTCTCGGGCCGGCATTAACTGCCCATCCGCTGTTCTTGTTCGTTACCTCTGTTGCCAAGGTACCGGATTTCAGAGCCCGGTTGTAACTGCATGATGCGTGCGAAATATGAAGATCGACATAGTGTCGCTGTGGCCTTTCGGTCCGCAATGCTCGATCAACGGGATAAGCGCCAAAACGAAGCAATTTCTTTGCCGCAATGACGCCTCAGCTCAGTGCGGCGGCGGAAACAAAACGGCCCGCTATAAAAGCGGGCCATTTTGACAAGCGGTATGGGAATCAATCCTGACGGCTGGTCACTTCAAGCAGGTGATAACCGAATTGGGTTTTGACCGGACCTTGAACCACATTGACCGGCGCGCTGAATACCACGGTATCGAATTCTTTAACCATCTGACCTGGACCGAACGACCCCAGGTCGCCGCCCTGACGGCTGGAAGGGCAGCTGGAGTTGGACTTTGCAACCTCGGCAAAATCAGCGCCGCCTTCGATCTGAGCTTTGAGTTCGTTGCACTTCTCTTCGCTGGAAACGAGGATGTGGCGGGCAGTAGCTTTGGCCATTTGAGTATTACTCCTGTGAAAAAAAGGAAGAGCCTACCGGATTAAGGAAGGTTTTTTCCAATAAAGTTCCTGACCGTTCCTCGCGTCGGCGATTGGCCATCGGTGCTACAGCCCTTTACGGCTGAGCCTTACAGCATGCTCGACGTACAGTGCAACGGGATCGATAAGAGCGCGCACGACCCCTGCACTCTGGTTGATCGTGTCTACGTGGTCCATCGGATAGTCGGATCGGATCACATGACCCAAGTGCGAACTGAAACGTCCGACGAGGCCGTCATTGAAGTCTTTTTCCCTTTCAAATAGCAGCGCGAAGCTGCGGCAGGCCAGATGCAGTGGGTCGAGGGCGTTCTTGCCTTCGTTCAACAGGTTGCCTGCGATGCAGCCGCTCCAGGAATAGTAGCCCACGCCATCGACCCGTTCCGGGCCGCTTTCGCCCCCTCTGGCCGGTAAACCCTGTGGGTATTTGGCGTTGAAGGCACCGACACCTGCGGTAGTCAGGGCATCCAGTGCTGCGATCGGATCTTGCGGCAGAGAGTGCTCGCCACCGAGCAACGCCAGGAACTGCGAGAATCCCTTGATCAAGGGCGCGGCGACGCTTTCCGGCAACGCGCCGGGTTCAAACGCCTGGCGCACACGGTCGGCTACTTCCGAGCCATGATTGGGCCCACTGATGGAGGTGACCGAGGCAACGACGTCGGGGCTCTGTGCGGCGGCGTAGCGTGAGGTCAAGGCGCCTTGACTGTGGCCAAACAGGTTGACCTTGGTAAAGCCTGTCCTTTTAAGGAAACGCTCTATTTGCTCAAGCAGTTGCTCACCTCGGACTTCGTTATCATGAGCACTGGAGAGAGCAGGGACATGCACTCGGCAACCAGCTTTTTCCAAGGCCTCCTGTATGCCGTAGAACATGTTGAATGAGCCGATACGGTCAAAGCCGAAAAGGCCATGAACCAGGAAAATGGGGTATTTGGTCGTCACTTCCATGTGCATACACAGATCCGGGCGGGTTGCGGGGCGGTGACGATACCGACGTGGTGGATAAAGTGAAGGAAGGGTTGGGCGCGGCTAGACCGATCTTGCGCTCAGGTTTGCATGGACGTGAATGCGCTGACGGGCACGCCGATTCAGGGTACGGCGCGCGGGATGACACTGGGATCCAGAGGTGTCTTCGTGGCGGCAGGATTGTTTCTTACGCCAACAGTCATAAAAGGCAGAGCGTTTCGCAGTCATCGGTGACGGCCCAAACATTAGCCGGCCACACATCGTAGGCCGGCTTCCCATTTCTAGTTGTTACCTGAACCGCAGTGCGTGCACCGCCTCGCGCAACATTTGCTCGGTGCTATCCCAACCAAGGCAGCCGTCGGTCACCGAAACGCCATAGCGCATCGAGCCACTCAACGGCTGGCACCCTTCGAACAAGTGGCTTTCCAGCATCATTCCGATCAGGCTGCTGTCGCCCCGCAAGCGTTGCTCAAGCACATCTCTGAACACGGCGGGCTGGCGCAATGGGTCCTTGCCGCTGTTGGCATGACTGCAATCAACCATAATTCGCGCAGCGGTGCGGTTTTTCAGCAGGCTGGCGTTGACCTGGGCGACGCTCTGCTGATCGTAGTTCGGGCCGCTATGCCCGCCGCGCAACACGATATGTGTGTCGGGGTTGCCTTGGGTTTCGATGATTGCCGAGTGCCCCTGGCGATCAACACCGAAGTGGCGATGGGGATGGGCCGCCGAGCGAATCGCGTCGCAGGCGATGGCGACGCCGCCGTCGGTGCCGTTCTTGAATCCCACCGGCATTGCCAGACCGCTGGCCATCTCGCGGTGAATTTGCGATTCGGTGGTTCGAGCACCAATGGCCACCCAACTCAACAGGTCGTCGAAGTAGCCGGCTGCCATGGGTTGCAGCAATTCTGTGGCGACCGGCAAGCCCAGCTTCAGCATTTCGCGCATCAGGTGCCGAGACAGCGTGAGGCCGCCGACCATGTCGTCACTGCCGTCCAGGTGCGGGTCGTAGGCCAGGCCTTTCCAGCCGACCGTGGTCCGCGGTTTCTCAACGTAGGCGCGCATGACCAGCAGCATCTGATCGCTGACTTCTGCGGACAGTTGAGCCAGGCGCTGGGCGTATTCCAGCGCCGATTGCGGATCATGGATTGAGCATGGGCCAACGATGACCAGCAAACGGGAGTCTTCGCCGTTGAGGATCGCACGGACCGACTGGCGGTGTGCGTCAACTTGCTGGGTCAGCGATGCATCCAGCGGGAGTTGATGCTTGAGGTGCAACGCGCTGGGCAAGCGCTGTGGGGCAGAAATGCTATCGAGCAAGGTCACAGCGCTGGACGCGATGTCTGACAGGCTTTTGGTGGCAACGGACGAATTCATGTTCTGGCTTCCTGGCCGGCGGGGAACGGTCCCGCGCGGGCCTACTGGGGTGTTCGACAATTAGCCGGATTGGCTGACTGGGTAAGGCTGCCGCCTGTCAATGAACGGTCGGAGGCGGCTGGTTGGCCCGAGCGCAGGTTGCTAAATCGCCAGGCGAAGTCGATGTCGTTGCGGTAATAGCGGCGGTTGGTCATGTGGTCGTCCTCGTTGATCGGTTGAGTTGCATTCGGCAATTTTGCGGGCTTGAAAAAACAAAACCCCCGGTCGGGTAGCCGACCGGGGGTAGAGAATTCTCTGGTTGGCGTCCCCTTAACAGTGGGCGCCGGATAGGTATCAGGCGCGCCAGTGGCTAAACCAATACCCATAAAAATAAGAAGCGCGGGACTTGCCCAGTTGGCTCGCATCCGACACAGCCAATTGCGCAACCGGACGCGTGGCGTCGGCAGTGCTGCAGAGCTGTGAAGAGGTGAAAGGCAACATGATGTGTCTCCGTTGAGTGGGCGTGAGCTTACTTCAGGGCGGCGACCGTATTCAATTGGAAATATCAATAACTGCTATCGAATTGCTCAGCGCGCCTGGCATTGTTTTCTTCACATCGGAACGAAGGGGCATAATCGGTAAAGTATCAGCGACTGTTGGCCGCCAACGCTGTGTCATCAGGAAATCATGAGAGGGAATCTTGGAATGAGTGTCACCACATACGCTGTTGCGCAAATTGCCGTCTCGGCGGGCGAGGTCCACGCCAATGTACAAAAGCATTTGCGATTCATGGGTCAGGCGGCCGAGCGTGGCGTGCAGTTCCTGCTGTTCCCCGAACTATCGTTGACCGGCTACGAGCCCGCGCTGGCCCGTGAGCTGGCGACGGGCGCTGATGATGCACGCTTGCAGCCACTGCGCGACTTCGCGGCGCAGAGTGGGATGATCACTGTAGTAGGGGCGCCGCTTCTCGCGGGTTCGGGATCTGACATCTTGATCGCCGCACTGATCTTCGGCAGGGAGGGCCAACCTGGCGTTTATACCAAGCAACATCTGCATGCCGGTGAGGAGCAAGTGTTCACTGCGGGTACTGGCGGCGCCAGGTTGAGCGTCGATTCGCAACAGATTGCACTGGCGGTCTGCGCTGACTTCAGCCACGCCAGTCATGCGCTAAAAGCAGCGCAGGACGGCGCGGAGATGTATGCGGCCAGCGTGTTGATTTCCAGAAACGGATATAGCGCTGACGCGCAGGTGCTTGCTGACTATGCGCGCGAACATCGGTTTGTAGTGATGATGGCAAACCACGGCGGTCCAACCGGAATCTGGCATGCGGCAGGCCGGAGCGCCATATGGGGAGCGGATGGTGAACAGATTGCGGCCATTGAGGGCGAGGGCGACTTTTTATTGATAGCGACAAATCGCAACGGTCATTGGTCCGCAGTTGTTGAGTCTTTGATCTAATCGTGTGGGTGCACAGCTTGGTTGAGTGGCTTGACGCCCCTCCCGCTATTGGTCCGCGGGCAGCACAATCAGGCTGCCATCGGCGGCCACAATCACACCGACCTTCATTCCTAAAAGGACAGCCACGCGATGCGCCTCTCCGCGACGGCCTTTTTTGCGACCCGATAAAATCTGGTAAGTCGTTGCCGGATCAACGTTATTTTCCCGAGCAAACTCTTGAACCGATTTTCCCTGTTGTTCCAGCCAGGCCTTGGCTTGTGCTGCAGTACGGATTCCGGGCATAGTTCAAAACCGTTCAAGTCAGTATATTTTTATCGGATTCTACCATTCGTAAGGATGGAGTCAACAGGATTATGCATTCAAATGAGTGGAATAGGCATTCGACTTAGGGAAGAAAGAGACCGGCTGGGACTGTCCCAGAAAGCTTTCGGTGAAATCGGCGGTGTCGAGGCCAACGCCCAGGGAAAATATGAAAGCGGTCATCGTATGCCGAAGGCTGATTATCTGGCAGCGGTTGCTCGCAGCGGCGTCGATGTTCTGTATGTGCTTACCGGCAGGCGTGTTCCGGTCCAGCTCAATCGTCTGAGTCAGGTGGAGGAGTGGGTACTGGGCAGTTACCGGTCGTTGGAGAAAGAGGATCAGGACGCTATTCGCCGTCTGACTACAACGCTTGCCGAGTTTTCGGCACCGTATGCGGCGGTGAAAAGACCAGCGCAAGAAGATTAGCAACCAGGCTCTGCTTTGGCACAGGCTCGAAGATATATGCAAAGGATGCTGCCGATGATGATAGGTTGTCGGCAGCAGCATTGAGTTTCTACGCTTCAGCGCCGACCCGGCAGCAAGTTGGGTCCCGCTCATTCTTTTTTGCTAAAGTGACGTGCATTCGTCATAAATTGTTTCGTGAGGTGTCTGCTTGATTAGGGTGCTGGTTGTCGATGACCACGATCTGGTTCGGACAGGTATCACGCGCATGTTGGCCGACATTGATGGTCTGCAGGTCGTTGGACAGGCTGATTCGGGTGAGGAGTCCCTCAAGAAAGCCCGGGAGTTGAAGCCAGACGTCGTGCTGATGGACGTCAAGATGCCAGGCATCGGCGGTCTTGAAGCGACACGTAAAATGCTGATCAGTCATCCTGATATAAAAGTGGTGGCAGTGACGGTGTGTGAGGATGATCCGTTCCCGACCCGGTTGCTGCAGGCTGGTGCCGCCGGTTATATGACTAAGGGCGCGGGGCTGACCGAAATGGTTCAGGCAATTCGCCTGGTTTTTGCGGGGCAGCGTTACATCAGCCCGCAAATTGCCCAACAGCTCGCACTCAAGTCATTTCAGCCCCAAGCCAGCAACTCCCCGTTCGACCTGTTATCCGAGCGGGAAATCCAGATTGCACTCATGATTGTCGGCTGCCAGAAAGTGCAGACGATCTCTGACAAGCTATGCCTGTCCCCTAAAACCGTGAATACCTACCGTTACCGCATCTTTGAAAAGCTATCGATTGGCAGTGATGTCGAATTGGCTTTGTTGGCTGTCCGTCACGGCATGGTCGATGCCAGCGCCTGAAATGACTCAATCGTTCGATCCCAGTGCTTTTCTTTCTACCTGCAGCGGCCGTCCGGGTGTGTACCGGATGTTCGACGAAGAGGCGCGACTTCTATATGTAGGTAAGGCCAAGAACCTCAAAAAACGTCTCGCCAGTTATTTTCGAAAAACTGGCCATGCACCCAAGACAGGCGCACTTGTCGCACGGATTGCGCAGATCGAAACCACCATCACTGCCAACGAAACAGAGGCGTTGTTGCTGGAACAGACGCTGATCAAGGAATCACGTCCGCCGTACAACATTCTGCTGCGCGACGACAAATCCTACCCTTACGTCTATCTGTCGGACGGCCCGTTTCCACGATTGAGCATTCACCGAGGGGCAAAAAAGGCCAAAGGTCGTTATTTCGGACCCTACCCAAGCGCCGGCGCGATTCGCGAAAGCTTGAGCCTGATGCAGAAGACGTTCCTTGTCCGCCAGTGCGAAGACAGTTTCTACAAAAACCGCAATCGACCTTGTCTGCAGTATCAGATCAAGCGCTGCAAGGCGCCTTGTGTCGGGTTCGTCGAGCCACAGGTATATGCCGAGGATGTGCGCCACTCCGTGATGTTTCTCGAAGGCCGCAGCAATGCGCTGAGCGATGAGTTGAACATGCTGATGGAGAAGTCGGCCATGGACCTCAACTTCGAGCACGCCGCAGAATTGCGCGATCAGATTGGTTTGCTGCGGCGTGTGCAAGATCAGCAAAGCATGGACGGCGGCACCGGCGACGTCGATGTTGTCGCAGCTTTCACCAACCCGGGCGGTGCGTGCGTACATTTGATCAGCGTGCGCGGTGGGCGTGTATTGGGCAGCAAGAACTTCTTTCCGCAGGTAGGTATCGAGGAGGAGGTTGGCGAGGTGATGTCGGCGTTTCTGGCGCAGTATTTCCTGGGCGGCACTGACCGGGAGCTGCCAGGCGAGATCATCGTCAATGTGGTCAACGAAGACTTCCCGGCATTGATAGAGGCGATCGAGACCTCACGCGGGCGTGAATTGACCATTAGTCATCGCGTGCGAGGTACTCGTGCCCGCTGGCAGCAATTGGCGGTGACCAACGCCGAACAAGCATTGGGCGCCAGGCTTGCGAACAGGCAGCATATGGCCGCGCGCTTCGAGGCCCTGGCCGAGGTGCTCAAGCTCGACGAAGCGCCGCTGCGCCTTGAGTGCTATGACATCAGCCACTCCAGCGGCGAAGCCACGGTTGCGTCCTGCGTGGTGTTTGGACCTGAAGGGCCGATCAAATCCGACTATCGCCGTTACAACATCGAAGGCATAACGGGCGGTGACGACTACGCCGCCATGCACCAGGCGCTGACCCGTCGCTTCAGCAAAATAAAGGACGGCGAGGGCAAGTTGCCGGATATCCTGATCGTCGACGGCGGCAAAGGCCAGCTTTCCATGGCCCGCGAGGTCATGAACGAACTGGCCGTCCCTGACCTGATATTGCTGGGTATCGCCAAGGGCGCTACGCGCAAGGCAGGTTTTGAGACCTTGTACCTGAACGACGCCGCGCATGAATTCACATTAAAAGGAGATTCGCCGGCGCTGCACTTAATCCAGCAGATCCGCGACGAAGCCCACCGTTTTGCGATCACCGGACACCGTGCCCGACGCGGTAAGACACGCCGTACCTCGACGCTGGAAGGCGTGGCTGGGGTAGGGCCGACGCGGCGGCGTGACCTGCTTAAACACTTTGGTGGATTGCAGGAATTGTCCCGCGCCAGCATCGAAGAAATTGCTAAAGCACCGGGAATCAGTAAAAAGCTGGCAGAGTCGATTTATGCGAACCTGCACAGCGAGTAGAATGCCCGCTCACCTCGTAGCCAGTTGTGCCGATGAATATCCCTAATCTGATTACCGTTTTACGTGTCTTACTGATTCCGATCTTCATTCTGCTGTTTTATTTGCCATACACCTGGAGCTACATGGCGGCCAGTTCTGTCTTTGCGCTCGCTGCTGCGACGGACTGGCTCGATGGTTATCTGGCGCGTCGTCTGGAGCAAAGTACGCCGTTCGGCGCGTTCCTCGATCCGGTGGCAGACAAGCTGATGGTGGCCGTGGCGTTGGTGCTCTTGGTTCAGGCGCATGCCAATTTCTGGCTGACCTTGCCAGCCGCTGTCATCATCGGCCGGGAGATTGTCATCTCCGCGCTGCGTGAATGGATGGCAGAACTGGGCGCCCGCGCTCAGGTTGCCGTGTCCAATCTGGGCAAGTGGAAGACCGCTGCACAGATGATCGCGTTGGTCATTCTGCTGGCCAATCCCCCCGCGTTCACCTTCTGGGTGGTGTTGGGTTACGTGCTACTGATGATCGCCGCCGGGCTGACGCTTTGGTCGATGGTGCAGTATTTGCGCGCCGCGTGGCCGCATCTGCGAACCACGACGGATGAGAAATAAGTTTTTGAATCAAAGGGTTGACGCCGTCATTTGAATCTATAGAATGGCGGCCACCAAGAGGCGGGAATAGCTCAGTTGGTAGAGCACGACCTTGCCAAGGTCGGGGTCGCGAGTTCGAGTCTCGTTTCCCGCTCCAGTTTGTATGCATTGAGTGTTAGTGGTTGGAACACTGAATGTTTGAGGCCGAGTAGCAAAATGGTTATGCCGCGGATTGCAAATCCGCTTACGCCGGTTCGATTCCGACCTCGGCCTCCACTTTAAAAGCCCCTAAGATCAACGTCTTAGGGGCTTTTTCTTATGCGTTGGATTAACTAAACGCTTCCGCAACTTTTGAATCGCTTCCGCAACTGCTCCCGCACCTGACGACCTTACCAGCGCGGCATTAGACTCTTTTGCATGGTTCTACGTAGGGCAGGTCGTAGGGAGGCACCGAGGTACCCTGACGCTACGGCCGGGGCGTCATCACCAGATTGCAGCTACGTAGAGCCCTGATTTATCGCGCTTTTTTAAGTTGCTCCCCAAGAATATTCTGCCGCATTTAGCCATTCTTGACCTTGCGTCACAGGGGAGGGATGTATATATTCCCCCTCTCGTTGCGCAGGCCGCTTGCTGAGCAAGCCGCAGAGGCGCACACCAGTGCTACCGCCCTGATGGTGAAATTGGTAGACACACCGGACTTAAAATCCGTCGTCCGAAAGGATGTGCCGGTTCGACTCCGGCTCGGGGCACCATACAAATCAGGCGCTTACGGAGCATTCCGAAGCGCCTGAGTCGTTTCTGAATCCTGCAAACTGCACACTACAAGCCATTTACGGCGCTCAAATTCCTGTCTTCATTGCGGCCCCCTCATCCCGATCCCGCGGGGCGTCCTGAACCGGTCGTCTAACCACACATGACCTACCGCTCGTCAGCAGGTACGCGTTCATTTGCACCAAATGCAAGTTATCGAAGTCTGATTAAGTGTCCAGCCATTCGAGGCAGTTTATGCAACCCGTTGAAATTCTTACTCAAGATAGCCAGAAGCTGCTCAGCGAACTCAATAGATCTACGACGGCAATGATGTTGATCGGCCTAGATCAGGTGGGCAGTCCGGGATGGCACGAAGCGCATTGCCGCCAGCAGCAAGCGTTCGCTGTGTGGCTGCGTTACCTGCGACAAGACCAAGACTCAAGAATCAAGCACCTGGGTCTAGCAGCTGCCTGATTGGACGGTAAGCGCACCACCCGTGCCATTCAGCTGAGATAAGAGGATGAAATGCGGACCGATTGAACATTTACCTGACCGATTGGTCAGGATAAATACCTCAATCGGTCCCTTGAAGGAAATCCCTTATGCCTCTGCACACCATCACCTATCAGTTCGAACAAACCCCGCGTAGTCATACCTTCGATCTGGCACCGGCCTATCTGTCTGCCAATCAGGCCGCCATGCACCTGATTCAGCTGCACTTCGGCGACTCCGAAAACAGCCTGAACATGCCTAATGCCGATGCGTCCCCGGACGAGGTAATGCGTCAAGCAGAATTGCTCGGCTTGACGGACATCAAGGTTCACACCCAAGCCTGAGGTCAGCCCTCACTGATCTTGCAGCGCCTTTTTCAGGAACGGCGCTGTGCGGCTGGCCTTGGCCTTGATCACCTTATCAGGTGTGCCGCTTGCGACGATCAGACCTCCTTTGTCGCCAGCACCGGGGCCGATGTCGATCACCCAATCGCTCTGCGCCACCACCCGCATCTCATGCTCGACCACAATCACCGTATGCCCGCCATCAACCAGCGCATTCAGCTGTTTGAGCAGCCTATCGACGTCGCACGGGTGCAATCCGGTGGTGGGTTCGTCGAGGACATAAAGCGTGGCGCCGCGCTGGGTGCGCTGCAGTTCGGTGGCAAGCTTGATCCGTTGTGCTTCGCCTCCTGACAGCTCCGTCGCGGGTTGACCCAAGCGCAAATATCCCAGACCAATGTCGCGCAATACCGTCAGCGAGCGCAGCACTGCCGGTTGGCTGGCAAACACCTCAACCGCTTGATCGACGGTCAGGTGCAGCACTTCAGCAATGCTCAGGCCTTCCCACATGATTGCCAGCGTTTCGGGGTTGTAGCGCGCGCCGTGGCAGGTCGGGCAGGGCGCATATACGCTGGGCATGAACAGCAATTCAACGCTGACAAAGCCTTCACCCTCGCACACCGGGCAGCGACCCTTGGCGACGTTGAACGAAAACTGCCCTGCGTCGTAGCGGTGGGTTTTGGCTTCAGGCGTGGCAGCGAACAGCTTGCGCACGTTGTCGAACAGTCCGGTGTAAGTGGCAAGATTGGAGCGCGGTGTGCGGCCGATAGGCTTCTGATCCACCTGCACCAAGCGCGTGATCGAGTCGAGCCCGCTGGCGATGCGGCCATCGGTGACCTGCGGCGCGTCATCTTCCAGGCTCGGCTCATCCTGCTCCGAAACCGCTGCGGCAGGTCGTCCCAGCGCGACGCCGACCAGTTCCAGTAGCGCCTGGCTGACGAGGCTCGACTTACCGGAGCCGGAAACCCCGGTCACAGAGGTAAAGCATCCCAGCGGAAACTCAGCATTCAGCTGGTTCAGGTTGTTGCGCGTGATGCCCTCCAGTTGCAACCAGTCTGACGCGGTGCGTCGGGCCTTGGCCTGGGCGGCGGGCTTGGCAAACAGGTGCGCGCGGGTCTGGGACTCCTCGACATCGGCAAGCCCCGCAGGCGGACCGCTATAGAGAACGCGCCCGCCATGCTCGCCAGCTGCGGGGCCGACATCAATCAGCCAGTCTGCACGGCGCATGGTTTCCAGATCGTGCTCGACGACGAACAACGAGTTCCCTGCCGCCTTGAGCTGTTGCAGGGCCTGGAACAGCGCTTCGCTGTCCGCCGGATGCAACCCCGCTGATGGCTCATCGAGCACGTAGATCACACCGAACAGTTGCGAGCCCAACTGCGTTGCCAGACGTAAACGTTGCAGTTCACCGGACGATAACGTCGGCGTGCTGCGCTCCAGCGCCAGATAACCCAGCCCCAGATCAGTCAGCGTGCTGACCCGAGCCAGCAAATCCTGAGCGATGCGTTGCGCGGCCAAGCGCTTTTCGATCGACAGATTGGGCGTCGCGCGTACATCGGGCGCAGCGTCGTGAGCCGAGCCGCCAGCCTTCACTCGCTTGCTACGCGCCTTGTCCATTTCGGCTCGGTCCAAGGTCTCGCCATCACCCTGAGGTTCGTCCAAAAAGGTCCCGGCAGCGACCGGGCGCAAGACTTCGGCCAAACTCAGCAAGGGCATCTGTTGCAGCTCGCCAATGTCAAATCCGGCGAAAGTCACCGACAACGCCTCGCGCTTCAATCGTTTGCCATCGCACAGCGGGCACGAACTGCCGCGCATGAATTGCGACACACGCTTTTTCATCAGTGCGCTTTGCGAGTGAGTGAAGGTGTGCAGCACGTAGCGACGGGCGCCGATGAAGGTGCCTTGGTAGCTGGGCTCCAATTTGCGCTTAACGGCGATTTTGGTTTCTTCAGGCGTCAGCCCCGCGTAGACCGGCGCGGTGGGTGACTCCTCGGTGAACAGAATCCAGTCGCGCTGCTTTTTCGGCAGGTCGCGCCATGGGATGTCTACGTCATAACCGAGGGTGACCAGAATGTCTCGCTGGTTCTGCCCCTGCCAGGCGGGCGGCCACGAGGCGATCGCGCGCTGGCGAATGGTCAGCGAGTCATCGGGCACCATCAGTTGCTCGGTTACCTCATACACCCGGCCCAAACCGTGGCACTCGGGGCATGCGCCCTGCGGCAGGTTGGGCGAGAAGTCCTCGGCATACAGCATCGGCTGGCCCGGTGGATAGCTGCCGGCACGGGAATACAACATCCGAATCAAGCTGGACAAGGTGGTGACGCTGCCCACAGACGAGCGCGTGCTCGGCGTACCGCGTTGCTGCTGCAGCGCAACGGCAGGCGGCAGGCCATCGATTGAATCGACGTCCGGCACGCCGACCTGATCGATCAGCCTTCTGGCGTAAGGCGCAACGGACTCGAAATAACGACGCTGAGCTTCGGCGTACACCGTCGAGAATGCCAGCGATGACTTGCCCGATCCGGACACGCCGGTGAACACCACCAGCGCATCACGAGGAATATCGACATCGACGTCTTTGAGATTGTGTTCACGGGCGCCGCGCACCCGCACAAACCCGCTGTGGACAGGCGCTCCAGGTGCAACGGAATCAGGATCGGCGTGAGCGGGGGATGGCGGTTTCGAAGTCATTGTCCAGCCTTATCGGGCGTCGAGGTAGCGAGGCGCTTCAGTCGGCGCTGGGAATTTTCGGGGTATGGCCTTGGTCGTCATGCTTGCCGCCAGTCTGCGTTTGCTCCTGGCGGGTTTCATCGACGCGGTCTTCGTGGTCGGCGATGTCGGCAGGTCTGGCGTGCGGATCGTTGAGATTCTCGCCGCGCTGGTCGTGCTTGTCATGGGCCATGGGATTTTTCCTGTATTGGATATTCAAAATTCCGAGCCTGAAAGGGCTCGAAGTGAGAGCGTTCAGCTCGCTTGTTTTTCGAGCTGGGCTTGCAGCCCCTTGAGGAAGTTCGCCAGCGCAACTTCTTCCAGCCGCAGGCCCTTTCGTTGTCGCGAGGGTGGCAGCTTGTGCAGGTCCCCCACGAGAAACCCTTCCAGCACCGCCGGGTGGATATAGCATTTGCGGCACACGGCAGGCGTATTACCCAGTTGTTGCGAGACGGCCTTGATCATGCTGACGATGTGCTTTTTGGCGTCAGCTGCAGGTTGCCAGTCCAGCTTGCTCAGCGTTGCCAAGGCCAAAGCACTGCCTGCCCAGGTGCGGTAGTCCTTGGCGGTGAAGTCCGCGCCGGTGAGTTCGTGCAAGTAGTTGTTGATGTCCGAGGACGACACCGTGTGCCGCTGGCCGTCATCGTCCAGATACTGAAACAGATTCTGGCCCGGCAACTCCATGCAGCGCTTGATGATGGTGGCCAGTCGGCGGTCTTTGACGCTGATCTGATGCTCGACACCGCTCTTGCCGCGAAACTGGAAAAGGATCTCACTGCCTTTGACGTCCACGTGTTTGTTGCGCAGCGTCGTCAGGCCGTAAGAGCGGTTGTCCCGGGCATATTGGGTATTGCCGATGCGGATCAGCGTGGCGTCGAGCAACGACACAACTGTCGCCATTACCTTGTCGCGGCCCATGCCTGGCACAGCGAGCTGCGCTTCCAGTTGCTTGCGCACTTTGGGCAGCGCGATGCCGAAGGCAATCATTCGCGAGTACTTGTTTTCGTCGCGGATCTCGCGCCAGCGCGGGTGGTATCGATACTGCTTGCGGCCCTTGGCGTCACGGCCGGTGGCCTGCAAATGGCCGCGCGGATCGGCACAAATCCAGACGTCGGTGTAGGCGGGCGGTATAACCAGCAGGTTGATGCGCTTGATCACTGCTTCGTCGCGAATGCGCTCGCCGGCCTTGTCGAAATAGGCAAATTTGCCGCGCAGGACTTTACGACTGAAACCGGGCTGGCTGTCATCGACGTAGTGCAAGTCTTTGGGAAGCTGAGCGATGACGTCGGAATCGGGCATGACGAATTGTCCTGAGGGCTGGTCTTGTGATTGACCGCCGTCGTTTCCAGTCGTGCCGAGAATTTAACGCAGGGCTCATTACATGCCTGGCGGGTGATCAGGCGAGCAGCGCCACCGATTTGATCTGCGCCCAGAGCTGCTGGCCGGGATGCAGTTGCAACTGGTCCCGGGAGAACCGAGTGATGCGCGCGAGCAAAGGCGTGCCGCCAGCGTCCATCCTCACTAGCACATGGGCTGCGTTGTCGGCCGGCACTTCGCTGACAATAGTGACTGGCAGACGATTGAGAATACTGCTGTGCTCATCAGGCTGCAGATTAAGGCTGACGTCCCGCGCCTGAATTTTAAAGCGCAACAGTTTGCCCGGTTGCAGCGGCGAGTGCGCCACGCGAATCGTCAGCTCACTGCCGGGCAAACGCACGGTCAGCAGTTGATAGTGCGAGTCGTACGCGCTGACAGTGCCCTCGATGACCACACCGGCATCGTCGCCCATGGCCAGCGGCAGATCGAGCCGCGCCAGGGTCTCGCCGATAGGGCCGCTGGCGAGCACTTTGCCCTCACTGAGCAACACCAAGTGATCAGCCAGCCGCGCTACTTCATCCTGAGAGTGGCTGACATAGAGCATGGGGATTTCCAGCTCATCGTGCAGGCGCTCCAGATACGGCAAGATTTCGCTTTTGCGCTTGGAATCCAGCGCTGCCAACGGTTCATCCAGTAGCAGTATTTTCGGGCTGGTCAACAGGGCGCGGGCGATACCCACCCGCTGACGCTCGCCGCCGGACAGCTTGCCGGGCTCACGCGCCAGCAGGTGATCGATGCCCAGCAGTTCGCTGGCGTGTTCCAGTTGCACGCGCCGTTCTTGAGCCGGAATGCGCCGCAGGCCGAATTCCAGATTGCCCTTCACGGTGAGGTGCGGGAACAGGCTGGCTTCCTGAAATACGTAGCCGAGCGAGCGTTTATGCGGCGGGATGAATATGCCCTTGGCGCTGTCCTGCCAGGTTTCACCGTTGATGCGGATCAGGCCGTTGGCGGCCTTTTCCAGCCCGGCGATGCAGCGCAGGCAGGTGGTTTTGCCGGAGCCGGAGTGGCCGTAGAGCGCACTGACGCCACGACCGGGCAGCGAGAGATCTACGTCCAGTGCAAAGTCTTTGAAGTCCACTTGCAGGCGGATGTCGATGGGTAAGGTCACAGGCTCAGCTCCAGCCGGCTTTGGTCTTGCCGCTGGTATAAAGCGCCAACAGAACCAGGAATGAAAACACCAGCATGAAGCCCGATAGCCAGTGCGCTTGCAGGTATTCCATGGATTCGACGTGATTGAAGATCTGCGTGGAGACCACCCGCGTCTTGTCCGGGATGTTGCCGCCGATCATCAGCACCACCCCGAACTCACCCACGGTGTGGGCAAAGCCGAGAATGGCGCCGGTGATGAAGCCGGGTCTGGCGAGCGGTAATACCACGGAAAAGAAAGTGTCCCAAGGACCGGCGCGCAGAGTGGCCGCCACTTCCAGCGGCCGTGTGCCAATGGCCACGAACGCGTTTTGCAGCGGCTGCACCACGAAAGGCATCGAGTACAAAACTGAGCCGATCACCAGCCCGGTGAAACTGAAGGTCAAGGTGCCCAACCCGAGGCTTTGAGTCAGTTGGCCCAGTGCGCCGTTAGGGCCGAGCAGCAGCAACAGATAGAAGCCGATCACCGTTGGCGGCAACACCAGCGGCAACGCCACCACCGCGCCGATCGGCCCTTTGAGCCAGGAATTTGTGCGGGCCAGCCACAACGCGATGGGTGTGCCGACGATCAGCAAAATCACGGTGGTCAGCGACGCCAGTTTCAGCGTCAACCAGATGGCCGCAAGGTCGGCACTGCCCAGTTGCATTTACAGTTGGTACCCGAAGGACTTGATCACCGCAGCGGCTTTCGGCCCCTTGAGGTATTCCATCAAGGCTTTGGCGGCAGCGCTGTCTTTGCCTTTGTTGAGGATGACGGCGTCTTGCTTGATCGGTTCATGCAAGTTGGCTGGCACGATCCACGCCGAACCGCTGTTCAGTTTACCGTCCTTGTACACCTGGGACAGCGCTACAAACCCCAGCTCGGCGTTGCCGGTGGAGACGAACTGATACGCCTGGGCGATGCTCTGGCCTTCGACGATTTTCGGTTTGGTGGCGTCGGTCAGGCCGAGTTTTTCCAGCACTTGGGTGGCGGCCAGACCATACGGCGCGGCTTTCGGGTTGGCGATGGACAGGTGTTGAAATTCGTTTTTCTTCAGCACTGCGCCTTTGTCGTCGACGTAGCCTTCTTTTGCCGACCACAGCGCCAGCGTGCCGACCGCGTAGGTGAAGCGCGAGCCTTTGACGATCTCGTTTTCCTGTTCAAGCTTGGCCGGGGTGGTGTCGTCGGCAGCAAGGAACACCTCAAATGGCGCGCCGTTTTTGATCTGGGTATAGAACTGGCCAGTGGCGCCGAAGGAGGCCACCAGTTTATGACCGGTGTCCGCTTCGAAATCCTTGGCGATGGCCTGAATCGGGGCCGTGAAATTGGCGGCGACTGCCACTTGTACTTCATCGGCGAAGGCGTTGCCCGCCGAGGTGACGGCGATGGCAAGCGCAAGGGTTTTGAAGGTGACGCGAAGGGCGTTGGCGCGCATCTAGCAGCTCCGGACTGTTGTTTGAGGTCATGGGGGGAGGTGGCCAAAGCAGGCCAATCGCTATGAACCGAAATATATAGCGACTGGGCGACTCAAGGAAGCATAGATTTCCAGCGCGCTGGATTTCTGCTTCCGCTTCCGCTTCCGCTTCTGCCGAAGGCGTAGGAGCGAGGCTTGCCCGCGATGGAGCGCGAAGCGGTCCCTTTTGCGCGGCCTTGATTCACCTGATGTACCGAGTCCGCAGGGTTTGCTGCCGGTGCCCGGCAGATCGTCGGCAAGCCGGACTCCTACGGCCTTCGGCCAGAATCAAAAGCGGTATTGCCGCGACAACTCGTAGCAACTCAATATCAAAAGGGCGAACGGCCACGACAACTCAAAGCAATTCAATGCCTGCCAAGCTTCTCCAGCGCTTCAATCGCCAGCTTGCGCGTCAGGTCGCCAGCGGGCAGTTCGTGCTTGATCCCCACGGCTTGCCCGGCCCACAGATTTTGAAAGCCGTCGTCTCCTTGGGGTTCCGCTTTGGCGCGCAGTGGCATGAGTGCGCCGCCTGCGGTGGGGAAATGCGGTGCCAGTGGGCTGATCGGGCCGAGCTCACGCATGATCCGATTGACGATGCCCCGCGCAGGCCGACCCGTGAAAATGTTGGTGAGGGCGGTCTGGCTGTCGGTGGAGGCACGCAGGGCCTTGTGATGAAGCGCAGTCACTTTCGCCTCCGCGCAGAACAGATAAGCCGTGCCGATCTGCACCGCTGAAGCGCCGAGGATGAGCGCCGCCGCGATGCCGCGCCCGTCGGCAATACCGCCCGCAGCAATCACTGGCACGTTGACCGCATCCGCAATCTGCGGCACCAGCGCCATCGTCCCCACCTGAGTGTGCAGTTGATCGCTGAGGAACATTGCGCGATGCCCGCCCGCTTCATAGCCCATGGCGATAATCGCGTCGCAGCTATTGGCTTCCAGCCAGATCGCTTCCTCGACAGTGGTGGCCGAAGAGATGATCTTCGCGCCAGTGGCTTTCACTCTCGCAACCAGTGATGCGTCCGGCAGGCCAAAGTGAAAACTCACTACTTCAGGCTTCAACTCCTCAACCAATACACAGGCGGCGGCGTCGAACGGACTGCGATTGGACACCGGCGTCGGCGCATCGAAGTCTGCGTCCAATTCTTGATAGTAGGGCTGCAGCAGGTTTTTCCAGGCGGCGTCTGCTTGTGGGTTGGTGGCGGGGCTGACGTGACAGAAGAAGTTCAGGTTCAGCGGCGCCCGGGTGTGCTGGCGGATCAGGCTGACTTCGTCACGTATCTGATCGGCGTTCAACATGGCGCAGGGCAGCGATGGCAAACCACCGGCATTGCCGACAGCAATCGCCATGGCGGAACCGCTGGCGCCCGCCATGGGCGCTTGAAGAAGTGGGAGCTCAATGTCGAAGAGTTTGAGCAGGCGCGTGTCGGGCCAGGCGATCATGGGCAGTCTCCTAAAAGTGAATTGTCATTGGCCAACCCCTGTGGGAGTGAGCTGGCTCGCGATAGCGTTAGACCAGCCGACGCATCAGCTACTGATAAACCGCCATCGCGAGCAAGCTCACTCCTACAAGGTTATGCAGTTAATCTTTGGTCGAACTGGATTTTATAGACGATCAGTCTAATATCCAGCCCCATGACTGAAATCATTCCCATCCCACGCAGGCCCGGCCGTCCACCCAAGGTGGATCGCGAGCATTCCGACACCCGCGAGGCACTTGTACGCTGCGGTGTGGAAGTGCTCACCGAGCAGAGTTTCACCGCCACCGGCATTGATGCCATCCTCAAGCGCGTCGGCGTGCCGAAGGGTTCGTTCTATCACTATTTCGCCAGCAAGCAAGCCTTCGGCCGTGTGGTGCTGGACAGCTACGCGCACTATTTTGCACGGAGGCTGGATCGATGGCTGCTCGATGAAACCCTTTCGCCGCTGGAGCGACTGGCCGGTTTTGTCCAGCATTCAAGGGCCAGCATGGCGCGACATGATTTCAAGCGCGGATGTCTGGTGGGCAACCTGGGGCAGGAAGTCAGCATGCTCCCCGAAGGTTTTCGTGAGCACTTGGAGATGATTTTCCTGTCCTGGCAAAGCCGCCTCGCACACTGTTTCGAACAGGCCAAGAGCGTGGGTGAACTGCCCGCCAACGCTGACTGCGCCGAACTCGCGGCGTACTTCTGGATTGGCTGGGAAGGCGCTGTACTGCGCGCACGTCTGGTGCAAAGCGATGCGCCTCTGAATACCTTCATCACAGGATTTCTTCGCGGTCTCCCTCGCTGACGCTTGCGCCGGGCGCCGCTCAAACTATTTCTAGACGACCGGTCTATATCGGAGGCAACCATGTTCAACGGCATCCTGATTGACAAAGACGACAGTGGTTATCACGCACGCCTGACTGCACTTGACGAGGCTGACCTGCCTGCGGGCGACGTCACGGTCAACGTTGCCTACAGCACTCTCAACTACAAGGACGCCTTGGCGATCACTGGCAAAAGCCCGGTGGTGAGAAAGTTTCCGATGGTACCGGGCGTTGATCTGGCGGGTACCGTCGTAAGCAGCAGCCACGCGGATTTCAAGCCGGGGGATGCGGTGCTGCTCAACGGCTGGGGCGTCGGCGAGGGACATTGGGGCGGGCTTGCGCAAAAGTCTCGGCTAGACGGCAAATGGCTGATTCCGCTGCCCAAAGCCTTCACCGCTGCGCAAGCGATGGCGATTGGCACAGCGGGCTATACGGCGATGCTGGCGATCATGGCGCTGGAGAAAAACGGCCTGACCCCGGACAGAGGCGAAGTGCTGGTGACCGGTGCCAATGGCGGCGTCGGCAGTTTCGCTATCGCCTTGCTGGCCAAGCTTGGGTATCACGTGGTGGCCTCCACCGGGCGCCTCCACGAGAGCGACTACCTGAAACAACTTGGCGCCGCCGACATCATCGACCGCGCCACCTTATCGGAACCGGATCGGCCGTTAGGCAAGGAGCGATGGGCTGCCGCGATTGATTCTGTCGGCAGTCACACCCTCGCCAACGTCTGCGCCACCACGCGTTACCGGGGCACCGTCGCGGCGTGCGGGCTGGCGCAGGGCATGGAGTTTCCCGGTTCCGTCGCGCCTTTCATCTTGCGGGGCGTGACGCTGGCCGGGGTAGACAGCGTCATGCGGCCTTATCAGGACAGGATCGAGGCCTGGGAACGTCTGGGCGTGGATCTGAATCTGGAGTTACTGGCGTTGATCAGTCACGAGATTGGCCTGAGTGAGGCGATTGCAGTGGCTGGGCAATTGCTGGATGGCACGGTTCGCGGCCGGCTGGTAGTTGATACCCAGCGCTAGGTTCGACCATCGCCCGCAGTAGACGACGAACCTGACGCACGCCGATTTCGGTTTCGCACAGACGGATGGGCGTTTGGTGGCCTAAGGCTGCATGACTGCTCACCATCCACCGACTGGCGACGCCATAGTCCCCCAGCACCGAGGCGGCTTGGAGGGCGACGTTCGCGAGTCGGTCCAAGCGTTCGGAAGCCACCACATCAAGAGGCTGCGAGTCGCGCTGCCGGCGTTCGAGCGTAGACGTCGAAACGTTGAGCAATTGCTCAAGGCGCCTGGGTGTAAGCCTGAACGCCTCGCGCGTCGCCTTGACCCAGCCGGGCGGGAAGCCTGCTTGAATGTAGTGCAGGCGCTGCGCATCGGTACGCGCATTGAGTTGATTGGCGATCAGCCAAAAGGTAGGGGCGTCAGACGTGTTCACGCCCTGTATGTAAATCTCGTCCATTAGGCTCGTTCCATTTTTGACTCGGTGTCTGAGTCAAAAAAGGCTAGCCGCTCAGGCATTTCCTACCGTTCAAAGTTGTTACCGACTGGTTCACCGCCTCAGCAATCCTGGATGTCCGACGTCGATTGAGCCTGCGCCTCACGCTCAAGCAGCACTTGTTTGCGCTCAACACCCCAGCGGTACCCGGACAGCCCGCCATCGCTGCGCACCACCCGATGACACGGAATGGCCACTGCAAGCCAATTGGCACCGCAGGCCTGAGCCACTGCCCGAAACGATTTGGGTGCACCGATGCGCTCGGCGATCTCGGCGTAGCTTGCGGTACTGCCCGAAGGGATCTGCGCCAGGGCCTGCCAGACCCGCTGCTGAAACGCCGTGCCTTGGACGTCGAGGGGTAAATTCAGGCCGACGCCGGGGGCTTCGATAAAACCCACCACCGTCGCCACTAACTGCTCAAACGCCGTGTCACAGCCGACCAGCGTGGCGCTGTAGAATTTGTCTTGCAGATCACGCACCAGCTGCTGCGGATCATCGCCCAACAGAATCGCGCAGACGCCGCGCGCGCTTTGCGCCACCAGAATCGACCCCAGCGAACACTCACCCACCGCAAAGCGGATCTCGTTCCGGGTGCCGCCCTTGCGGTAATCCGTCGGCGTCATCCCCAGCAACTTGTCGGACGTTTCATAGAAACGGCTGTTGGAGTTGAAACCGGCGTCATACATGGCGTCGGTAATCGAGCCGTTATCGGCCAGTTTCTGACGCATCTTCTGTCCGCGGTGGGCAGCGGCATAGCCCTTGGGCGTGAGGCCCGTCACGCTTTTGAATACCCGGTGGAAATGCCACGGACTCAATCCCGCCTGTTCGGCCAGATCGTGCAGGTTGGGGACGTTCTCCGCTTGGGCGATGTGCTGGCAGGCGAGGGCGACCAGTGCGGCGTGTTGTCCGCCCAGCCGTGCTTGTACCGCCGTCGCGCGCTGGCTAGGGCGATAACCCGCCGCCTCTGCTTCAGCAGGCGTGTCGAAAAACTCGACGTTCTGCGGCCGGGGCAGGCGCGCGGTGCTGCCGGGTGGGCAATAAATACCGGTGGTGCGTACGCCATAGACGAACTGGCCCTGTAAAGAGGCGTCCCGCGCGACGATCGCTCGCCAGCGCGGATCGTTTTCAACAAGCTCGGGATTAGAGACGGATCTGGCGCGTGCCATGGCTGCATACCCTCTGAAGACTGATGCTACTCAGATTATTCGCTCAGCAGTGAACAGAAACTCCGAGTCTTGCGATTCAATTCCGCGCATCTGCCATTCATCCCATCAGCATGGGCGGCAACGTGCCCAGCAGCGAGACCGCTGCCAGCGCCAGTGCTCCGAATGTGCACTCCAGCAACACACTGACCCGCAGCGCCTGGACGTTGAGTGAATGCCCACGGGCGAGTGTCCGATTGGCGGCCGCCAATAGCAGCATCGCCAGCACCATAGCGGTCTTCACCGCCAGCACCAGACCAAAGCCTGCAAACGCAGGTTCTGGCCAGAATGCGCCACTCAGCGCGCGAACATTGACCAGACCGGTCGCTACAATCACGGCCACCAGCACATAGCCGATGCCGCTGAAGCGTAGAAGCATCTGCCGAATGTCCAAAGGTTGGGGGGGCGTGAGTAGCAGCGCCAGCATCAGCAGGCTGCCGAGCCAGGTGCCGACCCCGCTCAGATGGATGATCTGGTTGAGGATCAGCAGTTGCCCCTGAACCCCGTCGAACATCGCGCCATGACCAACCGGTGCCAAGGTAAACAGTAGTAACGTGAGAAAAACCGTGTGCAGCGCCGCCGCACTTCGGCGCGTGCTGATCGCGCCCAACAGCACCAGCACGGCCAGCGCCAGATGGAAGATCCAGACCCGACCAAAGAACGTGCTGCTCAGGACCAGAGCGAGAGTGTCGGGATCCAGCGCGTCGCGCCAATCCCCAGCCATGCTCCCCGCCGTCAACATCAGCCACGCCACTGCGCTGACTAACGCCACCAAAGCCAGGGTCAGATTGATGCGGTCGAGCCGCAATGCCAAGGGACTGTTTTCGATGCCGGCACGCTGCATGTTGAACAGCAGGCCGAAGACACGAATCCCGAACAGCAGCAACACCGCGCCGAAATGCACGAATCGGCACAGGATCAATCCTTCGTGCATGGCGTTAAGGGGTTACCTTGAAGTGGTACACACCTTCGCTTTTATGAGTATCGACTGACACGGCGTGCCACTCGACCTTATAGTTGCCAGGCGTCAAGGGCACGGCAGGGGTGACGATGAGGATTTTCTTGTCGGCAGGGTCAGTGGCGATGCTCTGCGCAGCGACGATTTCAGTGCTGTCGCCCGGGCCGTCGAGGCGAATGCTGACTTTGCTGAATTTTTCTTCGACGCCTTCCGAGAAGTTCAGGCGAAGCTCTTTGGGCGAGGTCACTTCGCTGTCGGCGGCGGGCGACTGACTCTCAAGGTGAGCGTGGGCAAGGGCGAGGGTAGCAGTCGTCAAGCAAGCCAGAACGGCGAAGGAAGTCAGGGCAATCTTGAAGCGTTGGGCAGACATCGGGGCACCTTATTATCTTTGCGGCGGTGAGCTGTGCAGCAGGTTGAACGGCAGGGCAATCGCGGTAACGTTCTGAACGATACGCGCGCTACTAGACCAGAAAGCGCCTGACGATTCCAGACAATAAATGCGGATCACTCGGTCAGGACGTTGGCTTGCCGGGTCCTCAAATCGGGTTGATTAATCGCTGGAGCTGTGGTGTAGAGTTGTGGTTTCAAGCGTCGCAAAAGGCCATTTCAGAGCCTTCGCCGTCACCGGAGCGCCCAACGAACGTGTCAGATAAACCTGCCGATTTCCTTCGCGATACATCCCCGTCTCCGGCTGTCGATCCCGCCTTGGCGGGCAGCGCCGCGCCGCTCATGCCCAACGTTGCAGCGCCTTTGACGCTGTATCTGGCGCGTCTGGCCCCCTCCAGTCGGCTGACCATCAAGTACGTGTTGCAGGACGCGGCCGACCGCTTGGGTTTTGTCGACATCGATTTGCACCACATCCCTTGGCATCAGTTGCAGCCAGGCCACGTCACGGCGCTGGTGTCGACGCTGCGCGATGACAATTACGCACCCAACACCTCTTCGCTGTACGTCAACGCGATTCGCGGGGTCATGAATGAAGCGTGGCGCCAAGAGTTGATCAGCCACGAGCAGCTGCTGAAGATTCGCTCGATCAAAGCCATTGCCGGCACGCGGTTAGGTCGGGGCAGAAACATCCGACGCACGCTGATCAAGGAATTGATGGAAGTCTGCGCCGCCGACCCCAGGCCGCAGGGCAAACGCGACGCCGCTTTGATTGCGATTCTGTACGGCTCGGGCATGCGCAAGTCCGAATCGGTGAACCTGGATCTGGCGCAGCTGGATTTCGAGGAGCGCAGCCTGCGTGTCACCGGCAAGGGCAATCGACAACTGATCAAATATGCACCGGTGTGGGCGTTCGATGCCCTGAATGACTGGCTGACGTTGCGCCGCGCGAGTCTGCCGGAGGGGGTGCAGGACGATGCGTTTCTGTTCAACCGCATCCGTCGCGGCAGCCACATCACCCGCGAGCGCATCACCAAGCACGCGATCTACTTCATCGCCAAGCAGCGCGGGCGCCAGGTCGGCGTCGAGATCATGCCCCACGACTTTCGCCGCTCGTTTATCACCCGGGTCATCGAAGAACATGACCTGGCCATCGCGCAGAAACTGGCGCACCACACCAACATCTCCACCACGGTGGGGTACGACATGCGCGATGACAACGAGCGCCGCCGGGTGGTCGACCGGTTTGATTTGTGACATCCCGGCCAATGAGGTTTTTGGCGGTCCCCGGCGTCCAGTTGCCGCGCTGTCAGCAGCACACCCTGACCCAACAGGGCTTTTGCCAGACGACCAAATCAGCAGCGCCGCAGCTCCAATGTGGGAGCGAACCTGTTCGCGAAGGCGGTGTTCGGGACGCCAGATTAGTAGCGGCTGCACGGACCTCTTCGCGGACAGGTCCGCTCCCACGGGCTTGTGTAAAGCCGAAAAATCAGCAGCGCCGCAGCTCCAATGTGGGAGCGAACCTGTTCGCGAAGGCTGGTTTCGGGACGCCAGATTCGTAGCGGCTGCCCGGACCTCTTCGCGGACAGGTCCGCTCCCACGGGTTTGTGTAAAGCCGAAAAAATCAGCAGCGCGGCAGCTCCAATGTGGGAGCGAACCTGTTCGCGAAGGCTGTGTTCGGGACGCCAAATTAGTAGCGCCTGCCCGGGCCTCTTCGCGGACAGGTCCGCTCCCACGGGTTTGTGTAAAGCCGAAAAACTCAGCAGTGCCGCAGCTCCAATGTGGGAGCGAACCTGTTCGCGAAGGCGGTGTTCGGGACGCCAGATTAGTAGCGGCTGCACGGACCTCTTCGCGGACAGGTCCGCTCCCACGGGTTTGTGTAAAGCCGAAAAATCAGCAGCGCCGCAGCTCCAATGTGGGAGCGAACCTGTTCGCGAAGGTTGTGTTCGGGACGCCAGATTAGTAGCGCCTGCACGGACCTCTTCGCGGACAGGTCCGCTCCCACGGGTGTAGCGTGTGACCTATATCTCGGTAACTCATCGGGCCCTCAGAGTTTCAGGTGTGCTTACAGTCGGCCCTTGAGGTTGAACCGCCGTTGGGCTTGCACTATGTTGGCCGCTTCCTATCTGTTGGTGCCACCCCCAACGCGGTATCCAATCTTTAAAGAGGCTCTGGCATGCGCTTTTCCCCGCTGGTCGAACGAATTTCCGGAAAGGGCGTTGCGGCTTGGGACATTCATTACGCCGCCAGCGACGCACAGCGTGCGGGCGAGGATGTGATCATTCTCAGCGTCGGCGATCCCGACTTCGCCACGCCCGATTTCATCACTCAAGCCGCCGTCACTGCACTGCGCGCGGGTGACAGCCATTACACCGACATCGCTGGCCGTCCGGAACTGCGTCGGGCCATCGCCCAGCGTTATGCCGAGCGATTGGGTTGGCCGGTGCAGGCGCAAAATGTCATCACCGTGGCAGGCGCGCAGAACGCCTTGTTCGTGGCCTCGATGTGCCTGTTGCAAGCAGGCGACGAAGTCATCGCCCTGGACCCGATGTACGTCACCTATGAAGCGACCCTCAAAGCTTCCGGCGCGACGCTGGTGCGGGTCGAGTGTAATGCCGACAGCGGCTTTCGCCTGAATGCGCCGCGATTGAAAGCGGCGATCACTGCGCGTACCCGCGCGATCTTCCTCTCCAACCCGAACAACCCCACCGGCGTGGTCCTGGAGCTCGAAGAACTGCAAGCGATCGCTGATCTGGCAATCGCCCATGATCTGTGGGTGGTGGTCGATGAGGTCTACGAAAGCCTGTGCTACGAGCGCGAGCACCAGAGCCTGGCGAGCCTGCCGGGCATGGAAAAACGCTGTGTGGTGATTGGCAGTCTCTCCAAATCCCACGCCATGACAGGCTGGCGAATTGGCTGGATCGTCGCTGAGCCGACGTTGGTCGCCCATGCTGAAACCCTGCTGTTGAGCATGCTCTACGGGCTGCCCGGCTTTGTCATGGAAGCGGCGTTGGCAGCCGTCATCGCCCACGATGAAGTCACGGCGAGTATGCGCGATGTCTATCAGCGTCGACGTGATCTGGTGGTGAGTGCGCTCAGCGATTGCCCCGGCATTTCGGTGCTAAAACCCGATGCCGGTATGTTCGTGCTGCTGGACGTGCGCGGCACTGGATTGAGTTCTCTGGATTTCGCCTGGCGCCTGTACCGCGAGGCCAAGGTTTCGGTGCTGGATGCCGCAGCGTTTGGCGAGCCGGCTCAGGGTTTTGTCCGCTTGTCATTTACCGTGGGGGAAGCACAACTGGCAAAGGCCTGTGAGCGGATAAGGGAGTTTGTGAAGATTCTGTCAACCGAACCGGGGAGTGAGTAAGTTGGCTCGAGTATGTTTTCATATCATTAATGCCGATAAGAAAATCCTCGGAAATTGACCATCCGCCAAAATGAACATGAAATTTAATTCATAAAAAAAGCCACCGCACAAAAGTGAGGTGGCTAAAAAGTCTTACCAAAGGAATGATGAAGTGGAGCAAGTGTCTGTGCCTGAAGCTGCGGAGTCATCAGGCAAGGGATACATGATCTTTCATCGCCGACAACGGTAACACTGCCTTCGCGAATCCCACTATTACGATAATCGATAGTGACTATCACGACTCATTGATCATTGGCTGGCCGGGAAAGTGCTAAAAGTTTTTTGGCAAGGGGAGCACACCCTGCAATCCGTAGCGCGAGTGGCGCGTGCGGGACAATAACGAGACGGGATTCAAGCCTGTAATTAACCGTGAGTTTCAATGACGGTATCGATGTATTTAGCCCATCTGCCATAGCGCGTACTCCACCGTTCTTATATCGCCTGAACCAGGGGAAACCCCGTGCTTCAGGTGCTCTGAACGGTGGGCCTTTATTGAAACAGGGGATAACAATGACGTTTGTGAAATGGAACCTCGTAACGCTCGCGGTTTCGCTGGGCGTGAGTCAACTGGCGGCAGCAGGGGTTGTCAGTGACCAATCCGAAACCAAGGGTTTTGTCGAGGACAGCAGCCTTACCGTCCACCTGAAAAATTACTATTTCAACCGTGATGGCAAGAACGGCGGTGGCGACCGCAAGGACTGGACCCAAGGCGTGCTGGGTAACTTCAGCTCCGGTTTCACACAAGGCACCGTGGGATTTGGCGTTGATGCCTACGGTTACTGGGGCATCAAACTCGATGGCGGTGGCGGCACGGCGGGCACCGGTAACCTGCCAGTCGATCGCCACGGCGACCCGGAAGACGAGTACGGCACCGCCGGCGGTGCGATCAAAATGCGCATCTCCAAAACCGAACTGCGCTACGGCAACCTACAGCCGACAGCCCCGGTATTTGCCGCAGGCGGTTCACGTCTGTTCCCGCAGACGGCCACTGGCTTCAACCTGCTGAGCAGCGAAATCGCCGGTCTGGAACTGGACGGTGGTCACTTTACCGGCGGCAATGGCCCGGTCACTACCAACAGTGATCACGATATCTTTGCTTCCTATGCCAACGTCACGGCGTCGAGCATTGATTACGCCGGCGCCAAGTATGCGGTGTCCGATAACTTGTCTCTGAGCCTGTATGGTTCCAACCTCAAAGATGTGTGGGATCAGTACTACGCCAACGTCAATTACACCCAGCCGATCTCCGACCAACAGTCGGTGAACTTCGATTTCAATATCTATCGCACTAATGATGCGGGTTCAGCCAAAGCGGGCGATATCAGCAACACCACCTGGTCGCTGGCAGCCGCTTATTCGTTCCTGACGGCACACACCGTGACACTGGCGTATCAGAAAGTTCATGGCGATACCCCTTTCGATTATGTGGCCTTCGGGACTAACGGTCCTGGCGATACAGGCGACTCGATCTTTCTGGCGAACTCGGTTCAATATTCGGACTTCAACGGCCCGGGCGAAAAATCCTGGCAAGCCCGTTACGACTTGAACATGGCAAGTTATGGCGTGCCCGGTCTCAGCTTCATGGCGCGCTATATCACCGGTGATGATATCGACGGCAGCCACCTGCCTTCTAACAGCACTTATGGCGGATACGGCTACGGCGAAGACGGCAAGCACCACGAAACCAACGTCGAAGCCAAGTACGTGGTTCAGACAGGTTCGCTCAAGGACTTGTCCTTGCGCATGCGTCAGGCATGGCACCGTGGCAATGCTGACCAGGCCGAAGGCGACATCAACGAATTCCGTCTGATCGCCGATTATCCGATCAATATTTTCTGATCTCGGATAGCTGAATGAAAGGGCCAGGCGCGCGGTACGAGTGCCTGGCTTTTTTATGAGCAGTGTCTCGTCTAAACACTGATTCCGAAGCAAACCCACCCATTGGTATCCCTACCAACTCACACGCACCCCAAGATTGGCGATCACGCCGTTCAGGTCGTTGTCATCCACGTCGCTGCTGTAATCGGCGCTGGCGTAAACGCTGACGCCGTCGCCCACTTTCGCGATAAAGCCAACGCCCAGGTCCGCTGTCGTCGAATGGTGATCGCTCTCAATGCGCGTGACATGGTCGAAAGTGACGGTGTCGTTGCCGCCAAACGTACGCCACAGGTTGGTCCGCACATAGGGCTCAACCGGCACGCCTTGCACCACATAATTGCCTTTGAGCCGAGCGCCGACTCTGCCGGTGTTGTAGGCGTCTGAATCAAAAGACACATCGGCGATCCCGTCGTTTTGCCCGTCCAGGTCGATGCGTTGGTGAATAAACTGCACCTGCGGCTCGATGACCCAATGCGGCGATAGCGTGATCGGGTAGCCGGCCTCAAGCGACAGGCTCAGCGCGTGGCCCTTGGTGTCGATGCGCACGCCCCGATTGGAGCGGCTGTACCCGTCGAGTCGCGTACCCATGACAACCGCGTCGATGTAGCCAGCCGAGGGGCCAACCAAGGTCCAGTAAGCAGCTAACGAGTCACCCTCAAGTTTGACCTTGCCGGTTTTGCTCTGCTCGAACCCGTCGGCGAAGCCCTCGACGTGCCCGTCCATTCGGCTGTGCGCGACAAAAAATCCCAGCCGGTGATTGCTGCCGCCGTTTGTTTGCGCGGCGTATACGTCGTGGCCGATCTGGTAGCCCTTGATTGACGCATCCAGTTTCGGGTCAACCGTGCCGGACCAGCTCTGCTTGAAATCATTACTCAGAATTCTGCCCCATCCCGCAGGCACTGCGCCGTGCTCGTCGAGCAGGCTTTGATCGCCCTGGCGATCGTGAAAGGTGCCCAGCGTGGTGTTCAACAGCACGGCGACCGCGGGCAGAATGACCGAGTAATTGGGGACCTCCTGGCGATACAAGGGCAAAGGCGCCGCGCCTTGCACTGGAGCGGGCAGGGCGGGAGTGCCGATAGCTGCGACCGGCGCCACAGCCGCCGGCAAAATTGGGGTAGGTGCATCCGGTTGCTGAGGTGGAACCGGTGGTGGCGTCGGCGTAACGGGCGGCGTGACCGGTGGCGCTGGAACATCGGGGGGTGTCACTGGCGTCACTGGCGGCGCGACCGGTGGCGTAACGGGCGGGGTAACAGGTGGCGTAACAGGTGGCGAAGCCGGCGGAACAGCGGGCGGCAGCGGCAATGACAGCACCGCCGAGCGCAAGTACCAGTTGTTTTCAGTGCCCGCTTGCACGCCGCCTTTGAACAGGTAGTACTGGTAAGCGCCAGCCGACAGCGACCCCTTGAGTGAAAACGCGGTGTTATCGCTGATGGCGCCGTCACTGGCTTCAACCACCTGGATGCCGTTCTGCGGCGTGAAGGCGCCCTGACCACCGAGGTTGGTGACGTCGATCTGCGTGGTGCCGCTCAGAGCGCCGCCCGACACCACCAGCTTGTCGCTGGGTGACTCATCACCCGCCAAGACCGATTGCAACAACAGCCGCCCGTTGTTGCCCACGTAATTGCCACGCACTGTCAGGGTGTCAGCGGCGCTGGTACTGCCAGTGGTCATATCCAGCGTGCCGGCGTTGTTCAGCGTCGCCAACTGACTACCGGTGAACGGGCTGAAGGAGCCTGCAGTCGAGCGCACCACGCTGCTGGCATCCACGTTGAACACACCCGTGCCGGTCGCGCTGTCGCCCAGCACGAAGTTGCCGGCCAGATCCAGTTGCGAGCCATTGCCCAGATTGACCGTTTCCCAGTTGAGGTAGCGGCCGGGGACTGCGGTACTCACGGCATCAAAGCTCAAGGCGTCGATCCCGGGCCCGCCGTCGAGCAGAGGATTGGACGACAGGTTAACTTCCGTTAGATCAGCCAGCGATGCGCGATCATTGCCGTCCGCCATCAACACACCGCCGCGCATGAAACCGCCATCGCGCCAGACGAATACATCGTCGCCGAAGCTGGCCCGCACGCCACCGCGCACCTCGCCGCCGCTGAAGGTAATCCTGTCGTTGCCACCGCTGACGCTGATCGCCCCGCCGATTAACCCGCCGGACACGATGATGGTGTCCTTGCCGAAGCCTGCCACCAGGTTATTGACGATGGTGCCACCGGACATGTCGAACAGGTTGTCATCGAGCTTCAAGTCCACTCGGCCGATGGTGCCGCCCGTCATGCGTGCGGAATCGCCGTCTTCAAAGGCGTTGGTGATGGTGCCGCCAGTCATCAGGAAGGTGTCGAAGCCGTCACCTTGGGTCAGCGAGCGCATCGTGCCGCCGCTCATGAAGAAGTTGTCCGGGTCGAAGCTCTGATTGACGTCGCCGGTGATCGTCCCTTGGGTGATACGGAATTGATCAGTACCGGCGCCTTGATTGAAGTCGCCGACAATGCTGCCGGAGTTCATGTCGATGCGGTCGTTGCCGGAGCCGAATGTGACGCTGCCGACGATGGAACCGGTGCCTCCCGCCGGGAAAATCAAAACGTTGTTCCCACCGGGATTGGTCAGCGGACCGCTGCTGCCGCTGTCGCAGGTTTGCGTGTCGCCGCCCAGGGTCGACACCAGGTTGCAGGCGCTCTGGGAGGTGGACGGGGCCGTCATGCACAGGCAAGCCAATATCCAGCAAGCGCCGCACCTGCCGTTGTGTCGAATGTCGATATCCATGTCCGCTCTCCCTGAGCCTGTGGTCAGAGGGAGCGAAAAATATCCAAAACTTGCCCGATGGCCGTCCAGCGGTACTGAGTCGTTTCAGTACGGTCATTGTTCAGTGAAGGATGCAACCAGCAGCGCGTCAACGTGATGAGCGACCGGCGGTCTATCGCACGCACTGGTGCGCAGCCTACATGTGCACCTCGACCGCCAGCGGCAGGTGGTCGGAGAGGTGCGTCCATGGGCGATTGCCCAGGATGCGAGGTGAATGGCTGGTGGCATTGCGCAAGTAAATGCGGTCTAGCCGCAGCATCGGAAAACGCGCGGGGTAGGTCTTCGCCAGATGTCCGTTATTGCGCTCGAACACTTCATGCAAATAGTCGCAACGGCCCAGGCGCTTATTGCCTTGCAGCTGCCAGTCATTGAAATCGCCGGCGATGATCACTGGTGCATCGTCAGGCAGCGATTCGAGCAGCTGACACAGCAAGTCCAGCTGCAGTTGGCGATGGCTCTCCAGCAAACTCAAATGCACGCAAATGGCGTGTACTTCATCGTGCCCTGGCACTTGTAAAACGCAGTGCAGCAAACCACGCCGCTCGGGGCCTGTAATCGATACGTCGAGATTGCGATGGCGAATGATCGGGTATTTGGACAGCAGGGCATTGCCGTGATGACCGTCGGGATACACCGCGTTTTGGCCGTAGGCAAAATCGCTCCACATGCTGTCCGCAAGGAATTCGTACTGCGACATGCTCGGCCAATCCTGATAACGCGTTGCGTGGCGGTCATGACCGCCCAGCACTTCCTGCAAAAAGACCAGATCGGCGCTGGTGCTGCGCACCGCTTCACGCAATTCGGGGAGGATGAAGCGACGATTGAGTGCCGTGAAGCCCTTGTGCGTGTTGACAGTCAGCACTCGCAAACGGTGCACGTCAGGCGCATTTTCGATGTCAGCGGGCGCTGCGTTCATACCAGCAGGGTCGGGTGTCACACGCACGCTCCAGATTACCAAAGGGGTGTAACTGGGACCGACAGCCTCTCTGGGGGTTCAGCGCTTCGGGTCAGCGGTCACGCTCGGCTGTGGTTTCACACTCGCGTGTCGATGCTGGCGCGTCGCGACAACATCATCGTCAGCCCCAGGGCTGCCACCGATAACAGCGCCGCAAAAAAGAAGATCCAGCCATAACCCATGCCCAAAGCGATCGCGCCCATCAAAGGCCCGGCGATGGCCAATGCCAGATCAAAGAACACCGCATAAGCGCTCAACCCAGCGCCGCGACTGCTGTTGGGCACTTGCTTGATCGCTTCCACGCCGATGGCCGGATAGACCAGCGACAGACCAAACCCCGCAAACGCTGCGCCCAACAAGGCGATTTCCGTACTGGGCGACACCCACAGCAGCACCAGCCCGATCGTCTCAACCGCCATGCAGGTGATTGCCGAGCGATACCCGCCGAAACGGTTGATCGCGTTGATAAACAGCAGACGCGCCACGATGAAACAGATGCCGAACACGGTCAGGCACCACGCCGCGCCTTCCCAGCCACGGCTGATGTAAAACATTGTGATGAAGGTGGTCAGGGTGCCGTAGCCAATGGAGGCCAGAGTCAGGCTGAGGCCGAACGGCGCTACGCGGCCAAACACTGACCAGAACGGCATGCGCTCGCCGCGGACCACCGGTACCGAAGGTTTGTTGCGGATCAGCAGTAAGGCGCCGCACGCCATGATCGTCAACGCAAAACCCAGCGTGATGTAACCCAGACTGCCGACCATCACTACGCCCAGCGGAGCGCCAATGGCAATGGCGCCGTAGGAGGCGATCCCGTTCCAGGAAATCGAACGGGCCGTGTGTTCCGCTCCCACCTGGCCGATGCACCAACTGATCGTGCCCACGCCGATCAGGCCTTGGGACACGCCGAGGAACAAACGGGAAATGATCAGAATCGTCAGGCTGACCTGAGCCATTTCCTGGAGCAGGACTGCCAGAACAGTCAGGACGCCGCTTACGGCAATCCCGGCCAATCCATAGACAATCGCGCGCTTGGTGCCGATGTTGTCGCAGATTCGCCCGGCCACCGGGCGGCTGAGCAGCGTGGCCAGGTATTGCGCGCCGATAGTGATGCCGGCGATCACTGCACTGAAACCGAGCTGGTCATGCACGTAACCGGGGATCACGGCGATCGGCAGGCCAATGCACAGGAAGGCAATGAATGTGTAGAACACGATGGATACGATTTGCAGAGTAATTGCCATGGAGTTGGCGTTTGAGGCGGGTGTTTGCGGGGGCAGGGCGGCAGACATTGGGCTCTTCGCTGGCAGGCGGTGGGAGTGCCGTCATCATGGCGTGTGAGCACGGTAAAAGAAAGCAGCCTAACGTTAATGGCCTAACCAACTTTGAGAGTTCAGTTGGAGCGTGCTCCTTAGGTCCGCGCGCTGCCCAGGTCCCCAGTGGATGCAAAACCCGTGGGAGCGGACCTGTCCGCGAAGGGGCTGGTACATTCACCACATCCCTGTCGCCTGAAACACCGCCTTCGCGAACAGGTTCGCTCCCACAATGAATCTGCGGCGCTGCTGATTTTCGGGTTCACGTAAATCCTGTTGGAGCGAGGCTTGCCCGCGAAGCTAACGCCGCGGTTTCATCTGACATTCCGCGTCCTGAGCTTCGCGGGCGAGCCTCGCTCCAACAAGTGCCGCGTGCTGCCTAGGTCCCCAGTGGATGCAAAACCCGTGGGAGCGGACCTGTCCGGGAAGGGGTAGGTACACCCACTACATCCCTGTCGCCTGAAGCACCGCCTTCGCGAACAGGTTCGCTCCCACGATGAGTCTGTGGCGCTGCTGATTTCCGGGTTCACGTAAAATCCCGTTGGAGCGAGGCTTGCCCGCGAAGCTAACGCCGCGGTTTCACCTGACACTCCGCGTCCTGAGCTTCGCGGGCAAGCCTCGCTCCAACAAGTGCCGCGTGCTGCCTAGGTCCCCAGTGGATGCAAAACCCGTGGGAGCGGACCTATCCGCGAAGGGGTAGGTACACCCACTACATCCCTGTCGCCTGAAGCACCGCCTTCGCGAACAGGTTCGCTCCCACGATGAATCTGTGGCGCTGCTGTACTACGCCAATCCCGTAGGAGCGAGGCTTGCCCGCGAAGCTAACGCCGCGGTCTCACCTGACACAGCGCGTCGTCAGTTTCGCGGGCGAGCCTCGCTCCAACAGTATTGGGTCAGGCCTGAAGATCGGTAGCAAAGCCTGCGCCCATAAAAAAGCCCTGCTTTTAAGGCAGGGCTCTTTGATCTAGCGATGAATCAGAAAACCACGCCTTGGCTGCGCAGGTAATCGTCATAAGTGCCGCTGAAGTCGATCACGCCGCTCGGGCTCAACTCGATGATGCGGGTTGCCAGAGACGACACGAACTCACGGTCGTGGCTGACGAAAATCAGCGTGCCGGGGTAGTTTTCCAGCGCCAGGTTCAGCGCTTCGATGGATTCCATGTCCAAGTGGTTGGTCGGTTCGTCCATGATCAGCACGTTCGGCTTTTGCAGGATCAGCTTGCCGAACAGCATGCGGCCTTGCTCACCACCGGAAATCACCTTGACCGACTTGAGGATGTCATCGTTGGAAAACAGCATGCGGCCCAAGGTGCCACGAACCACTTGCTCGCCGCCTTGAGTCCAGCGACCCATCCAGTCGAACAGGTTGGATTCGTCTTCAAAATCCGAGGCGTGATCCTGAGCGTAGTAACCCAGCTCCGCCGCGTCCGTCCACTTGACCGTACCGGCATCTGGCGACAACTCGTTGACCAAGGTGCGCAGCAGGGTGGTTTTACCGATACCGTTCGGGCCGATGATCGCCACGCGCTCGCCGGCTTCAACCTGGAAGCTGAAGTCTTTGAACAGGGTCTTGCCGTCGAAGCCCTTGGCCATGCGATCAACAATAACCGCCTGACGGTGCAGCTTTTTGGTCTGCTCGAAACGAATGAACGGGCTGACACGGCTCGATGGCTTGACCTCGGCCAGCTGGATCTTGTCGATCGCCTTGGCGCGAGAGGTGGCCTGCTTGGCTTTCGAGGCGTTGGCCGAGAAGCGGCTGACGAACGATTGCAGCTCGGAAATCTGTGCTTTCTTCTTGGCGTTGTCCGACAGCAATTGCTCGCGGGACTGGGTCGCCACGGTCATGTACTCGTCGTAGTTGCCCGGGAACAGACGCAGCTCGCCGTAATCCAGGTCAGCCATGTGGGTGCACACGCTGTTCAGGAAGTGACGGTCGTGAGAGATAATGATCATCAGGCTCGAACGCTGGGTCAGAATGTTTTCCAGCCAGCGAATGGTGTTGATGTCCAGGTGGTTGGTTGGCTCGTCGAGCAGCAGCACTTCAGGATCGGAGAACAGCGCCTGGGCCAGCAAAACACGCAGTTTCCAGCCCGGCGACACTTCGCTCATCGGGCCGTTGTGCTGCTCGATACCGATACCCAGACCCAACAACAGCTCGCCGGCGCGGGATTCGGCGGTGTAGCCGTCCATCTCGGCGAATTCGGTTTCCAGCTCCGCGACCGCCATGCCGTCGGCTTCGGTCATTTCCGGCAGCGAATAAATGCGATCGCGCTCGGCCTTGACCTTCCACAGCTCTTCATGACCCATGATCACGGTATCGAGCACGGAGAATTCTTCGTAAGCGAACTGGTCCTGGCGCAATTTACCCAGACGCACGTTCGGCTCCAGCATCACCTGCCCACCCGAAGGCTCCAGGTCGCCGCCGAGGATCTTCATAAAGGTGGACTTGCCGCAACCATTGGCACCGATCAGGCCATAACGGTTGCCGCCGCCGAACTTGACCGAGACGTTCTCGAACAGAGGTTTGGCGCCAAATTGCATGGTGATGTTAGCGGTGGAGATCAATTACCTTACCTTTCAATAGCTTGGGGGTGGATGTCTTCAGTCGCGGCTGGAAATGTCAGCGCTCGACGTGTAACCACCACGGGTTTTCGATGGACCCGACAGGCAAAAAATAAGCTGCAGCGTCGACCCGTGAGGGGAGCTGCAGCTTATTGGAATTAGGGGGATGTGCCGGACAGTGGCGGCATTCTCGCATAAACGAGGGGTTTCTGCATGTTGCAGTGGAGATCTTGGATTGTCGAAGGGAAAGGTCGGATTTGATCATTCCCGCCCGGCCCACTGCGGGGCTTTTTGCATAACGCCCTCGAAGATAAACTAGGCCTACGGAGCTAGGTCGGCTGATCACTGAGCATCCGTGTTCCATTTTCAGGGAGCTGTTCAACGCCTACCGGCGCTGGTTTTTAAGGAAGCATCATGACTCAACGGTTACTCCAACTAGATCAAGTGTCGTTCAACCTGCCCGACGGGCGCGTACTGTTCGACCACTTGAACCACACCTTCAGTACCAGGGCCACTGGCATCGTTGGCGCCAATGGCTGTGGCAAGTCCTTGCTGGGCCGGCTTCTGACGGGGGAGCAACTGCCCACCAGCGGTATGGTCCGTCGCGAAGGGCAGATTTACGCCGTGGCGCAGTCACTGGAGCCGGAGCGCTATCCCACCGTTGCCGCGCTGGCCGGGGTCGATCATATTCTGGCTGCGCTTGAGCGCATTGCCCAAGGCAGTGTCGACGATGAAGACCATTCGCTGGCGGTGGATCAGTGGGATTGCGCCACGCGCCTGGAAGCGGAGCTGCAGCAGATTGGCCTGGCTCATCTGAATGCCGACGCGCGGACCTGCGCACTCAGCGGTGGCGAACGGCAACGCATCGCCCTGATGGGGGCGTGGTTATCCCGCGCCGACTGGCTTGTTCTCGACGAGCCCAGCAACCACTTGGATGCAGATCAGCAGCACAAGCTTGCGCAGCAAATCGACCGCTGGCCCAACGGCTTGGTGCTAATCAGCCACGATCGAAGTCTTCTGGAGCATGTCGGCGAGATCGTTGATCTGTCGCCGTCTGGACTGGCGGTGTATGGCGGCAACTACAGCCAATATTGGGCGACACGCGAGCAGGAGCAGCATTCGTTCCAGTTGGCATTACAGGGAGAGCGGACGCAGGCCAAGCGTGAGCAACGTGAGATGGTCGTGCAGACGGAACGTCAGCAACGGCGCAATGCCCGCGGCGACCGTCACGCCCGTGACGGTAATCAGACAAAGTTGATCACCAATGCGCAGAAAGAGCGCAGTGAAAACAGTCAGGGCAAACTACGCCTTAACCAGCAGGTTGCCCGGGAGCAGCAACAAACGCGGATCGCCGAAGCCCGTTCGAGGTGCGCCCCTGACATTCAACGCATGATGTTGTCGCCGGAAAGCGTCGTGCCCAGTGGCAAGCTGATAGTGCAACTCAACGACGTAGTGCTCCCGTTCGGACACGCGACGCCGATCAATCTGACGCTGACCGGGCCGATGCGTATAGCGCTTCTGGGTGCCAACGGCAGCGGGAAATCCACTTTGCTCCGGGTTATTGCTGGTCAACTGGCGGCGCCCGGGGGCGAACTCATCCGCAGTGGCCATATCGGTTGGCTGGATCAACACGCCGGGTTGTTGCACCCCGAACGTACGGCGGTGCAATGGCTCCACGCCAGCAATTCTGAGCTGCCCGAGGCCGAGGCACGAACTCGCTTGGCACAGATGGGCATTGATGCTGACCGTGCGGTGCTCAAGACCTGCCAGTTGAGCGGCGGCGAACGCTTGAAGATCGCGCTCGCTGCGCAGCTCTACTCACAGCGACCACCCCAGCTGCTGTTACTGGACGAGCCGGACAACCATCTGGACCTACCCAGCAGGATCGCACTTGAGCAGATGTTGGACCAATATCAAGGCGCCTTGATTGTGGTCTCCCATGACAGCGCCTTTTTGCAGGCCCTTCATCTGGACGCAGAGATTCACCTCTCACGCTAACAGCCATTGGACGAACCGCCACATCTCACCCATCCTTCAATAGTTGCCTGACTGTCAGGCCCAGTCGCGGTATTCCGATCACCCTGGAAATGGAATTCGAGCCATGAACGTTGAGCTTATCGGGTCTTGTCAGAAAGGATCGTGCGATGAGGAAGCTTCTGGTTGGTTTACTGCTACTGCTGGGCGGGTGCGTGTCCAACGCGCCTTTTCGGACCGAAGACGGCGTTGCCTGCGAGCACTGGAAGGGGTGCGGTAGTTTTTACGAAGTTCATGGCAAATATGATTTGGGCTTTGTCGAGTATTCCGAGCGAGGCAACGACTTCAACCCTGACCAAACCACCACGCTGTTGAACAAGATCACCCAGGCGTCCAATGCCGGGAACGTGGCCTTGGTGATCTTCGTGCATGGCTGGAAACACAATGCGTCTACCGAAGACAGTAACGTCGAAAGTTTCAAGGAGGCCCTTGAGCACCTGGCGATTTCCGAGGCCACTGGCAAAAAAAAACTGATCGGTATTTATATCGGTTGGCGTGGCATGAGTTTTCACGGCTTGGGGGTGGAGAACCTCACGTTCTGGGATCGCAAGGCGACGGCTGAAGAGGTCGGACGCGGCGGTGTGACCGAATTTCTGCTGAAGCTGGAGAGCATTTCCGCGGCCAGGAAGGGCAATTTCATGCTGACAGCGGGGCACAGCTTTGGCAGCGCCATCGTGCTGTCCGCCCTGAACGACACGCTGATGGAGAAAATGCTCGACCAGCAACGGGGTGAATCGGTCAAACCTTTCGGCGACGCAGTGGTGCTGCTCAATCCTGCAGTTGAGGCCGACCTGGGCCTATTGCTGAAGGAGAACAGCATGAAAGTCGGTGCTATGAAAAAGCCCGTGCCGTCACTGATGTACGTCGTCAGTTCCCGGGCTGACCTGCCGACCAATGTGGCGTTTCCTATCGGTCAGTTCCTGGGGGTTGATCTAACGTGGAATCAAACCGTGCTGTATCGAGACTACTACGGCCATACGTACCACATCGCGGAAACCAGCCTGGATCACAACACGATCGGCAACTATGACGCGTTTCGCACCGGCTACATGAGTGACGAGATTGCAGACAATTCTTCGTCGGCAAGGTATGTCGCCATCTCTAATCGGGCACAGGTTCCGGTCCAGACCTCATCCGAAATCAAGATCGCGCCTTCCGATAGAATCGGAATCTGGGGATTTGAATCTTATTGCTCGGATGATCTGGCCAAGGCGACGAAGGACAGATTTCCGTGCTTCGAAAACGACCCTGTGCAATTCATTTCGGCACCCAAAAGCTTTATCAAGGACCACAACGACGTATTCAACGACAGCGTAAAGTCGTTACTGACGGCGGCGGTGGTCAAGTCGATGTCCGAGAAGAACAATAACGTCCCGCCACGTGACTGCGCCGAAGCTGGCAAGTTTTCGTTGGGCATCTGCTTCGCTCATTACTACGATCTCAACAAGCGTATCTCTGCAGGGGAGGCGGCTAAACGCCGGGGAAACTAGGGCGTTGCCAAATCGCAGGCAAGAAAAAGCCCGCGATGGGGGGTAGCGGGCTTAAACGTACTGCGTTACGGAGCAAGTGAACAGTAACGGATCCAATGTGAAAGTTGTGTGAAGAGATTCAAGGAATCGCATTGCTCAGAAACGCTTTAACGATCGATTTCGCCGCAGGATGGACGTTCATGCCGGCCAACTGCTTGGCGGTGAACCAACGGCAGTCGGCAATCTCATTCTTGGGCGAGGGGGTAGCGATGGAGGTCACCGAGACTTCGAAGACGTGATGCATCACTTCACCCCCCGCAAATTGGGTGACGTACGCCAGCTCGTTGAGGATCAGCCCGGTTTCTTCACGCAGCTCACGCTCAGCCGCTTGTGAGGGCGTCTCGTCACTTTCCACTTTGCCACCAGGCAGCGTCCATTTCGATTTGGGCTTACGCACGTAAAGGACTTGATCCTCACGTTGGCAAATGATGGTCGCTCGCTGTTTCATACATCCTCCTGCTAGGCACGATGCTTCTGTCACAAAAAAGTAATACAACTGTAAAGAAGCATGAACGGTGCCAAAGTTCCTTTTGCGAGCCCCGTCCATCGTAATGTCGGCGCAATCTGCCCTGCCTTGAAAAAGTCTAGATCAACGGGGCATGTACCCCAGTTGCCAGCGGCGCGGGATGATCAACGTCGCGGCAGCGATGATCGCAGCAAGCAGCGCGCTGAAGTACAGCGCACTGAGCCCCAATCTTTGCTCGAGCAAGGCTCCCAATACCGCGCCAGCGAACATGCCGGTCCAAGGCACCAACTGGACTCGCCAGCCATCGCGGCGTTCCCCGACCAGCCAGCGTCCCAGGCCTCGTCCAAATCTGGACAGCGCGCCGGTCACATAAGTCAGTCCGATGGGCAAGCCGTTCACTTGTTCGACCACAGCGTTAAGCATGCCCATGGCGACGATGCCGATCAGCAGTGCGAACGTCTGCCAGGCGTGGGGCAGTGAAGCGGACACACTCAGCATTGCGGCGAGGCACAACAGCAACGTGATGGCTCGCCTGCCACTGAAGCGGCTGATGACGATTCCCAGCGCATTGCCGGCGATGAACGCCAGCACCAAAGCGCACAGCCTGCCGATCAACGACACGTCGCCGTCACTGATGGCCACCGCCAGGCGCGTCGTATTACCGCTCATAAACGACACAAAATCCCCGGTGGCCATAAAGCCGATCGCGTCAGTCATGCCCGCCAATACCGACAGGGATGCGACCAGAGCTAGCCCGACTCGGCCGCGCCACAGCCGGACGTGCGCAAAGCGATGGTTGGTTGAACGTAGTACAGGGGTCGGCAGCATTCGAACAGTCCCGCAGTGGGTCGAGTTTCAACGGCCTATTTAATAGCACAGCAATTGCCAGGCAGTGCGGCTATGGCGGTAGCAGTCGATGCGCCCTTGTGGCGCGGCGATGCACAGCTTTAGCGCCGCGTTACTGCATTTTGTGGCGAACGGTAGCGCCCGATTCCCGGCCCGTCGCACCGAGATCGCGGGTGATGCCGTTAGTGCTTTGATCCTGCTCGCTTTTATCCAGGGTGTTGTATGGCAGCTGTTCTGTGGCACACTTTCTGCAATTCATTCCGTTGTTACACACCAACTTCCGCTATAGCGGAAAAAACTAAAAATCGGCGGAGTTTTTCCCATGCAATGCAGACCTTCTTTTTTGAAAGCTTGTGCGCTCCTCTTGGCGGCAACCGCCACGATGGTCGGAACTGCACAAGCAGCTGACAGCAAACTCGACAGCGTGCTGCAGCGCGGCCACTTGGTAGTCGGCACCGGCAGCACCAATGCGCCGTGGCATTTCCAGGGCGCCGACGGCAAATTGCAGGGTTTTGATATCGACATCGCGCGCATCGTCGCCAAGGGCCTGTTCAACGACCCGAGCAAAGTCGAGTTCGTGGTGCAGTCCTCCGACGCGCGCATTCCGAACCTGCTGACCGACAAGGTCGACATGAGCTGCCAGTTCATCACCGTCACAGCCAGCCGCGCGCAACAAGTGGCGTTCACGCTGCCGTACTACCGCGAAGGCGTCGCGTTGCTGCTGCCGACCAACAGCAAATACAAAGAAATCGACGACCTGAAGGGCGCTGGCGACGGCGTTACCGTGGCCGTACTGCAGAACGTCTACGCCGAAGAACTGGTGCACCAGGCGCTGCCCAAAGCCAAAGTCGATCAGTACGACAGCGTTGATCTGATGTATCAGGCGATCAACTCCGGTCGTGCCGACGCTGCCGCCACCGATCAGTCCTCGGTCAAGTACCTGATGGTGCAGAACCCCGGCCGCTACCGTTCCCCGGCGTTCGCGTGGAGCCCGCAAACCTACGCCTGTGCCGTCAAGCGTGGCGATCAGGACTGGCTGAACTTCGTCAACACTGCGCTGCATGAAGCCATGACCGGCGTGGAATTCCCGACTTACGCCGAATCGTTCAAGAAGTGGTTCGGTGTCGATCTGCCGGTTCCGGCGATTGGCTTCCCGATGGAATACAAATAACGCGAACCGCTACTGAAGGGGCAGGGAAGGCAATCGAGTCTTCCCGTCCCAGGTACTGCTGACCATGAACTATCAGTTGAATTTTGCAGCGGTCTGGCGGGACTTTCCCAGTCTGCTGTCGGGCCTGGGGCTGGGCCTTGAGCTGGCGCTGATCTCGATTGCCATCGGTTGCGTGATCGGGCTGATGATGGCGTTCGCCATGCTCTCGAAGTTTCGCGCACTGCGCATCATCGCCTCGGTGTACGTCACGGTGGTGCGCAACACGCCGATTCTGGTGTTGATCCTGTTGATCTACTTCGCGCTGCCCAGCCTTGGCATTCGCATGGACAAGATCGCCTCGTTCATCGTCACGCTCTCGCTGTATGCCGGCGCTTACCTGACCGAAGTGTTCCGCGCAGGATTGCTCAGCATTCACAAGGGCCAGCGCGAAGCGGGACTGGCCATCGGTCTGGGCGAATGGCAAGTGCGGGCCTACATAGTGGTGCCGGTGATGCTGCGCAACGTGCTGCCAGCGCTGTCGAACAACTTCATTTCGCTGTTCAAGGACACCTCGCTGGCAGCCGCCATCGCCGTGCCGGAACTGACCTACTACGCGCGCAAGATCAACGTCGAGAGCTACCGGGTGATTGAAACCTGGCTGGTGACCACGGCGCTGTACGTTGCCGCCTGTTACCTCATCGCCATGCTGCTGCGTTACCTCGAACAGCGTCTGGCGATTCGCCGCTAGGAGGCCTGCATGTACGAACAACCTACCTGGCTGCATGAACTGTGGATCGCCCGCGAGGCCCTGTGGTCGGGCTTTTTGACCAGCATTCAGTGCTCGGCGCTGGCGATTGTCTGCGGCACCGTGATCGGCGTGTTCGCCGGTTTGATCCTGACCTACGGCACGCTCTGGTCGCGTTTGCCGTTTCGGGTTTACGTGGATCTGATTCGCGGCACCCCGGTCTTCGTGCTGGTGCTGGCCTGCTTCTATATGGCCCCGGCATTGGGCTGGCAGATCAGTGCGTTTCAGGCCGGTGCACTTGGGCTGACGCTGTTTTGCGGCTCCCATGTGGCCGAGATCGTGCGCGGTGCGCTGCAAGCCATCCCGCGCGGGCAGCTTGAAGCGGGTAAAGCCATCGGTCTGACGTTCAGCCAGTCCCTGAGCTACGTGCTGTTGCCCCAAGCGCTGCGCCAGATCCTGCCAACCTGGGTCAACTCGTCCACCGAGATCGTCAAGGCCTCGACCTTGCTGTCGGTGATCGGTGTGGCCGAGCTGCTGCTGAGCACGCAACAGGTCATCGCGCGTAATTTCATGACCCTCGAGTTTTACCTGTTCGCCGGATTTCTGTTCTTCATCATCAACTACGCCATCGAGCTTCTTGGTCGGCAAATCGAAAAACGGGTGGCCTTGCCATGACACAGACTCAAACCGCTACCGCCGCCCCGGCTTTGCTGAGCATTGAAGGGCTGCACAAATCCTATGGCCCGGTCGAAGTGCTCAAGGGCGTCGATCTGAAGATGAACAAAGGCAACGTCGTGACGCTGATCGGCTCCAGCGGCTCGGGTAAGACCACGCTGTTGCGCTGCGTCAATCTGCTGGAAGAGTTTCAGGGCGGGCACATTCGCCTCGAAGGCCAGGACATCGGTTACAGCGACGTCAACGGCAAGCGTGTGCGCCATCCGGAAAAGGTCATCGCTCAACACCGCGCCATGACCGGCATGGCGTTCCAGCAGTTCAACCTGTTCCCGCACATGAGCGCGCTGCAGAACGTCACCCTTGGCCTGCTCAAAGTCAAAAAGATGCCCAAGGATCAGGCAGTGGCCCTGGCCGAAAAGTGGCTGGATCGGGTGGGCTTGCTGGAGCGTCGCAATCACTTTCCCGGTCAGCTTTCTGGTGGTCAGCAGCAGCGGGTTGCGATTGCCCGCGCCATTGCCATGAACCCCAGTCTGATGCTGTTCGACGAAGTGACCTCAGCCCTCGACCCGGAGCTGGTCGGCGAAGTGCTGAGCGTGATCAAGGGGCTGGCCGAGGAGGGCATGACCATGTTGCTGGTGACCCACGAAATGCGCTTTGCGTATGAAGTGTCGGACCAGATCGTGTTCATGAATCAGGGCCGCATTGAAGAACAGGGGCCGCCGAAGGCTTTGTTTGAACAGCCCAAATCAGCGCGGCTGGCTGAATTTCTCAAGAACATTCGTTTTTAAAAACGCTTTTTACCGCTCAATCAAAGGAGATTTCTCATGAGCATTACTCGTTACGGCGCTGGTAGCACAGCAGGTGGCGGTCAGCCACGGCCTTTCGCTCGCGCGGTCGAGGCAGACGGTTGGCTGCATGTTTCAGGGCAGGTGCCGGCAGTGGATGGCGAGATCATCAACGGCGGGATTATTGAACAGACCCGCCAGACCATGGAAAACCTGGTGGCGATCCTGACCGAAGCCGGTTACGAACTCAAAGACGTGGTACGCGTGGGCGTCTGGCTGGAAGACCCTCGGGATTTCTGGAGCTTCAATAAAGTCTTCGGCGAATACTTCACCCCCGAACACGCCCCGGCCCGCGCATGCGTGCAAGCCAACATGATGGTGGACTGCAAGGTCGAGATCGATTGCATTGCTTATAAAAAGAAGCCGTAAGCATGGCATAACCCTGTAGGAGCGAATTTATTCGCGAATCGGTGTCTTGGCCGCTGAATATGATTCGCCTGTACCGGCCTTTCGCGAATAAATTCGCTCCTACAGATTTGACACCGTACCTGTTGGAGCGAGGCTTGCCCGCGAAGCAGAGAATGCGGTGTGTCTGACAAACCAAGGTCACAGCTTCGCGGGCAAGTCGGAACGCCGCCCGCTCGCTCCAACAAGTAGAATGCCCGCAATCTTTCAGGAAGTATCTGCACCGATGGATAATCCAACCATGACCGAAGACACGATCAAACGCAGGGCCCGTGGTCTGGACCGGGCGTTCGATATTCTTGATTTCCTCAAGGAAACGGGCACGCCCATGCGCCCGAACGAGATCGCCAGCGGCATCGGCAGTCCCAAATCGACGGTGTATGAACTGGTTGCTTCATTGCTGGAGCGGCGGATTCTGGAAACCGTCGGCAAGGACGGCCACGTCTATCTGGGACGCCAGCTGTACTTCCTCGGACAAGCTCATCTGCGCCATTTCGACTTCACCCGTGAAGCCGAAGTCAGCCTGACCGAAATCGTCGAGCAGACCCGTGAAACGGCGCAAATGTGCCTGCTCAATGGTCGCAAATACACCGTGGCGCTGATGAAAGAGGGCGCCCGGCACTTCCGGATATCCTCGGACATCGGCGAAGACGCGCCGATTCCCTGGACCGCCTCCGGCCGCTTGCTGCTGGGCCATCTCACCGATCAGGCGATTACCGACCTGATCGACCCCGAGGACTTCATCCTTCCAAACGGCGAAGAACTGCCAATGGAGACGTTTCTCGGCGAGATCCGAAAGGCCCATGCCGAAGGTTTTTTTTCCTTCAACAGCATCGCCGACACCTTCACCCACTGTTTCGCCGCGCCGGTGAACGACAAACAGGGGATCTGCATCGCGACCCTGTGCATCGTCGCGCCACGTGCCGACGCCAAAACCCATTACGACGACTACCGTCGAGTGCTGATCGAAAGCGCCAACAGCCTCGCCCGGCGGGTCAACGACTGACGCGCTCGCCAATCAGCCGCGTCCTCACGCGCAATGACCCCGCGCCATGAACAAGAACAGGAGAACACCATGAGCACCGCCCTCGTACAAAAAGGCGCCGCCAACCCAGGCGACCAACTGGTTCGCGACGTCAGCCTGCCCGCGCTGGTCATCCACCGCCAGGCGCTGGAGCACAACCTGCACTGGATGCAGAAATTCGTCAGCAACAGCGGCGCCGAACTGGCGCCTCATGGCAAGACCAGCATGGTGCCAGCGCTGTTTCGTCGTCAGCTTGAAGTCGGCGCCTGGGGCCTGACCCTGGCCACTGCCGTGCAGACTCGCGCCGCTTATGCTCATGGCGTACGCCGGGTGCTGATGGCCAACCAGTTGGTGGGCGCGCCGAACATGGCCCTTATCGCCGAGATGCTTGGCGACTCGATGTTCGATTTCCACTGCATGGTCGATCATCCGGACAACGTTCAGGCGCTGGGTGAATTCTTCGCAGCCCAGGGCTTGCAGCTGAACGTGATGATCGAATACGGCGTAGTCGGCGGGCGCTGCGGTTGCCGCAGCGAGCAGGAAGTCCTGGCCCTGGCCGATGCCATTGCCGCGCAACCTGCGCTGAAACTCACTGGCATCGAAGGTTACGAAGGCGTGATCCATGGCGATCACGCCGTCAGCGGGATTCGTGAATTCGCCAGCTCGCTGGTGCGTCTGGCGGTCACGCTGCAGGACAAGGGCGCGTTTGCCCTGGATCGGCCGATTGTCACGGCGTCGGGTTCGGCCTGGTATGACCTGATCGCCGAAGAATTCGACAAGCAGCAAGTACGCGATCGCTTCCTCAGCGTGTTGCGCCCTGGTAGCTACGTCGTCCACGACCACGGCATCTATAAAGAAGCGCAATGCTGCGTGCTCGACCGCCGCGACGATCTGACCGAAGGCCTGCAACCGGCCATGGAGGTCTGGGCCCACGTACAGTCGATGCCGGAGCCGGGTTTTGCGGTGATCGCTTTGGGCAAGCGCGATGTGGCGTTCGACGCTGGCATGCCCAGCCCGTTGCTGCGTTACAAGGCCGGAGTGGTGCCGGCCAAGGGCGATGACGTCAGCGCCTGCAAAGTAACCGCTGTCATGGATCAGCACGCGTTCATGACTGTCGCGCCGGGCGTTGAGTTGAAGATCGGCGACATCATTTCCTTCGGCACTTCGCACCCGTGCCTGACCTTCGACAAGTGGCGTACGGGCTGTCTGGTGGACGACGACCTGAGCGTCATCGAAACCCTGGACACCTGTTTCTGATCACGGCCAGCCAAGGGGATTTTTGACGCCATGAGCGAATTAATCAGCCACAGTCACCCGAAAGTCGCGCTGATCGGCGAATGCATGATTGAGTTGCAGCAGCACGCCAACGGCAATATCAATCAGAGTTTCGGCGGCGACACGCTCAACACGGCAGTGTATCTGTCGCGCTTGTTGGGCTCAGCTGCGCAGGTGGATTACGTCACTGCGCTGGGCGATGACAGCTTCAGCGACGCGATGTGTGATGTCTGGTCTGACGAAGGCATCGGCCTGAGCAAGGTTCAACGTCTGCCCGGTCGGTTGCCCGGTTTGTACTGCATTCAGACCGATGCCAATGGCGAGCGGCGCTTTCTGTATTGGCGCAACGAAGCGGCGGTGCGCGATTGCTTCACAACGCCTGCGGCCGAGCCGATTCTGGCCGCGCTGCCGGAGTACGACGTGCTGTATTTTAGCGGGATTACCTTGGCGGTGCTGGGCGAAGTGGGCAGGGCGCGGCTGTTATCGACGTTGGGCGAGGCCCGTGATCGCGGGGTTCGGGTGGCATTCGATAACAACTATCGCCCGCGTCTGTGGCGCAGCGTTGAACAGGCCCAGCAAGCCTACCGAGCGGTGATGCATGAGGTGGATCTGGCGCTGCTGACCGAAGACGACGAGCAGGCGCTGTTCGGCTTTACTGACACCGAGCAGTTGCTGGCGACCTATCGCGCGATGGGCGTGAGCGAGGTGGTGGTCAAGCGCGGAGCCCGGAGTTGTTTGGTGGAGTCGATGGGCGCGCGTTTCGAGATTGCCGCGCACTCGGTGCACAAAGTGATCGACACCACGGCGGCGGGGGATTCATTCAGCGCCGCCTATCTGGCGCGGCGTCTGCGCGGCGGCAGTCCGGTGGATGCGGCAGAGGCGGGGCATCGGTTGGCGAGTCTGGTGATACAGCATCCCGGGGCGTTGATCCCCAGGAGTGTGATGCCGGGTTGATCGAATGGGGCACCATGCCCCGTGGGAGCGGACAGGTCCGCGAAGACTGACTTCCAGACGCCGGATATGTATCGGTCCGCACCGGCCTATTCGCGGACAGGTCCGCTCCCACGGGATTCTCATCTAGCCGGAAGGCTTGTTATCAATCCCGATAAAAAACCTGCACCAGGTGATATCCGAACTTGCTCTTAACCGGCCCATGGACCACACGCAGCGGTTTTTTGAAAATGATCTGGTCAATCGCCCCGACCATCTGACCAGGCCGCACTTCGCCCAGATCTCCGCCACGCTTGCCGGACGGGCAGGTCGAGTACTTCTTGGCCAGCACATCGAAGGCTTCACCCTTGGCGATCCGCTGTTTGAGTTGTTCGGCTTCTTCAGCGGTCTTGACCAGAATGTGCCGTGCTTGAGCTTTCATGAAAATAATCGTCTCGAGAAAAACGCCGCGCATTATGCCTTTGTGCTGCGCTTTCAGGTAATTTCCTAATCCTTGATCGGATGAGCGAACGCTGTCCGGGGTACAAGGTCGCATGATGTGGCGACCTGCCGTCTTCTTACCTTACTTGTGCGGTGCAGTTATGGATTTTCCGGCGTTGTTGAAGATTCTGGCCAGCCAGGATGGATCGGACCTTTATCTGTCTACCGGCGCGCCACCTTGCGCCAAGTTCAACGGCGTGCTCAAGCCGTTGAGCACTGAAGGGTTGAAGCCCGGCGATATCGCGAAGATCGCCGACAGCATCATGGACAGCGAGCAACGCCAGGATTTCGAGCGTGATCTTGAAATGAACCTGGCCTACTCGCTGGGTGGCATCGGGCGCTTCCGTATCAACATCTTCAAGCAGCGCAACGAAGTGTCCATCGTCGCGCGCAACATCAAGCTCGACATCCCGAAATTCGAAGACCTGCACCTGCCCGAGGTGCTGCTCGACGTGATCATGGAAAAAAACGGGCTGGTGCTGTTTGTCGGCGCTACGGGATCGGGTAAATCGACGTCGCTGGCGGCGTTGATCGATCACCGCAACCGCCACGCCAGCGGGCATATCATCACCATCGAAGACCCGGTCGAGTTCATTCACAAGCACAAGAAATCGATCATCAATCAGCGCGAAGTGGGCGTCGACACTCGCAGCTTCCACGCCGCGCTGAAAAACACGCTGCGCCAGGCACCGGATGTAATCCTGATCGGCGAAATCCGCGACCGCGAAACCATGGAGCATGCTTTGGCGTTTGCCGACACCGGGCACTTGGCAATCTCGACCCTGCATGCCAACAACGCTAACCAGGCGCTGGACCGGATCATCAATTTCTTCCCCGAAGATCGCCGCGCGCAGCTGCTCCACGATCTGGGCAACAACCTCAAGGCGTTTGTGTCCCAGCGGCTGGTCAAGACCAAGGACGGCAAGCGTAGAGCGGCCGTTGAGGTCATGTTGGGTACTTCAACCGTTCGTGATCTGATTCATCGCAATGAGCTGAGCGAGCTGAAGGGCATCATGGAGAAATCCACCCACGTTGGCATGCAGACTTTCGACAACGCGCTGTACGACCTGGCGGTGGAAGGCGTGATCAGCGAAGACGAAGCCCTGAAAAACGCCGATTCCATGAACAACGTCCGGCTGCGCCTGAAGCTGCACGGTGAGAACGGCGTCAGCGAAATCACCACACCGCCCCCGGCGCCTCAGCCTGCACCCCAGGCCAACGCCGCCGATTGGGGCCTGGTCGATGAAAAAGACGAGCCCGGCACTCCGCATTTTTGATCGAGATCGGAAACCTGTGTGAGCGGACCTGTCCGCGAAGGCTGTTCAACCGACGCTATAGTTGTATCGGCAATACCGGCCTCTTCGCGGACAGGTCCGCTCCCACGGGTTTCGGGTCAATCCAAAAATGGGCGGCGAATACAAATTCCTTGTAGGAGCTGCCGAAGGCTGCGAAGCGGTGGGTCAGACAAACCGCAATCGCAGCCATCGTGCCTCGGCAGCTCCTACAGGATTTGTGCCTAGTGCAAGTTGCGGTGTTGAAATTAGATCGCTGCCGATTCACGCATTATGCAAAACCTGTGGGAGCGAATTCATTCGCGAGGCGGCCCGGCATACACACCTCGCTGGCCGCTTCGCCAACAAGTTGGCTCCTACAGGGCTATCGCACGCCCGGTCTTGATCGATTCAATCGCGCAATTTGCCAGGTGCAGCGCTTTGAGGCCGTCGCGGGCGGTGCTGGGGAGGTTGTCGCCAGAGACCACGGCGTCGATGAAGTGCTCAAGCTCAATGCGATAGGAATCGGCGTAACGCTCAAGGAAGAAGTTCATCAGCGGCTCGCGAACTTCGGTCTGGCTAGCAGTCCAGCTACGCACGGTGCTCGGGCGATGGTTTTCATTGAGCAGCATGCCTTTTGAACCGAACACTTCCAGCCGCTGGTCGTAGCCATACACCGCTTCACGGCAGCAGTTGATGTGGCATTGCTTACCTGAAGCCGTGCGTAGCAGCACCATCACGCTGTCGAAATCGTCGATCTGCGCCAATGCAGGTTCGACCAGACGGCTGGCGATGGCGATGACCTCCACCGGTTCTTCCCCCAACAGCGTGCGGGCAGTATCGAAGTCGTGAATGGTCATATCGCGGAAGATCCCGCCCGAGTGCTTGAGGTATTCCACCGGCGCCAGACCAGGGTCACGGCTGGTGATCACCACCTGACGCACCTCACCGATGGTCCCGGCGGCAATGGCTTTGCGCATCGCAAGGGTGTCGGGGTCAAAGCGGCGATTGAAACCCAGCATCACTTTGCCGTTCTGCCGTTCAATCTCGTCCACGGCCTTGGCCGCTTTGGCGAAATCCAGATCGATCGGTTTTTCACACAGCACTGGCTTGCCCAGTTTCACGGCGCGCAGCATCAGGTCGATGTGAGTGTCGGTGGGGGTGCCGATCACAATGGCGTCCACGTCGTCACGCTCGATGGCCGCTGCGCAGTCATAGGCCGCTGCGCAACCCAGTTTGGCGGCGAGCGTGTCGACGCCTTCACGCCATGGGTCGGCGATCACCGAGAGAATCACGTCAGGGTTCGCCGCCACATTGGCAGCATGGATATTAGCGATGCGGCCTGCGCCGAGGACTGCGATGCGAAGCATGGGTGGATCTCCTGGGATTGTTATTGTCGGGGGTAGATCGGGTTTGTAAACGGGACGTCGTTCGAAGAGCCGTCAGTGAGCCAGATTGAATGGCGTGACGATCTGGACCTGTGACGAAGGGATCGGGTCGGCTTTCCACAACCGGTGGTACTGCAAGATGTGCAGAAAGCCGTGGCGTGCATCGACCTGCAAATTGTGATCGATGATCGCGGCGATCTTTTCTTCTGCCAGCAACTGGCGATTTTCCTGATCCAGGTCATGGCCGATGAACGCCGACAGCGGCCGATCCTGAGCAGCGAAGGCATCGACGATGGCGCGGTTGCCGCCACCGACGCTGTACACCGCGCGCAGTGAGGGATTGTCGAGCAACGCCTGACTCACACGCTCAAACGTCGGGCCGTACACCCCGTAACCGCCGCTGATGTCCACCACTCGTAAGTGTGGCGCCCGATTACGCAGCCACACGCGAAAGCCCATTTCACGTTCTTCTTCGCCGCGAAACAGCTCGCTGCTGATCACCACCGCAACATCCTGCGGGACCTGATCCAGCCACCGCGACATCAAATACGCTGCCGTCTGCCCAGCGGTGCGGTTGTCCATGCCGACATAACCCACGCGTGCGCTTTGCGGCAAATCCGACACCAGCGTCACCACCGGAATGCCCGCCGCCGTCACCTGATTCACCGCTTCGTTGATCTGCGGCTCGTCGGCTGCCTTGAGGATCAGCCCTTGGGAGCCTTTGTCCGCGCAACGCAGAATCAAGTCATGCATGCGCTCGGTGTCGATCTCTTGGTAAAGATGAAAACGCGGAAAGATGCGGAATGGCGCCAGGCTGCCCAGTTGCGCGTGAATGGCCTCCTGCACGGCATCGCTGAAACGGGTTGGGGTGTGCAGAATGATGTCGATATGGAACGTACGGCCTACAACGGGGCCGGACTTTTCCTGCGCATCGAGCTCTTGAAGCGCCTGCTGAATACGCCGGTCGGTCTGGTAATGAACGCTGCCGCGCTGGTGCAGCACGCGGTCAACCGTGGCTTTACTGACGCCAGCTTGCGCGGCGATCTGCTTGATGGAAAAGCGACGGGCTTGGTCGAGCATGATTTCCCCTGGCCATTTTGTTGTTATCGGCAAGTGAGGTCTTGTTGAGGTCGTTTCGGGCCTCTCTGAGGTAAGCGACAGGCTAGTCTCTGTTCTGTTTCTTGTACAGATGGAATTTAAATTCCATTCGCATCAAGAGCGCCTCATTGCCACAAACACAAAAATAAAAACCGCAGGAGACATGCATGTCAGCAGCACTGGATCTCTCGTCATCCTTCACCGGTCGTTACTACATCGTCACCGGCAGCACTCAGGGCCTGGGCGCAGCGGTGGCGCTGACCCTAGCGCAACGGGGCGCGGCAGGTTTGATCATCTGCGGGCGCAGCCGCGACAAGGGCGAACAACAGGCCCGCCAACTGAGCGAACTGGATTGCGAGGTGCATTTCGTCGAAGCTGACATGGAAAGCGTGGAGGATTGTCGCCGCGTCGCCGCCGCCGCCAAACAGCATTTCGGCACCGTGCACGGGCTGGTCAATTGTGCCGGCATGTCCGATCGCGGCAGCATCATCGACACCTCTCCAGAGCTGTTCGATCGCATCTTCGCGGTCAACGTCCGTGCGCCGTTTTTCCTGATGCAGGACACCATCAAGCTGATGATCGCTGGCGGGGTCGAGGGCGCCATCGTCAACATCCAAAGCGTGAGCGGGCATGGCGGGCAGTCATTCCTGTCGGCGTACGCCACCTCCAAAGGCGCCTTGGCGATCCTGACCAAAAACGTCGCGTTCAGCACCTTGCACAACCGAATCCGCGTCAACGGCTTGAACATCGGCTGGATGGACACGCCCCACGAAGACGAAATCCAGCGCAAATATCACGGCGCCGGTCATGACTGGCTGTCCAGAGTAGAAGCGCAGTCGCCGTTTGGCCGCTTACTCAAGCCGCAGGAAGTCGCCAACAGCGTGGCGTTTCTGCTCTCAGACCAGTCCGGAATGATGACCGGCTCAGTGATCGACCTGGAGCAAGGCGTGTTCGGTTGCGGCGACGGTTCGACGCCACGCCCTGATGCGCCGCTGACGTTAAAGGACTCGCACGGAGCAGGGCAGTGAGCCTGTTTGGCAGCGCGGGAGACATCGACATCAAGGCCTTCGCGGCGTTGTGCGAGCAGAACGTCGCGACGGCGGACTACCCGACCAGCCGCGAAACCCTCAAGCGCGTAGTGATTTATGACGCCGATGCGTTGCACCAGGCGGCTGAGACGAACCGGGTCGGGATTCTCAGCGAATTGCACCATGTGTTTCGTCACGGTCCCGGTGTGCTTGTGGTACGCGGCGCTTATCCCGACAGCGCTGTGGTTGACCGCCATAGCGCGGTGTTCGAACAGATATTGGCGCATGAGGCCAGGAAGGGTGCGGCGGCGGACCATTTTGCCAAGGCCGGGGCCAATGGGCGAATATGGAATTCGCTGCAGAAAGCCGCCGAGTTATCCCCGCAATCGTTCATCGAGTACTACGCCAATCCGCTGTTGGGGTTGATCGCCGAGAGCTGGCTGGGGCCATTTTTTCAGACCACGGCGCAGGTCAACGTGGTGCGCCCGGGTGGGCAGGCGCAGCAACCCCATCGTGATTACCATCTGGGGTTTCAGACCTCGGACGTGGCGACGCGCTTTGCGTTGCCGCTGCATCTGCTGTCGCAATACCTGACGCTGCAAGGCGCGATTGCCCACACCGACATGCCGCTGGAGAGCGGGCCGACATTGTTGCTGCCGTTTTCGCAGCAGTACGAGGCAGGCTATCTGGCGTGGCGGGATCAGCGCTTTATCGATTATTTCGCCGGGCACGCAGTGCAACTGCCGCTGAACAAGGGCGACCTGTTGTTCTTCAACCCGGCGTTGTTTCATGCCGCCGGCAGCAACCGCACGGCGGACTTTCATCGCATGGCCAATCTGCTGCAGATTTCTTCGGCGTTCGGCAAACCGATGGAAAGCATCGACCGTGACGCAATGATGCTGGCGGTGTATCCGCTGCTGTTGAAGGGCCTGGAAGACGTTGAAATAGACAGCGCTGGCGTGGAATCGGTGATTTCCCACACGGCGGATGGCTATTCGTTTCCCACCAACCTGGACACCGATCCTCCGCTCAATGGTCTCGCGCCGCAGACCGGTCAGCAGTTGATGGCGCAGGCATTGGAGGAACGTTGGCCGTTGCAGCGGTTTGGTGAGGGGGTGGCGCGGTTGTGCAGTAAGCGGCGAGCGTGAATTTGATCGTTCCCTCCCTCCCACTTTTTTCTCCGGTGCAGCGGCAATCGGGATCATCGCTCCAACAGGATCGGGAATTTTCTGTGAAGTGTCGATCTGACACCGATCTCGTGGGAGCGGACCCGTCCGCGAAGAAGCTCTTACATCCAATACATATTCAGCCAGATTAATGGCCTCTCGCGAACAAGTTCGCTCCTGAAGTGGCTGCGCCTGTGACCGCGCCAAATCAGGTTGGCATGCCCTATGCTGTCTCGACTCAGCCAAACCCGCCAACGGGCTCGAACAGCAAGAGGAATCGCCCCATGTACAAAGACTACCCAGCCGCCTATCAGGTCAGCAAAGGCGCGGCGTTGCAGGTTGATACCGCGTTTTATGAGCGCATCCGCGAGGGTCAGGACAGCCGCAGGCTGGTCGAGCAATTCGAAGTGCCGATCCGCACCGGTCGCGCCTGGAAGGTCAAGGCCGGGCAGGTGTTTCGCGTGACCACGCCGGTGGGGCCGCAGGTGGGCGACTTCAACGTGTGGAACGCCAACGATCCCCGCGAACGTCTCTGGGCGGCCCGGACCCGGCAATTGCAGGGGGCTCATGTCACGACCCATGACCGCTTGTGGTCCAATCTTCCCTTTCTGCGGCCGATGGTCACCATCACCGATGACAGTCTCGCCAGCTACGGCACCGACGAACACGGTGGGCGGCTGCACGATCTGCTTGGCACGCGCTGCGACCCCTACGTCAACAAGATGCTCACGGGTGAGGATTTTCACCATCACTGCCACTCCAACCTGACACGCGCGGTGCTGCCTCATGGGCTGACCGAGTTTGACGTGCATGACGTGCTGAACATCTTTCAGTGCACCGGCCTGAACCACGATGACATGTACTTCATGAAAGCGTGCCCGGCGCAGAAGGGAGACTACCTGGAATTTTTTGCCGAAATCGATCTGCTGTGTGCACTGTCGACGTGCCCCGGCGGCGATTTGTCGCTGCCGATGTGGGGCCCTGATGCGCAGGACCCGCTTAGTGTGTGCCGGCCGTTGGGCGTGGAAATTTATGACGTCGACGCTGCGTTGCTCGAAGGCTGGAAATCCCCCGAGCGTGCGGCGTACAACGGATCGCACGGACTGCAGATCGCCAAGGCCGATTGGGAGAAGTGATCTGCAGAATCATGCAGGCCATCTCTGTAGGAGCGAACTTGTTCGCGAAGCGTCCTGACTGACACACCACGATGGTTGTCTCGCCAACACGTTGGCTCCTACAGAGACCAGGCGTTTTAGGCATACCTGTAGGAGCGAACTTGTTCGCGAAGCGTCCTGACGGACACACCGCGATGGTTGTCTCGCCAACACGTTGGCTCCTACAGGGACCAGGCGTTTTAGGCATACCTGTAGGAGCGAACTTGTTCGCGAAGCGTCCTGACTGACACACCGCGATGGCCGTCTCGCCAACTCGTTGGCTCCTACAGACCGGGGGCCTTTATGGCGTTGCGCCGGCCCGCCAACTGCCGCGACAAGACTATGAAATTCTGCAGCGGCGGCAGCGGGTTGAAGTTGCGGCACACCAGGGTAATTGGTGCGTGCAACCGCGGCCGCGCGCCGCTGATTCGGCAATAGACCACACTCTCCCGGTGCACGTCCTTCATCGAGGCCGGCACGATTGACACCCCCGCACCGGCTGCCACCAGACTCACATTGGTCAGCATGCGCTCGACTTCAAAAGCGATTTTGGGGTTGAAGCCCGCGTTCTGGCAGGCCTTGATCAAGTGGGCGTACATGCCGGGTGCACCGGGGCGTCGCACCAGAATAAACGGCTCATCACGCAGATCGCTGAGCGACACCGTGGGCAGTTCGGTCGATCCAGTTTGCCGGTCAAGCAGAGGATGGCCGACCGGCAGCGTCAACAGCATCTCTTCGTTGAGCAAGCGGTGAAATTCAATGCTTTGATGCTGGGCCACCGGGGCCCGGAGAATGCCGACGTCGACACTGGCGTCGATGGCCGCTTCGGTCATCTGCTGCGCGCTGCCTTCCTTCAAGGACACCGCGACGCCGGGGTACTGCTCGCGATAGGCGCGGATGATGCGCGGGATCAAGGGGTGGGCGGCTGCCGAACTGGTGAAGCCGATGACCAGCGTGCCTTCGATACCGTGGGCGGCGCGGGAAGCCTTGCGCGAGCCTTCAGCCACACGGGCGAGGATGTCCTGCGCTTCGTGCAAGAACACCCGACCGCCTGCAGTGAGGTCAACGCCCTTGGGATGACGCTTGAACAGCTCGAACCCCAGTTCCTGCTCCAACGCGCGGATTTGCTGGCTCAAGGGCGGTTGCTGCATATTCAGCCGAGCGGCGGCGCGGGTGAAATGACGTTCTTCGGCCACCATGACGAAATACCGCAAATGACGAAGTTCCATGGTGATCTGTCCCGCAGCGTGGTTTTATTATTGTCGCCCGGTCAGGCCAGACGATGGCCGGTCAGCGTGCCCAATCCAGCAGGCGCTGGCAAGGCGGGTCTGCCCATGAAGCTTCTGCGGGCGTATCCCCTTCATCCAGCGGAACTTTGGGAGGGAGCTCGCTCGCGATGCTTTGCTCGGCATCTCGGAAGATGCGTTGACTGCAAGGCCGTCATCGCGAGCAGGCTTCCTCCCACTTAGCCGGGACCAGATTTGTGTAACGCATTACCCCACAACAATAAAAACGCGTTCGGAGTGTGGATGTCAGGCAGGCTGTTCAAAAGCTCTACGCTGCAAATCTTGCTGGCTATCGTCTGCGGCGTGCTGCTGGGCGTGTTCGATCCGCCGCTGGCCGTGTACATGAAGCCGCTGAGCGATGGCTTCATCCGCGTGATCGGCTGGCTGATGCCGCTGATGATGTTCCTGCTGGTGTCTTCAGGGGTAGCCGGTTTACGTGGCAGGGGTACGCGTCTGGCGGGCAAGGTGTGGGTTTATTTTCAACTGATGTCGGTGGTTTCCCTGTGCTTCGGTGCCCTGATCGCGCTGCTGTTTGCGCCGGGCGTCAGCGATGGCGTGAGTCACCTGGGCAGCACGGCAATACTGCAGTGGTCTGGCAACGTCCCGGTGCCACCGATTGCTGGCGAAGACAACCTGCTCAATACTGACTTTTCCTGGTCCATTGTGGGCGCCGTCATGGCACGCGCGTTCACCCAGAGCCTGATCTTGCAGGTGATGCTGGCCGGACTGTTGTTTGGCGTGCTGATCGGGCATTCAGGCACTGCCGGTAACGCACTGCGCTTGCGCCTGGAGCGCGTGGTCGGCGCGCTGTTCAAGCTGCTGAAACTCATTTTGCTGTTCGCCCCGATTGCAGCATTTGGGGCCATGGCCTTCACCATCGGCAAGTTCGGGCTGGGCTCTGCGCTGCCGCTGCTCAAGTTCGTCGCCGTCATGTACCTCGCCTGCGGCCTGTTCGTGGTCCTGATTCTGGCGCTGGTCGCGCGCATCGCTGGCGCCCGGTTGTCGCGGCTTGTGCTTTACGTCAAGGACGAGTTGCTTGTGGTGACTTTCACCGGCTCATCGGTCGCTGCGCTGCCGGGGCTGATCGAAAAAATGCACAAGCTGGGCTGCGATCAGCAGTTGGTGCGACTGGTGTTGACCACCGGCTACACCTTCAACCTCAGCGGTTCGAATATCTACCTGATGGTGGCCGTGCTGTTTCTGGCGCAGATGTCCGGGATCCACATGAGCGGCGTCGAACTGTTCACATTGCTGCTGGTTACCATGCTGACCTCGCTGGGTTCGACCAGCATGGCGGGGTCAGCGTTTTTTACCCTGATCGCCACGCTCAATCTGTTGCACGGAGTGCCGCTGGAGGGCGTCGGGTTGCTGCTTGGGGTGGAGCGGCTGATGAAATGCCGCTCGCTGACCAATGTGCTGGGCAATTGCGTGGCGTGTCTGGCGATTGCCCGTTGGCAGAACGCGGTAGACCGACCGGTGCTGGCGAAGGTATTGCTGGGGCCCGCAGCGGACGTACTCCCGCTCAAGCGCTGAAATCAGGCGGTTTTTCCCGGCCCGGAAAGCCAGATGGAGCAACGCTTTAGGCCCATTACGCTGCGCCATTTCCTACATCGTTCGATCAACTGTCTGACGAACGTCATGCCGCTGTAGTGAACCTGACACTTTTTAAACGGTCTGTTGACCACTGCGCGGCAAGTGGTGTCGGGTTCACGAGCGTCCGACGGTTGTCACGATTTTCTCCGCGCGCCTGTCTTCTCCAGCAGTTGCAGCGTGATGCCCGTCGCTGCAGGCGCAGGCTCTGTCCATCTTCACCGGCCCGACCATCCAGGCCTTTTCTTTTTATTTTTTGAAGATCCTTCCATGTTGCCATCTCAGTCCTCATCCCGTATTTCGCCTGCTTTTTCCACACCCAGCGCTCGACGCCGTCTGCTTCGCGCGGCCCTGTTAGGCAGTTTGCTCACGGTGTGCATCGGCGCCCAGGCCGAGACCAATGCCAAAGATCGCTGGGTCAGCGACACCTTGAGTACTTATGTACGCAGCGGGCCTACTGACGGTTACCGCATTGTCGGTACGCTCAAGTCAGGCCAGAAAGTCGAGTTGGTCAACACTCAGGGCGATTACAGCCAAGTGCGCGGCAACTCCGGCGATTTGGTGTGGATTGCGTCCAACGACTTGCAGCAAGTGCCGGGCCAGACCGAGCGCCTGCCGCAGTTGACGCAGCAGGTCACCGACCTCAGCGGCCAATTGAAGACCATCGACGACGATTGGAAAACCAAGGTGCAGGGCATGCAGGAAACCCTGGATTCACGCAAAAAACTGGTCGACGAGCTTGAAGCCCGGGCCAAGGATCTGAACGCCCAGTTGACTGACGCTCAGTCGGAGTTGCGTTCCACCCAGGCAAAACTGGGTGACGAGAACAACCAAGTGCTGATGCGCTATATGGTTTACGGCGGCAGCATAGCTGGCGCAGGTTTGCTGCTGGGCCTGATTCTCCCGGCACTGACCCGTGGTCGCAAACGCAACGATCGGTGGTTTTGATCTGAGCAACGCCGCGCTTCTGTAGGAGCCAACTTGTTGGCGAGGCGGCTAATTCGATTCATCAGGCACTCCGCCTTCCTGTGGGAGCCAACTTGTTGGCGAGAGGGTTGACGAGGTATGTCAGTCCAAATGCCTCGCGAACAAGTTCGCGCCTACAGGGTGCTGCTCGCTTCAGTACATCAGGCACGCCGCCTTCCTGTAGGAGCCACAACAACTTGTTGGCGAGAGGATTGACGCGGTGTGTCAGCCGAAATGCCTCGCGAACAAGTTCGCTCCTACAGGGTACTGCTCGCTTCAGTACATCAGGCACGCCGCCTTCCTGTAGGAGCCAACTTGTTGGCGAGAGGACTAACGCGGTGTGTCAGCCGAAATGCCTCGCGAACAAGTTCGCTCCTACAGGGTGCTGCTCGCTTCAGTACATTAGGCACGCCGCCTTCCTTTATGAGCCAACTTGTTGGCGAGAGGGTTGACGCGGTATGTCAGTCCAAATGCCTCGCCAACAAAGTTCGCTCCTACAGGGTACTGCTCAGTACATCAGGCACGCCGCCTTCCTGTAGGAGCCAACTTGTTGGCGAGAGGGTTGACGCGGTGTGTCAGCCGAAATGCCTCGCGAACAAGTTCGCTCCTACAGGGTGCTGCTCGCTTCAGTACATCAGGCACGCCGCCTTCCTGTGGGAGCCAACTTGTTGGCGAGAGGGTTGACGAGGTATGTCAGTCCAAATGCCTCGCGAACAAGTTCGCGCCTACAGGGTGCTGCTCGCTTCAGTACATCAGGCACGCCGCCTTCCTGTAGGAGCCACAACAACTTGTTGGCGAGAGGATTGACGCGGTGTGTCAGCCGAAATGCCTCGCGAACAAGTTCGCGCCTACAGGGTGCTGCTCGCTTCAGGGACTGGCTTTTGCTCTCGGGCCATTGAAAAGGCCAACCGCCCAGCGCTGAACCGCACGCTCAACTCCCGGTATTTCACCAGATACCGTGCCCATACCAACGCAGCCGCAATCCCCGACGCGCCACCGATCCCCAACGCCCAGCGCGGGCCGAAGGTGTCTGCCACCCATCCGACAATCGGCGCGCCAACAGGCGTGCCTCCCAATGTTGTGGCCAGCAGAATCGCCATGACCCGCCCGCGCATCAGCGGGTCGGTGGACAGCTGCACCATGCTGTTGGAGGAAGTGGTGAAGGTCTGCGCCGAGATCCCCAGCACGAATAGGGCCGCACCAAACAGCCAGAAATTGGGCATGAACGCCGCCAGCGCAAAGCCGGCGCCGAAGATCGAAATCGCGATCAACAGCAGCTTCGCGCCGGGCCTGCCGCGCTTGGCCGCGAGCAGGGCGCCGGTCACCGAACCGATCGCCATGATTGACGTCAGCAGCCCGTAATGCCCGGAACCTGCGCCATACACACTGACCGCCATGGTCGAGATGAAGATCGGAAAATTGAGCCCGAACGTTCCCACCAGAAACAGCATCAGCAGCAGCGCCTTCAGGTCCGGGCGCTTCCACACGTAACGAAAGCCTTCCACCAGATTGCCCCGTGCTCGGACAGGCCTGACGCGCACGTGCATTTCTCGGGTGCGCAATCGCGTCATGGCGTAGATCATCACGATGAAAGTGATCGCATTGCTCAGCAGCACCCAACCCGTCCCCAGAAACGGAATCAACCCGCCAGCCACTGCCGGCCCGATCATGCGTGCGGCATTGAACGACAGCGAATTGAGCGCCACTGCGTTCGATAGCTGATTCTCGTCCACCAGGTCCGAAACGAACGTCTGCCGCGCCGGAGCGTCGAACGCCGCCACGCAGCCCGACAGAAAGGCAAATACGTAAACCTGCCACAGCGTCACATGCCCGGTGACCGTCAGCAGGCCGAGACCCAGCGCCAGCAAGCCCATCGCCACTTGGGTGACGATCAACAATTTGCGTCGGTCAAAGTGGTCCGCTGCCGCGCCGCTGAAGGGCAGCAGCAACAGCATCGGGCCAAATTGCAGGGCCAAAACCACGCCCAGCGCGGTGGCGTTTTGTTCGGTGAGCTGGGTCAGCACCAGCCAGTCTTGCGCCGTGCGTTGCATCCAGGTGCCGACATTGGAGATCAGGGCGCCAATGGCCCATACGCGGTAGTTGTAGCCCTCAAGAGAGCGGAAAGTGCGGGCCATCGGGTTTCCTGTACTTATTGCGCCTGCTCCCCTGTAGGAGCGAATTTGTTCGCGAGGCGGGTTCCGATGCTGTCCGGGACATATTCATTTATCTAAAGCGCGATTAATAAATCTGTCGCCTTCAAGACGAAGTGCTGATCGCAGCGAGCAATCCCGTTGGATAACACAGCCACGGCTCACACGCAAAGGACAGCCAAACGGGACGCCAGTGCCAGCGCAAAGTCGTAACCCGGCAAGATTTGGTCGCATTGGCATGGGGTAAGTGGCCGGGGAGCCGCTACTTTGAATGGGCATGGATTTGCAACCGCCTCTCTGGCGCTGCCCCAGTTCACAACAAAATAGCGAGCCGCCCCCATGAAATACGAACCCTTTGCCCAGTCGCTGATTGCGACCGCGCTCACCTTGAGCGTCTCCTGCACTTACGCCGCCTCCCAAGCCCCCGTCGCCGGTGAGCACGGAATGGTGGTGACAGCGCAACACCTGGCGACCCATGTTGGCGTCGATGTCCTGAAGTCCGGCGGCAACGCGGTTGATGCGGCGGTCGCGGTGGGTTACGCGCTGGCGGTGGTGTACCCGGCAGCGGGCAATCTGGGAGGCGGCGGCTTCATGACCGTGCAGTTGGCGGACGGGCGCAAGACCTTCCTCGACTTCCGTGAAAAGGCGCCGCTGGCTGCCACCGCCGACATGTATCTGGACAAGGCTGGCAACGTGGTACCGAACCTCAGTTCCAAAGGCCATCTGGCCGTCGGCGTGCCTGGCACCGTGTCCGGCATGGAGCTGGCGCTGAGCAAATACGGCACCAAAAAACGCTCGGAGGTCATGGCCCCGGCGATTCAGCTGGCGCAGGACGGCTTTGTGCTGGAGCAGGGCGATGTCGATCTGCTGGAGACCGCCACTGCAGAGTTCAAGAACGACAAGGATTCCGGGCCGATCTTCCTCAATAACGGCGAGCCCATGAAAGTCGGCGACCGCTTGGTGCAACGGGATCTGGCGAGGACATTGGGGGAAATCGCCGCCAAGGGCAGCGACGGTTTCTACAAGGGCTGGGTGGCCAAGTCGATCGTCGATTCCAGCCAGGCGGGGAAGGGCATCATCACCCAGGCCGACCTCGACAAATACAAGACCCGGGAGCTGGCGCCCATCGAGTGCGATTATCGCGGCTATCACGTTATCTCCGCGCCGCCGCCGAGTTCCGGCGGGGTGGTGATCTGCGAGATCATGAACATTCTCGAAGGCTATCCGATGCAGCAGTTGGGCTATCACTCGGCCCAGGGCATGCACTATCAGATCGAAGCCATGCGCCACGCCTACGTTGACCGCAACAGCTATCTGGGCGACCCGGATTTCGTCAAGAACCCCCTGACGCATCTGCTGGACCCGGCCTACGCCACCAAGCTACGCGCCGCCATTGAACCGCAAAAAGCCGGGGTCTCCCGCGATATCAAACCGGGCGTGTCGCCCCACGAAGGCAATAACACCACCCATTATTCCATCGTTGACCAGTGGGGTAACGCGGTGTCGGTGACCTACACGCTGAACGACTGGTTCGGCGCCGGGGTGATGGCCAGTAACACCGGGGTGATGCTTAACGATGAGATGGACGACTTCACCTCCAAGATCGGCGTGCCGAATATGTACGGTCTGGTGCAGGGCGAAGCCAACGCTATCGCGCCCTACAAAACGCCGCTGTCCTCCATGAGCCCGACCATCGTCACCAAGGACGGTAAAACGGTGATGGTGGTCGGTACGCCGGGCGGTAGCCGGATCATCACCGCCACTTTGCTGACCATGCTCAACGTCATCGACTACGGCATGAATATTCAGGAAGCGGTCGACGCACCACGCTTCCACCAGCAGTGGTTGCCCGAGGAGACAAATCTGGAGACGTTCACCACCAGCCCCGACACCCAGAAGATCCTTGAAAGCTGGGGCCACAAGTTCGCAGGCCCTCAAGACGCCAACCACCTGGCGGCGATTCTGGTAGGCGCGCCGTCCTTGGGTGGCAAACCGGTGGGCAATAACCGTTTTTACGGCGCCAACGATCCACGGCGTAATACCGGGTTGTCGCTGGGGTATTGAGCACACAGCCGGACGCTGGCCCTGTAGGCGTTGACGAGCAACGCGAGGCTACGAAGCGGTGTGCCAGGTGTACCTTAATCGCAGCATTCGGCAGCTCCTACAGGGGTGTGCATCGCCTAGCGTCTACAAGCGTATTGGTCCGGCTGGGCTATCTTTGATTAACCCAATACGCGGCATCAACGAGGACCTTGTCATGAACACCACTGATCTGCTGGAACAGCTACTGCGCGGCGGCCGCGGCTCACCTACGCAGCAACAAGGCAATGCCGCCCCGGCTTCAGGGGGATTGGGCGGGCTCGGTGGCGGCCTGGGCGGTTTGCTCGGTGGGCTGCTCGGCGGCTCTGCCAGCAGCGGCGGTGTAGGCGGGCTCGGCGGCGGTTTGGGCGGTTTGCTTGGCGGGCTGTTGGGCGGCGGCAGTTCCGGAGCCGGAATCCCGCGCAGTGGTCAATCGCGCTCAGGCGGGACCAACTACGCGGCACTCGCATCAATTGGGATGATGGCGTTCCAGGCCTACCAAGCGTGGCAACGGCAACAGCAGCAACAGACGCCGTCAGCAGCGCCCCAGCAGAATCTACGCACCGTGGACTTGTTGGCTGGCCCCGAAGTCGAGGATCACAGCCATGCGATCCTCCGGGCCCTGATCGGCGCTGCCAAAGCGGATGGTCGTATAGATGATCAGGAAAAACAGCTGATCAGCGCTGAGATCGGCCGCCATACCGACGACCCCGAGCTACAGCAATGGCTGGACGATGAGGTCGCTCGGCCGCTTGACGCTGCTGATATAGCCCAGGCCGCCAAAGACCCGGCCATGGCTTCGGAAATGTACCTGGCCAGCGTCATGCTGGTGGATGACCAGCAAGACGCCGAACGGGCGTATCTCGATGAACTGGCCGGGGCGCTCAAGCTTGACCCCGACCTGCAGCTGCATCTGGAGCAACAGGCCAAGGCGGGCGCTTCTCCGGTTTAACGCGACTCATCAACGCGCGGCGAGACTGCGCTCCATGCGCGACAAGGCCTCTTCGAGCATGTCGCGCGGGCAGCCAAAGTTCAGCCGCACGAACTGGCCGCAGTCGTCTCCAAACTCCAGCCCCTCGCTCATTGCCACCTTGGCCTGCTTAAGGAAGAATTGCTGCGGGTTATCCAGCCCCAGCGCGGAGCAATCGAGCCAGGCCAGGTAGGTGCTTTGCGGCAGGTGCATCTTGATGCCCGGCAGACGGGTGCGAATCGCGTGCGCCAGATAGTCTCGGTTTGCCTGCAAGTAAGCGTTCACCTCGCGCAGCCAGTCGGCGCCTTCGCTGTACGCCACTTGCGTCGCCTCCAGACCCAAGGCATTGACGCTGTCCACCAACCCCAGGCGGCCAGCGTTGAAGCGCTGGCGCAGTTCGGGATTCTGAATCACCGCGAACGCGGTTTTCAGCCCGGCGATGTTCCACGCCTTGCTGGCTGACATCAGCGTCACGCTACGGGCAGCTATGGCCGGGCTGATGGACGCGATAGGGATGTGCCGCCGACCGTCGAACAGAATGTCGGCGTGGATTTCATCGCAAATCATCAGCACGTCGTGGCGCACGCAGGCATCTGCGATCAGTTGCAGCTCTTCGCCGCTGAAGACTTTGCCCAGCGGATTGTGCGGATTGCTCAGCAGCAGCGCGCCTGCTTCTTTCAGTGCTTCATCCAGCGCCGGGATGTCGGTGGGGTATTCGCCATGGGCATCGACGTTGAGCGGCAGGTCGACGCGCGGCAGTTGCCAGTTGGCCGGCGCGTGCAGCAACGGCGAGTAGTTCGGGGTTTGCAACGCGACGGCGGCACCCTTGGGTACCAGCGCGTGCAATGCCATATTCACGCCGGGCTCGACACCAGGCAAAAACACCAGATCTTCAGGCTGAATACGCCAGGCGTAGGCGCTCCACAAATGCTTGACCAGAGTCTCGCGAAGGCTGTCCTGGGCGACGGCATAACCGAGCAGCGGATGTGCCAGCCGTGTTTGCAGTGCATTCAAAATGGCCGGAGCGACGGGGAAATCCATGTCCGCCACCCACATTGGCAGAACGTCGTCCGCATACTGGCTCCATTTTTTGCTGCCCGTCGCACGTCGTTCGATGGCACTGTTGAAGTTGATCGTCATTTCAGTCTCGGTATCGGGCTTGTCGGCCAATTCTGGTGCAGAGCGCAACGTTTGAGAAGGTGAGCTTGCATCCAGAGCCCACGCAAATCCGTTGGAGCGAGGATTTATGTCCAACCGATGATTGGGCCGCGCCGCAGATCCAATGTGGGAGCGGACCTGTCCGCGAAGAGGTCTGTAGAACCAATACATATCCAGCGGCAGATGAATGGCCTTCGCGGACAGGTCCGCTCCCACGAGACTGGATGTCATGCTGAAGAAAAGTAGCCCCTACAGGCTACATCCCCCAAAGTAGCCTCTGGAGGCTACATTTGGCAAAGTAGCCTCCAGAGGCTACTTTTCTGCTGATCTGGCCTATAGTGACGTCATAGCGGCGGTGATTCAGGATATTTCCATGACGATTAAAGCGGTGCTGACCGGTGATTTGATTCATTCACGATCGGTGGGCGACACCCAGGCTTACCTCGCCGGGCTTAAGAAAGTCCTGGCGGGCCTCAAGAACATCTACGGCTTCAAGGCCCAGACCTATCGCGGCGATGGTTTTCAGGTGGTGCTCAAGGATGCCAGTCAGGCCCTGCACTGCGCGTTGGCCATACGAGCGGGTCTGATCGGCGCCAGCCCTGATAAAGAGCGCTGGGACGCTCGCGTAGCGGTGGGCATTGGTGCCGCCGAGTCAAAGGGCAATTATGGCGAAGCGTTTGTCTTGTCCGGCCAGGGTCTGGATGGCATGAAGAAGGCCACGCTGGCAGTGTTCTGCAGCGACGAGCGGTTTGCCGAGCGCGCCGAGCTGAGCACCGAATTCGTCGCCGCAACTTTGGATAAGTGGACCATCGTCGAGGCGCAAACCTATTGCCTGCACCTGCTTGAGGATTCTGACCAGGAAACCATTGCCCAGGCGTTGGGCAAATCCCGGGTCACGGTCAACAAAACCTTGAACCGTGCCCAGGCCCGTCTGCTGGATCGATACCTCAAAAGCATCAGCCAATGGATCAAGGAGATACCCGATGCGTGATGCGCAGGTTTTGCTGCTGTTGTTGATCCTGGCCCACATCGGCCTCGATTATCTGTCCTCGGCATGGCGCGCCAAAGCAAGACGCCCCAGAGGTTTGGGACTGGCTTTGATCACCGTGGCTGCGTTCACACTGGTCTTCGGTTCAGTGATTCACCTGTTCGGGCACAGCGCTGGATTTTCACTAATGGCAGGGCTCGCGGTCGGTGCGTGCTGGGCCTTCACTCGCTGGCTGACGGGCAAGACGACCTGGAAGTTCGCTTTCGCGCTGCGCTATGCGATCAACCTGGCGGTCATCGGCGCAATCTGGCTAACGGCTCAGGCTGAATGGCCCGCAGCGTGGGTGTTTCTGAAAGAGATGCTCAACCCGCACAACCTTTTGCTGCTGCTGGGCTATGTGTTGGTGCTCAAGCCATCGTCGGTGGTAATTGGCTCGGTCCTCAGCCCGTGGCTGGCATCGGTCAACACTCAGGGCACACTGAAAAGCGCTGGCACCCTGATCGGCTACCTTGAGCGGGTGCTGATTTTGACCTTCGTCCTGCTCAAGCAATGGGAAGCCATCGGCTTTTTGCTCACGGCAAAAAGCATTCTGCGTTTCAACGACATCAAAGGCATCGAGCAACGTGCGCTGAGCGAATACGTGCTGTTGGGGACGCTGCTGAGTTTCACCACCAGCATCGGAATAGGTCTGGTGGTGTCGAAACTGCTGGTGCTGGCAGCGGGTTGAACCAAGGGCAGAAATCCGAAAAGTAGCCTCTACAGGCTACTTTCGCCAAAGTAGCCTGTAGAGGCTACTTTCCCGCGAGAAGGCTGGATTACCAGAACGTTGGCTGACTGACAACGCACGTACTCAAGGCCTCGATCGCCTTCTCCACATCTTCGGCCTGGGTGTATCGGCCAAGGCTCAGGCGCACGCCGGTCGCCGCCTTCTCAGGGCTCAGACCCAACGCCAACAACACGTGGGAAGCGCCACCGGCGGCCGAGTTGCAGGCCGAGGTAGAAGACACCGCCAGCGCATGGGACAGGCTCATGACATTGAAGCCCGGGCTGTCGACGCAGATGTTCAGCGTGTGAGGGATGCGTTGTTGCGCGCAGCCATTGAGCGTGACGCCGGGTAGCTTCAGCAGACCGTCGCGCAATTGTGCAGACAGCGCGCTGATGCGTCGGGTTTCTTCAACCATCTCGGCGCTGGACAACGCAAACGCGGCGCCCATGCCAACGATCTGATGCGTCGCCAGAGTGCCGGAACGAAACCCCTGCTCATGCCCGCCGCCGTGCATCTGTGCATCCAGCAGCGGCCATGCACGTTCGCCAATGTACAAGGCGCCGATGCCTTTAGGGCCGTAGGTTTTGTGCGCCGAGAAGGACATCAGATCAACGTCCAGGCTGCTCAGATCGATGGCGACCTTGCCGGTGCCCTGGGCGGCATCGACATGAAAAATAGCCCCGTGTTCACGAACGAGGCGGCCGATGCTGGCAATGTCGGTCAAGGTGCCCAGTTCGTTGTTGACCAGCATCAGCGACACCAGCAGCGTGTCGGCGCGCAATGCCTGGCGTACTGCCTCGGGCTGGATCAGGCCCTGAGCGTCCGGTTCAAGCCAGGTCACCGGATGACCGGCCTGTTCCAGTTGGCGCACGGTGTCGATGACGGCTTTGTGTTCGATGCGGCTGGTGATGAGGTGGCGGCGGTTCGGCTCGCCGCCTGAGGCAACGCCCTTGATCGCCAGGTTGTTGGATTCTGTCGCGCCAGAGGTCCAGACCAGTGCTTGCGCCTGGGTGCCTACCAGCTCAGCCACTTGCCGGCGGGCCAGCTCAACGGCTTGGCGGGCCTGGTTGCCATAGGTGTGGGAATTGGAAGCTGGGTTACCGAAAGTGCCTTCTTTGCCGAGGCACGTGACCATGTGCTGGATGACGCGGTCGTCGACAGGCGTGGTGGCTGCGTAATCGAAATAGAGGGGGAGATTGGACATGATCGGCCTGCGCTGTCTGAAGATGTAAAAAGGTTACTAGCGTCAACCCGGAAAAAAATTGATAAGTGGCCGTCCTGAAGCAGATAAATACGAATATATTTCGCTCCTGGACCGTTTTAACGGAATCTCAATCCAGCGACCGTTCATTCTGGCTTATCGTTGTGCTCAATTGGCATAACCCGGCCCTTTACATCCACCGGAGCACGCTTCTTGGATAAGTTCGATCAGGCGATTCTGAGCATCCTGCAAACCGACTGTACCCGGCCCATTGTCGAGATAGCCGATGCGATTGGCTTGGGCAGCACGGCCTGCTGGCGACGGGTCCAGAAGCTGGAAGAGCAGGGCATCATCCGGCAACGTGTGGCGTTGCTCGACCCCAAGCAACTGAAGGTGACGGTCACGGTGTTCGCCGCGATCCGCACCAATCAGCACAACGCCGAATGGCTGGAGCGCTTTCACGCGTTGATGGCCACACTGCCGGAAGTGGTGGAGTGCTACCGCATGGCGGGCGACACCGATTACATGCTGCGCATGGTGGTGCCGGACATCGCCGGCTACGACGCGGTATACAAACGATTGATCCGTTTGCCCGGCATCACCGACATCAGCTCGAGCTTCGCCATGGAGCAGATCAAATCAACCACCGAGCTGCCATTGAGCTATTTAAGCTCCTGAACAGCGGCCATCAACTTTGGCAATCTGGTCAGGCCAATTACTTTTAAATTTAATTGGTCTTGCCAATATTGTTTCGGCTGTGTAGCTTTTTCCCGACGGCGTCTGGACCTGTAGCCCTGCATCAGGCCGCGCCCCCAGGATCACAACAACAAGAGATCACTCCCGCAAGCCGATGGCCCTTGTGCCATCGCCGCTCACGGCATGCCTGGTCTGGAGAAAAGTCATGCTTACAGTCGTCTGCGAAAAACCCGGTTCACTGCTGGCCCAGGATCGCCCCAAGCCAGAACGCGCATCGGGAGAAACCCTGGTCAGAATCAAACGCGTCGGGGTCTGCGGCACTGACCTGCACATCTTCAACGGTAATCAGCCTTTTCTTGAATACCCACGCGTCATGGGCCATGAGTTCTCCGGCATCGTCGAGGAAAGCGAGGCGGGCAGCGGGCTGGAGCCGGGCGATCTGGTGTACGTGATGCCGTACCTGTCCTGCGGCAACTGCATCGCCTGCCGTCAGGGCAAAACCAACTGCTGCGTGCGCATTCAAGTACTGGGCGTGCATCGCGACGGCGCATTCACCCAATACCTGAGCCTGCCCCATGCCTTCGTGCTCAAGGCCAACGGCGTGACGCTGGACCAGGCGGCGATGATTGAATTCCTGTCCATTGGCGCCCACGCGGTGCGGCGCTCGGACATCCAGAAAGACCAGCGCGCGTTAGTGGTCGGCACCGGGCCGATCGGTATGGCGGTGGCAATTTTCTCCCGCCTGCGTGGCGCCAAAGTGACCGTGCTCGACACCCGCGAAGATCGGCTGTCGTTCTGCAAGCAACACCTGCACGTGGACAGCGCCGTGCTGATCGGCGATACCGATAAACAGCAGCTTGAAGACCTGACCCACGGCGAGTTCTTTGACGTGGTGTTCGACGCTACCGGCAACGCCAAGGCCATGGAGCGCGGATTCGAGTTCATCGCCCACGGCGGCAAATACGTGCTGGTGTCCATCGTGCGCGACACCATCAGTTTCTCCGACCCCGAATTCCACAAGCGCGAAGCCACGTTGATGGGCAGCCGCAACGCCACAGTCGAAGACTTTCGCTACGTCGAGCAATGCCTGCGTGACGGGCTGATCCCGGACGCGGCGCTGAACACCCATCGCATGACGCTGGACCAGGTGACGACGCAGTTCACCACGCTGCTGGACCCGTCCCAGGGCGTGGTTAAAGCCATTGTCGAATGCTGAGGGCCGGGCGATGAGCGATTCAAACATTGCGCCGATCCTGCAGTTTGGCACCAGCCGCTTTTTGCAGGCCCATGCCGACCTGTTCATTTCCGAAGCACTGGGGCGAGGCGAAGCGCTGGGCCGAGTGACCGTGGTGCAAACCACCGACAACCCGGCCAGCACCGAGCGCACCAAGGCGCTGGCATCGGGCGCGGGCTATCCGGTGCGGATTCAGGGCATGGACAACGGCCAGGTGATCGATGAACCACGCTGGTCTTCGTCGATCAATGGAGCGCTGAACGCAGGGCAGGACTGGCAACTGATCCGGCAGGCCATGCTGCGCGACGTGCAGGTGGTGATCTCCAATACCGGGGATCGCGGCTACGTATTAAGCGACGCCGACACGTCCGGGCTGCTAGCGGATGACGCGGCGGCGCCGATCAGTTTTCCGGCCAAGTTGCTGGTGTTGTTGCACGGCCGCTGGCAGGCCAACTCCGAGGCGCCGTTGTCGTTGTTTCCGTGTGAATTGGTGTCGCGCAACGGCGATGTCCTGCGTGACCTGATCATCAGCATCGCCCGCCAGTGGGCCCTCGATCCTTCCTTTATCACTTACCTGCATGACACCTGCCGCTGGGCCAATTCGCTGGTGGACCGCATCGTTTCGCAGCCCATCGAGCCGGTCGGCGCCATCGCTGAGCCCTACGCGCTGTGGGCGATCGAGCGGCAGGCGGGTCTGGTTTTGCCCTGCACCCACCCGGCAATCGTCGTGACCGATCAGTTGGATCATTACGAGCAGTTCAAGCTGTTCATGCTCAACCTGGGGCATACCTGGCTGGCCGAGCGCTGGCGCGAAGATTCGCGGGCGCCGGACGAAACAGTGCATCAGGCGATGAATGATCCAACGCTGCGCGACGGGCTGGAAAGTCTGTGGGAGCAGGAAGTGTTGCCGGTGTTCGCCGCGCAAGGTCATCAGGCGCAGGCGCGGGATTACCTGACGTCGGTGCGCGATCGCTTCCTCAATCCGTTTTTGCAGCACCGCATCGCTGATATCGCGCAAAACCATGCAGAAAAAAAACGCCGCCGCTTTCTCCCGGTTGTGGAGTTGGCAGGCCGGTTGGTACCTGATCTGGCGCAACCTCGACTCAAGGCCGCGCTGGCTGAAACGAGGAACGCACATGACTGAACAAACAGCGTCTTTGATCGTGCTGTCGGCGGGCGACGATGTAGCGGTTGCGCGGCAGGATATTGCGATAGGGCAAACCGCCAGTGCCGACGGCGTGACAGTCACCGCCTTGGCCGACATTCCCTCCGGCCACAAAATCGCCCTGCGCGGCGTCGAGGCGGGCTCGGTAGTGCGCAAATACGCTCAGGTGATCGGCGTTGCGAACCTTGCCATCAGTCCCGGTGATCACGTGCATGTGCACAACCTGGAAATGTCCAGCGGCGCCTCCGAGCATGAATCCGGCACGCTGTATGTGCCGACGTCACCTGCCGCCGCTGCGCTGACGTTCGACGGTTATTGGCGCGATGACGGTCGTGTGGGCACGCGCAATTTCATCGGAGTGATTGCCAGCGTCAACTGTTCTGCCACGGTGTGCAAAGCCATCGCCGAGGCCTTCAAGGGCAACGCGCTGGCAGACTGGCCCAACGTTGACGGCGTGGTGGCTATTACCCATGGCAGCGGTTGCGGCATGGGGGCGAAAGGCGAGGGCATCGACATCCTCAAGCGCACTTTGCGCGGGTATGCCAATCATCCCAACTTTGCGGGTGTGCTGATGATAGGGCTCGGTTGTGAGGTCAATCAGATCACGCCGCTGATGGAAGAGCTGAGCCCGCGCGCGCCTCAGTTGCTGGCCAGCCTGATCATTCAGGACTCCGGCGGCACGCGGGAAACCGTGCGCGACGGCATTGCCCTGATCCAACATATGCTGCCCATCGTCAACACCGCGCAACGCACGCCTGCGCCGTTGAGCCATCTCACGGTCGGTTTGCAGTGCGGCGGCTCGGATGGCTATTCCGGGATCAGCGCTAATCCGGTACTGGGCGCCGCGGTTGATCGGGTGGTGCGCCATGGCGGCACGGCGATTCTGTCGGAAACCCCGGAAATCTATGGCGCCGAACACCTGCTTACCGCCCGAGCCGCGTCGGCGCAGATCGCTGATCGGCTGATGTCGCGCATCCGTTGGTGGGAGGATTACGTGCGCCAGCATGACGGCGACATGAACAACAACCCTTCACCGGGGAACAAGGTGGGCGGCATCACCACGATTCTTGAAAAATCCCTCGGTGCGGTGGCGAAAGCGGGCTCCACCGGGCTGATGGGGGTGTACTTGTACGCAGAGTCTGTCGATGCCCAGGGCTTGGTGTTCATGGATACGCCCGGTTATGACCCGGTGTCGGCTACAGGTCAGGTTGCAGGCGGCGCCAATCTGATCTGTTTTACCACCGGGCGCGGTTCGACCTACGGCTGCAAACCGGTGCCGTCGTTGAAACTGGCAACTAACACCAAACTGTTCGAGCACATGACCCTGGACATGGATTTCAACGCGGGCACCGTGGTCGATGGCTCCGAATCGGTGGCAGCGGCGGGGGAGCGGCTGTTCCGGCTGATGATTGAAACGGCTTCGGGACGCCAGAGCTGCAGCGAGGAAAACGGGCTGGGCGATAACGAATTCGTGCCTTGGCAACTGGGTGCCGTGATGTAGTCTCCCGCATCGTTTTGGCGTGGGATTGTTGAGGGGAAATCGTCGGCAGAAGCTCCTCGCAGCGGGTGCGGGGAGCTGTGATATGCTCCGGCGCAGTCCCTCGGAACCCGATTCATGACCGCGCCAAACCCTCCTGCCGAACGCCGCCTTTATCAGATCACCGCCGACCGTTTGCGCGAACATATCCGCAAGCACGACATCAAACCCGGTTCGCGCCTGGCGCCTGAGCGCGATCTGGCGCAACTGCTGGGCGTGTCGCGGCCGTCCTTGCGTGAAGCGCTGATTGCCCTGGAGATCGAAGGCAGCGTTGAGATCCGCATGGGCTCGGGCATCTACGTCTGCGAGCACTTGCTGGGCGTCAAAGGCAAAACCCTCACCCTGGGCGAAAGCCCGTCTGAATTGATGCAAGCCCGCGCGCTGATTGAAGGCGACTGCGTGATGCTGGCCTGTCTGCACGGCAGCAAGGCTGACTACCGCTATTTGCAGGCGTGCATCGACAAGATGCGCGAAGGCGTGGAGAAGGGCGTTCCGGCCCTTGAGGACGATCGCAAATTCCACCAGCGGCTGGCGAAGATGAGCGGTAACTCGACGCTGGTGCGGATCATCACGTCACTGTTCGAGGAGCGCTATAGCCCGCTGTCGGCGCACATCAGCGAACACTCTGAAAACCGCCAGACCTGGGCCACCGCCGTCACCGAACACGAAGCCATCTTGCGCGCAGTGCAAGCCCGCGACCTGATCGGCGCCCAGACCGCCATGCGCCAGCACCTGCGAAAATCCGAAGAACGCTGGCTGGAAGGGATGGATGCCGAGGTTAATTCGGCGGGGGATTGAAGCCTGTATCGCAAATCGTTACGACGCCTGGCAACGATCAAGATCGAGTCGGTGAGCGCATTTCCCGTGGGAGCGGACCTGTCCGCGAAAGCTATTTCCCGAGCGATAGAAATCTGCAGTCTGTACGGGCCCCTTCGCGGACAGGTCCGCTCCCCCGGATTTGAGCTGTCACGCCAATCCAATATCAAACGCAATCCCTGTAGGACGAGCGCATTTCCCGTGGGAGCGGACCTGTCCGCGAAAGCTATTTTCTTGGCGATAGAAATGTGCCGTCTACACGGGCCCTTTCGCGGACAGGTCCGCTCCCACGGCTTTGAGGTATCACGCAAATTTAATATCTTGCGCAATCGCTGTAGGACGAGCGCATTTCCCGTGGGAGCGGACCTGTCCGCGAAAGCTATTTCCCTAGCGATAGAAATCTGCAGTCTGTACGGGCCCCTTCGCGGACAGGTCCGCTCCCACGGCTTTGAGGTATCACGCAAATCTAATATCTTGCGCAATCGCTGTAGGAGCGAACTTGTTCGCGAGGCGGCGTGTCAGGCAAACCGCGTAAAGCCCTCGCGAACAAGTTCGCTCCTACAGAGGTAGTCATCACCTTGGCATCGCCTTCCTGATCCCTTCCCACAATCCGTTCAGGTACACCGCACCCAACGCGCGGTCGTACAGGCCATAACCGGGTTTGCCGGTTTCCCCCCAGATCATGCGGCCGTGGTCGGGGCGGTAATAGCCTTCAAAACCCGTCTCGACGTAGGCCTTGACGATCTCGGCCATGTCCAGCGAGCCGTCTTCGGAGCGGTGCGCGGTTTCGTAGAAATCCCCGGCTTCGGTCACTTTCACGTTGCGCAGATGGGCGAAATGGATGCGCCCCTGGCCGCCAAATTCACGCACCAGCGAAGGAATGTCATTGCCCAGATCAGCACCCAGCGAGCCCGAACACAGCGTCAGGCCATTGGCCGGATCGTCGACCATCGCCATCACACGGGTAAGGTCTTCGCGATTTTTCACCACCCGTGGCAGACCAAAAATCGGTCGCGGTGGATCGTCCGGATGCAGGGCCATTTTGATGCCCACTTCACTGGCCACCGGAATGACTCGCTCCAGAAAATACGCCAGGCGCTGGCGCAGCGTTTCCTCGTCGACCTCGGCGTATTCAGCGAGCAAGGCCTTGAGCGCGGCAGGCTCGTAACTGACGTCCCAGCCGGGCAGGGTCAGGCCGTCATCCAGGTTGATCTGCTCGATCACCGACACGTCGAACGCCAGTGTGGTGGAGCCGTCGGGCAGCAGCTTTTCCAGTGTGGAGCGGGTCCAGTCGAACACCGGCATGAAGTTGTAGCAGACCACCTTGATCCCGCAGGCCGCGAGATTGCGCAGCGTCTGGCAGTAGTTTTCGATCAGTTGATCGCGGTTCGACAGGCCACGCTTGATGTCTTCGTGGACGGGAACGCTTTCGATAACGTCCAGATCCAGACCGTGGGCGTTGACGTTGGCCTTGAGCGCGGCGATACGTTCAATCGGCCAGACCTCGCCCACTGGCACGTCGTAAATGGCCGACACCACACCGGTCATGCCCGGGATCTGCCGGATGTATTGCAGGGTTACCAGGTCGCTGTCGCCATACCAGCGGAAAGTCATCTTCATGGGCAATTCCTTATTGTTCTGATAGCCAATGCTGCGCGGGGCAGGCTTGCCGGACGATCGTCCAGCGCTGCAAGCAACCCGGCCGGGCGAAGCGAAACCGAGTATAGATTGGTCAGGCCAAAATAGGAAAGTCATGACCGCTGATGAAAAAAGAGAACATAAAATGGGCTTCAGGCTTTCCAATTGCCGGTTTTGCGGTCTAGTATCGGCCCGTATCAGCGATTTGGTCAGGCCAATTGAGGCTTTCTGTTCCATGGCCCGTCACACGCGCTGAAGCTTCAAAGCAGTCTTACTCATAAAAATAATTACGGAGGACTCGCCATGCAGAAAGGGCGCTGGTTGGTAATATTTCTGTGCTTCCTCGCGGTCGCAATCAACTACATAGACAGGGCCAACCTCGCGGTGGCCGCCCCCTACATCCAGAAAGAACTAGGCCTTGGCCCCGGACAAATGGGCCTGTTGCTCAGCGGATTTTTCTGGACCTACGCACTGATGCAAATGCCGTTCGGCTGGTTCGTCGACAAAGTGGGCGCAAAAATTGCGCTGCCACTGGCGGTGGCCTGGTGGTCGCTGTTTACCGCCGCCACTGCCGGGGCCAACAGCCTGGCCTCGATGTTCGGGTGCCGGCTGATGCTCGGCGTTGGCGAGGCGGGGGCTTATCCTTCCTGCGCCAAAATCGTCAGCCAGTGGTTCGATGTCAAAGAACGAGGCTTCGCTACCAGCATTTTCGACAGTGGCTCGCGGGTCGGGTCGGCATTGTCGATTCCGGTCGTCGCGTTGATCATCGAGCTCTGGGGCTGGCGCGCTTCGTTCATCATCACAGGCGCCGTGGGCATCATCTGGGTGGTGGGTTGGTTCATGATCTACAAGGAACCCAGCGCGGTCGCGGCCATCGAGCAGAACGATGCCAACAAGGCAGCAGCGCTGGCAGTGCAACCCAAAATCAAGTGGGCGTCGCTGTTCCGTCATCGCACCCTGTGGGGAATGATGCTCGGGTTTTTCTGCCTGAACTTCGTGATCTACTTTTTCATCACCTGGTTTCCGACCTATCTGGTGCAGGAACGCGGCTTTTCCCTCAAGTCTCTCGGGACGCTGGGGACCATTCCGGCGGTGGCCTCTATCCTCGGCGGCTGGATTGGCGGGCTGACTTCCGACGCGCTGTACCGTCGTGGCTGGAGTCTGACGGCGGCGCGTAAAACCTGCATCGTCGGTGGCATGCTGATGTCGTCGAGTATTTCCCTTTCGGTGTTCACCGAAAGCACATACGCAATGCTTGGCTTTTTCAGTCTGGCTTACGCGAGCCTCGCGTTCGCCGGTGCCAGCATCTGGTGCCTGCCCGCAGATGTCGCGCCAACGCCGTCCCATGTGGCCTCGATTGGTGGCATTCAGAACTTTGCGTCGAACACGGCGGGTATTTTCATCACCACCTTCACGGGCTTCATGCTGGTGATCGGCAACGGGTCGTTTACCGCGCCACTGTTGACCGCCGGTGCGTTTGCGCTGCTGGGGGCCTTCAGTTACCTGTTCATCGTCGGCAAGATCGAGCCGCTGTCAGCCATTCCCGGGGACAAGCCCTCGGAGCAGACGGGTGGTGTAGCTCAGCGTTTGTAAATGCCACAACGCAAAACGCTCACGGCCCTTTTTGGGGGGGGCGTGAGCGTTTTGCTTTGGATGAAGCGGGGGTGTTGACCCGGCTTTTCTCGCTGGATTCAGGTGCGGTATTGCAGCGAGGACTTCTGGTTCATGTCTTCCAGACGGTCCGCCAGTTCGTCCACCCGATCCCGGACTTTCGGGGTGGTGGACAGGGTGAGCGTGTGTTTCTCGACGTCGATATCGACGAAGAAAAGGGTCGAGCCCACATCCACGCCCAATTCCTGGAGCACGGCATCTGGAATTTTGATGGCGCCATCGCCATCCCAGTCTTGGATCGTGACTTGTATCCCGGTCATCAGGCATTTCCTTATTGATTCGCTATCGGCGATTGGCTGCGGTGACGCTTCATCGGCGTCGTTCAAGCCCGCCGTGTATCTATGACCTGCAATTGGCTTGCCGAATTCAATTCAAGCCCCAAACGGCGCTGCAATTCTTAGTGGGAGCGAACCTGTTCGCGAAGATGGCGGTACATTCAGCGCATCTCCCTCGCCTGGATAATAGCTTTCGCGGACAGGTCCGCTCCCACGGGTTTGCCAATGTGCGGTGGACACGTACCCAGTAGGAGCTGCCGAAGGCTGCGATTGCGTTGTGTCAGCTATACCTCATCTGCGCGCGGATGGCGTCATAAGCCTGGATGCTGCGTTCGACGGCCTCAATGATGGTGTCTTTGCTTTCCCACAACGAATCCGGCACCGACTCTGAAAATATCTCCAGCACGCAATCGCCGGTATAGCCCGCGTCAGCGATGTTCTGCAGCAGGCTTTGTAGCGCGATTTCGCCATCGCCCAACACTCGGCGGTCGTGGAGGGAGCGCGGTCTGCGCCAATCTGCCAGCTGCACGATGAACAGTTTTTTGCAGTGCTCGATGGCAACTGAAAGCGCGGGGTCTTGCCAGCTGTTGTAGAGGTCCAGGCAGAGGCCAAAGGCTGGGTGGTCAACCTCGTTGACCATTTCCTGTGCCTGACCCAAGGTAAACAAAATGGAATTCCTGTTCATCAGCGACGGGCCCAAGGCCTCAAGCGCAATGCACATTCCGCGGTCATGGGCGTGCGCCGCCAACGTGCGATAGTGCTCGACGCAGCCCGCCCACACTCGGGCTTCGTTGCCAGTGGCATCCGCGCCAGTGTTGGTCACCAGCGGCAAACCCGGCCAAAACTGGCTGAACAGATCCACAGATGACATCAGCTCTGCCAGCCGTGCTTCGGGAGATTGCGGCTCAGGCGCGGAGGCCGATGGGAATATCGTCAGCGTGCGGGGCTGGATCGAGGTGATCCTCACGCCGCTGTCCCTGATGAGTGCGAGTTGATCCTTCGCCTTTGACGGATCGGCAGAGAGCTTTTTCTCGGCAATCTCCAACGCGCAGCCAAGGCGCTGGCACAGGGCAAGATCGTCTTCGATCGACAGCGGCGAAGTGGTGATTTGACTGATGGCCAGTGCTTGCATGGATACCTCTCGTTTCATCATGGATTGATCGTTCCCACCCTCGTGGGAACGCTGCCCCGGACGCGCCGTGTCCTTAAGCCCTCAGAGCTCTTTCTTCATGTGTTTTTCGATTTCTTCCAGGGATTTGCCTTTGGTTTCCGGCAAGCAGAAGAACACAAACAGCAATGAGCCGACGTTGATTACTGCAAACACGAAAAACGTCGGGTTGCCCAGGTATTCCAGGGCGATCGGGAAGGTGAACGCCACGGTGGCGTTGAAGATCCACTGCATCGACACCGCTGTGCCGGTCAACAAACCACGAGCCTGCATCGGGAACAGTTCCGACATCAGCAACCAGTACACCGGCGAAATGCACATCTGCATGAACAGCAGAAACAGCAGAATGCAGGCGAGGGCGGCGTAGCTCTGGGTGAGGTTCTGCGGCATGAACTCAAGCACGCAACCCAGTGCCACTTGCGCCAGTACCACAGCGACCAGCCCGGTCATCAGCAAGTGACGACGACCGTAACGCCCAATAGCCCAGATCCCCAGCAGCGTTGCGATCACCGAGACCACGCCGTTGCCGATGGTGGCGGTCAACGCGGCGTTGGTGCCCATGCCGGTGTTCTTGAGAATGATCGGGGTGTAATACATGAACGCATTGACCCCGGTGAACTGCGCGGTGAAGCCCAGCCCGATACCAATCAACAGCAGCTTGAGCACCCAGCTCTGGCGCAACAGCTCTTTAACCGACGGACGCTCGCGGTTTTTCTTGTCCTGGGCTTTCATTTCCTCGATTTCACGCTGGGCGTCGGCCTTGGTGTCGCGCAGTTGCTCAAGCACTTCCTCGGCCTCGTCAAAGCGGCCTTTGGACGCTAACCAGCGTGGTGAGGCAGGGACAAAGAACGTCCCGACCAGCAGCAAGACCCCCGGCACCATGGCAATCGCCAGCATGTAGCGCCAGATCCCCGGTGTGTGCAGCAGTGCCGCCATCAAAGCGCTCAAGACGTAGGCCAGCAATTGCCCGCTGACAATCATCAGCTCGTTGCGGCTGACCAGTCGCCCCCTTCGTGAAGGGCCGGCGATTTCGGCGATGAACACCGGCACCGTGGCCGACCCGCCGCCCACAGCGATGCCCAGCAAGAAACGAGCGGCAATCATGAACGGGATCGTCGGCGCAGTAGCCGTGCCCAGCGCGCCAAGAATGAACAACAGGGACAACATGCGCAGGGTCAGGCGACGGCCGAAGCGGTCAGAAATATAGCCGCTGGCAAGGGAGCCGACCGCCGCACCGAGAATCAGCGAGGCAGTAACCAGCCCTTCGCTGAAGGCATTGAGGCCCAGGCCGCCTTGATCGACCGGCAACGTCATGAATGGCAAGGCACCGGCGATGATTCCCGTGTCGTAACCAAAAGCCAGGGCGCCCATGGTCGCGACCAGCACGGAGATGAAGACCAGCCGGCCCGCTGAGGCGGGTTTGGCATCCTGACGAGTCGGGCTCGCCGACGGGGAAATCGAAGACATGAAATGCAAAATCCTAGTTGATCGCGATCGTGGATAAGACACAGGGGCGGCGTTGGCAGTTAACGCATCGGCCAGGAGCGTGGGAGTCGCAACGAGCAGGGAAACCAGCGTGATGCCACTACGCCAACGTGGCTTAGGGCGATGTCGCGCGGGCTAGTTCCGTAGCAAGGCGTAAATTGATACAGATGATTACATGATTGCCATGACCGGCAGGATGAAAAACGCCAGAGACGCAACGAAATGTCGCGTCTCTGGCGTTGAGATTGCAGCGCAGGTGAGGGTTAAGCGCTGCGATCAGCTGACTCAGTTGCCATCAGCCACTTTGCGTTCGATCTCGGCCGTTTTCTGCTTGAGGGTTTCGGCATCCTGCTCTTTGGCGCGGGTCGAAGTGGGGGTGATGGTTTCATCCACGGCTCGGGTGTCGTCGTCGGTGTCCTCGATGTCGCGCTCGACTACGTTGACCTGGTTGCCGGATGAGTCAATTGGGATGCCTGCACGCAGATCTTCTGCCGGTGCTGTATCGCGAGTGCTTTCGTTGTTGCTCATGTTGTTTATCCTCGGTTGACCTGAACTTTGGATAACACCGCCTTGGCCAAGTTCGAGGTTTTTTCGCTGCGCAGCTTCATCACTTCCCGAATGAGAGCCCTGAGGCAAACATGATCGAACGGCGTCAATTCAGCGGCGGCATGCAGGGCAAAAATCTTCGTTATGTGGACGATGATTGCAAGCAGTCCGGCACCCATGCGCGAGCCGGGTTTCTGCTGCTCGAACACTTCTCTCTGCCGGCATTCACTCAAGCGCTGGATACGATCGTCACGGCGAACCTGCTGAGGCCGGGATTGTTCTCTACCCGAACGTTCGGGTTGCAGGATGGGGAGGTCGTGAGCGACCTGGGTTTGATCATCCGCCCGGATACGCGAATCGAGCTTGCCGCGATTCAGGACTTGGACCTGCTGGTGATCTGCGGCGGGTACCGAACCGAACTCAAACCCAGCGACCCACTGACCGACTTGCTGCAGGCCGCCTCGGATAACGGCACTGCGCTGGCGGGGCTGTGGAACGGCTCATGGTTTTTGGGGATGGCGGGGTTGCTGGACGGTTATCGCTGTGCGATTCATCCGGAGCATCGCCCGGCGCTGGCGGAGATTTCCAGGGTGACGCAAGTGACCAGCGAAGCGTTCGTGATCGACCGCAACCGACTCACCGCGTCGAGCCCGGCGGGCGCGTTCCACATGGCGCTCCAGTGGATCAAAGGCCTGCACGACAAAGCACTGGTGGACGGCATCGAGGACATTCTGTCCTTTGAAGAGTCGCGCTATCGGCGCATCAAGACCTCCGCGCATCTGTCCCTGAGCGCGCCGCTGCGCGAAGTCGTCAACCTCATGGACGCCAACCTTGAGGAGCCCCTGGAAATGGACCAGCTGGCGACTTATGCCGGTCGATCGCGGCGTCAGATTGAGCGCCTGTTCAGGGAGCAACTGGGCACGACACCGCAGCGCTATTACCTGGAGCTGCGCATCACCGAAGCCCGCCGGTTGCTGCAACACACCCAGATGTCTCAAGTGGAAGTGCTGGTAGCCTGCGGTTTCGTATCGCCGAGCCACTTCAGCAAATGCTACAGCGCATTCTTCGGTCATCGACCGTCCAAAGAAAAAAGACTGGCCCGTTAACGAGCGCTGGATGTGCAAAGGCGCTGTGATAACGTCGCCGTCTGTTCTGTTGAAACTCATTATTACAAGGCCTGCGATGACCGCTTCCAGTCTTTCTCACCGGCATGTCATCGGTATGTGGTTGATGGCGAGTGTGGCGCTGGTGTTTGCCAGCCACGACGCGATTTCCAAGACGCTCATTTTTGTCCTGCCGGTCATTTTCGTCGCGTGGGTGCGTTATCTGGTTCATACCCTGTTGGTCACGGCGGTCATCCTGCGCAGTAAAAGCACCCAGGTTTTTTATACCCGACGGCCGTGGCTGCATCTGCTTCGCGCGGTTTGTTTGCTGGGGGACAGCCTGACTTTTCTGTTTGGTCTGACCCATGTGCCCCTGGCGGAATCGACCGCGCTGGTGTTTCTGGCACCGGCTTTCGTGACGATCTTGTCGCCGCTGTTGTTTGGCATCAAGGCCGACCGACTTCAATGGCTGTCGGTGGTCGTCGGCTTCATCGGCGTGCTGGTGATCATCAATCCGGCCAGCGATGCGTTCTCGCTGTGGATGCTATTCCCGTTGGCGTCCGCCTTCTTCTTTGCCATCTATCAACTGTTGACTCAACTGGCGGGTGAGTCCGACAGCCCGTCAGTCTGCAGTTTCTACGTGGGCGTTTTCTGCACCGCCATCCTGAGCGTGGTGGTGCCTTTCTATTGGGCGGCTCCCAATGGGTTTGAGTGGTGCTTGCTGTTGGTGTTGGGATGTTTGGGGCTGTCGGCGCATTTTCTGTTGGCAAAATCCTATGCCTACGCGTCGTCAACGGTGCTGGCGCCGCTGGGCTATCTGCAAATCATCTTCGCAACGGCCTATGGGGTGTTGTTGTTCGGTGGCTACCCGGTGGTTTCATCGGTGTTCGGTATGGCGTTGATCGTACTGAGCGGGCTGCTGGTCTACGGCAAACGACGTTCGGCGGTCGTTGCCGGTTAGCGTGTTGCGCTGACAGGCGAGGGGGCATCACTCCGGCAGCTTCTTGAGCACCGGCCAGCGGTCGTGTATCGCGGCATGTTCAGCGGGCGGGGCTGAGGTCACGACGTAGGCCCGACGCTGATCGCCTTCGCCGATCACCAGGCATTCCAGGCCGTAGCGGTCATTGACGTCGAACCAGTGGGAAACACGTTCGGCGTCCTTCTCCATGTACCGGCTGACCAACGCAAACGCTCGCTGCGGGTGGTATTGCGCCCAGCCGCCGCGCTCAACCGTCTCGCGTTTCGCCCAGCCACCCTGCGGGCCATTGCCGGGTTGTTCTTTCCTGCGACCCCAAGGCACCCAGCCCAGGTCCGTGCCGTCTTCGAGCATGACCGGGAAGGCCGCTTTGGGATTGGGAAAGTAGATCTTGAACGCCTCATAGGCGCGTTCCTTGTCTTTGGCTTCGACGCCGCCACACATAAAAATCACCTGCAGGATTGGACTGATTCAGCCAGGCGCGACACGAGATCGCAGGCTAATACTGTATATAAATACAGCTATGGCGTGCAGCACCTCCTGTCGGCTCGGAAAAAATCACTACTGCGCCAATACCATCGCGAAGTATCCAAAGACCGTCAGCAAGATGCCGGACACCGCATAGGCCACCGGGAAGCCAATCCAGGGCACGGTGCTGTCGATTTCTTTCGCCGCTTCACGCGCCGGCCCGGAATGACTGCGCGCGCCAGCCACACCGCCCATAAGAATCGCCGGGTTGATTTTGAAGATATGAAAACCCACCGCCCAGACGATAAACGGTGGAATCGTGCAGGCTACGAAGCCCAGTACAAAGATCTTCAACGCGATGATTGCGCTGATTTGCGACACCAGATTCGCACCCGCATTCACACCGACAATCGCGACAAAGAAGATCAGTCCCATGTCTTCGAGGATGTTGCGTGCAGCATTGGGTGTGTTGCCGAAGAACCGAACCCGCGACACCAGTGACGAAACAATAATCCCCGAGACCAATAATCCCCCAGCGTTGCCCAGGCCAACGGCCGCGCCGAACGCCGGCACTTGAATCAGGCCGATCAACAGGCCAAGTATCATGCCGAGCGACAGGGTCAGCAGATCCGTCGCGGTACTCGGCCGAGCCACTTTACCCAGCAGCGTGGTGGCTTTGTCAATGGCGCTGCGCAGACCGATCAGGTGCATGACATCCAGTCGCTGCAAGCGAGTTTCCAGACCGATGGGAATGGGGGCACCGCCGCGCTCAATACCCACCAGCTGGACTTGTCCTGCTATGGGCGACTGGCTGAAATCCTTCAGTGCCTTGCCTATGGCGTCGTGATGGGTCACCAGGATGACCGCCTCATCCAGCGGTATATTTAGCGCCCGGGCGTCTGGTACTTCAGGGCCGATAAGGCCCATGTGGTCGGTCAATGCATCCAGGCTGCCGCCAAGGGCAATCACGTCGCCCAATTGCAGCACCAACGCAGGATCGGCACCGAGTAACTGGTCAGCCCGTTCCACATTCTCGATCTGGTAGAGCGCGAACCGCTCGCGAAACTGCGCGATGCTTTGGCCCGCCAACTCCTTGTTCTCCAATCGGTACGCGCGCAGATCGAAGGGCCGATAACCGCTGAGCCCTGCGTCATCGACGTTGGGCACACCGTGCTCGATCTCATAATCTTTGGCCGCCTTGCGCGCATCGACGCGCCACCAGCGCGGCAGGTATTTGCAGATCAGGATGATGCCGACCGTTCCCCAGATATAGGTGATGCCATAGGACAACGCGATCATCGCCGTTGCTGCTGCCGCCGTTGTGCCGGGGGGCAGTGCTACGACTCCTGAGGTGATCGCTTGTTCGGCCGAGCCAATGGCGGCAGACATGGTTTGCGAACCGGCGAGAATGCCACCCGCCGTGCCAACCGGAAGGGCCAGTAGCCGAACCCCGAGCACCACGATGCCAAGTCCCAGAAACGACGAAAGAACGGCCAGGAAGGTGAACTTCAGGCCATCACCTTTCAAGCTGTTGATAAACGAAGGACCTACTCGAAGCCCGACTCCGTACATGAACAGGTAATAAAAAAGGCTCTTGGTGAAGTTATCCAGCTCGAAATGCACGCCGTAGTACGACGCCCAGGTTGCAATGGCGCAGCCGATGACAATCGCTCCCGCCACCGCGCCTAGCCCATAGCCCTTGATCGTGCCCCGTCCCACCCAGACGGACAGGCCAACGACCAGGAACAAAAGCATGTAGGGGTTGTGTTGCAGGAAGGTAAAGAAAGCATTCACGTCGATTTGCACCTGTCTGGTCACGCTAAGGCACCGGGCCTGGATGACCCGGTGAGTTTGATGTGCGATCAGGCGATGTTCGGAGTGTCGGCCGGGATGACCGGCGCCGCGATGGCGCCATGGCTGAAGCTGGGTCCCGCATCAGAGTGCTCGACCCGGTTCTTTTGCAGGTAAGCCAGGGCTTTGCGCAGGTCATCCAGCAGCAGTGCAACCAGGTCGCGACTCACGCCATGTCGCACCAAAACCCGCTGCACCACGATGTTTTGGCGGTCAGACGGCAGCGGATACGAGGCGATCTGCCAGCCGCGCATGCGTACGCGCTCCGACAGGTCATAGAGCGTGAAGCCATGGTCGATCCCGTCCTTGAGCTTGTAGCAAACTGCTGGCAGGCCGTCCTTCCCGTCGTACACCAGTTCCAGTGATGGGAACTTCAGGATTTCTGTCGCCAACCACTGCGCCGTATCAGAACAGGCCTGCTGAATGCGCGTGTAACCGTCGCGTCCAAGCCGCAGGAAGTTGTAGTACTGCGCGATGATTTCACCGCCGGGTCGGCTGAAATTCAGCGCGAAGGTCGCCATGTTGCCGCCCAGATAGTCCACGTAAAAGATCAGCTCTTCTGGCAAGTCATCAGTGGAGCGCCAGATGACCCAACCCACGCCCAGCGGCGCCAAGCCATATTTGTGGCCTGAAGCGTTGATGGATTTGACGCGCTCGATCACGAAATCCCACTCCAGTTCTTGCTGGATAAACGGTGCAATAAAGCCACCGCTCGCCGCGTCAACATGGATCGGGATATCCAGGCCGAGGTCGCGTTGCATCGCGTCCAACTCCGCAGCCAGGGCAGCGACGGGTTCATAGATGCCGGTGAACGTCACGCCCAGGGTGGCTACGACCCCGATGGTGTTCTCGTCGCAATATTCACGCAGGTCCGCCGGCAGCAGTCCCAAGGCATCGCCACGCAGCGGCACCTCACGGATTTCCACATCAAAGTACCGCGCAAACTTCTTCCAGCAAATCTGTACCGGACCGCACACGAAGTTTGGTTTGTCTGTTGGCAGGCCGGATGCTTCCCTGCGTTTTTTCCAGCTCCACTTCAAGGCCAGGCCGCCGAGCATCGCGGCCTCGCTGGACCCGGTTGTCGAACAGCCGACCGTTTGCCACGATTTGGGCGCATGCCACAGGTCCGCAATGATGTGTACACAGCGGTTTTCGATCTCCGCGGTCTGCGGGTACTCGTCCTTGTCGATCATGTTTTTGTCCAGGGCATCGGCCATCAACTGCTTCACTTCCGGCTCAACCCATGTGGTGCAGAACGTCGCCAGATTTTGTCGGGAGTTGCCATCAAGCAGCAACTCGTCGCGCACTAGGTTATAGGCAGACGACGGCGTGATTGAGTGATCGGGGAGCCGGTATTTGGGCAATTTATGTTGAGAGGAGCCACTTGAATAAACGTCTTCAATGGCTTGATCCTGAATCTCTACGGTTTTATGAAGTGCCATGAAATCCTGCTCTTGAATGAGGGGAATGGCGTAGACGTCGATCGATAGCGACCGATCTGGCTGCGTCAGGAAGAAAGCAATTAACGGCTGGCAAAAAAGCGGCTGTCCAATGGAGCAACAGTGACTTCGGCGCCGTCGCCTGCGAGCGGGCAAACGTTCGTGCATTCACAGCGCCTGATGGTGCTCGACTTTTATCGCCGGACATTGACAAAGATCATTAACGGGGCAGATGTCACGACATGCAGGGGTCGCGAGAGCCTCTGGGATGCACCTCGCTGCGCAGGGTGCTGGCGCGCGAATGGTTTGAGGCTGGCCAGTATCAGGAAGACAGGCTGGATCGGTATCTCAACAACGTGACGCCGAAGAAAACCGTACCTGTCGCGATCAGTGTCAGCAAGTCCGGCCACACTGGCCATGGTATCGCGCTAGACGCTGGAGGCATTGCGTCCACTGGCGCGGCGTCAGCCAGCAGCTTTCATGCGCCCAGGTCCGCCTCAAATAGCTCGCTGATTCACCCGGGCAGTGAGCTGCTCAGCGCTTTCTTTGCGCTCGGAGTAACGGTCAACCAGATGATCCTTGTGATCGCGCAGCAGCACCGTGAACTTCACTAACTCCTCCATTACATCGACGATACGGTCGTAGTAGGGAGAGGGTTTCATCCGGTCGTTCTCGTCGAACTCCATGTAGGCCTTGGGCACTGACGACTGGTTCGGGATGGTGAACATGCGCATCCAACGGCCCAGCACACGCAGCTGGTTGACGACGTTAAATGACTGTGACCCTCCGCAAACCTGCATCACGGCAAGGGTTTTGCCCTGAGTAGGACGAACCGCACCCAGCGCCAGTGGTATCCAGTCGATCTGCGCCTTGAAGACACCCGACATCGCACCATGACGTTCAGGGGAGCACCATACCTGTCCCTCTGACCATTGCATCAAAGCTCGAAGCTCCTGCACTTTTGGATGATCGACGGGGACATCGTCGGGCAGAGGCAGGCCAGTTGGATTGAAAATCCGCGTTTCAGCGCCAAAGTACTCCAGCAACCGAGCGGCTTCCTCAACGGCCAAGCGGCTGAACGAGCGAGGTCGGGTTGATCCGTAGAGCAATAAGATTCGGGGCTTATGGTCGCTGGCGCCAGTTGTGGTCGGTTCGGAATCGAACAATCCGGCATCAAGGTTCGGCAGTGAATTTGTCATTTCTGGACCTGCTTAAAGAGCGCCGATGCGATCAAGCTCGCACTTGAGTTCATCGCGGCTGAGGGTATCAAACGGGAGGTTAAAAAAGGCCAGGCAGCGTCGCTTGATACACGCCAGTGTTGCACTGAAAGCTGCATCTATTTGCGCCTCATCGCCGGAAACCTCGGAAGGATCTTCCAGGCCCCAATGGGACTTCACTGCCGGGCCGAAGTAGACCGGACAGGATTCACCCGCGGCTTTGTCACACACAGTGATGACGATATCTGGCGGGCAATCTTCGAACGCGTCATTGCCTTTGCTATTGAGCCCCACGACTGAAATACCGGCGCGTTGCAATGTGGTCAGACTGCGTGGCAGTACCGTTCCTTTGGGGAAGCTTCCGGCACTCACAGCTTGAAACCCCGCCGGTGCCAAGTGGTTGAACAACGCTTCGGACAAAATGCTTCGGCAACTGTTGGCCGTACACATGAACAGAACTCGCATTAATTGCTCCTGAGAGGCAATGCAGTAAGAGAAAGGGCAGCCAACACGCAGCGTTATGCGCGACGAATTCAGCAACAGGCAGTTTCGCGAACTGGACGTCCGTCCATGCTGTGTAAGCGGGAGGCGTTTTCCTGAAGCCATTCAGCGTTCTCGCGCAACGTCACCTGCAACACCTCGTGAACCCAGGCTGGCAGCGCCGGATTGAGTCGGTAGTAAACCCATTGCCCTTGGCGTCGATCCAGCAACAACCCGCTGCTGCGAAGCTGTGCCAGATGCCGGCTTATTTTCGGCTGGCTGTCGTCGAGTGCGCACATCAGTTCGCAGACACACAGCTCGCCGTGGCTTGCGATAAGCAAAGTGGCGCGGGCGCGAGTTTCGTCAGCCAGACATTTGAATATTTCGGGAGGACTGAGCATGAAAGTGACCGGTAGGTATGCGTAGACGCATATACGCATATCCATATGTTTTGAACAAGCCCTGAATCTGCATGAAGAAAAACACCTGACCAAAGGCCCCGATAATCCAGGGCCATCAGCACCATCGGTTTGATACTTTTTCTGGCACCAGCAGCGTTGAAGCGGGTTAGCGGCGCGCTTTATTTGGATGCGATGGCGGCTTCACCGCTGCCAATAGCCGACCCGTTGATAGTGGTCATAAAGGCTCTGCTCTCGCTCACGGCTCAATTGCTGCGAAGATTCATAATCGGGAGACGCCCTGACCGCAGCACGTTCGAGGTCCAGCGAAATGGTTTTATCGTGCCACGACACCTCGTCGATCCACTCGGGGGCAATCACCACGCAGTGTCCCAGCCACCAGTTGCTGGTGTTGACCACCAGATACTGAACCGCCCACGTCTCCTCATTGATCAGCACGCTCTCAACGTGCCCGATCTCACCGTCGAGGGCTTTGATGTGGTAGCCCATGATGGCCTTGCAACTGCGCAAACGCAGATCGTTGTCCTGATGGGGCAACGGCGTTTTTTTGGCCTGCTGCTCAAGCGCCGGCCCCTCGCTGGTTTCCGTTTGCGACAACTCGTCAACCTCCGGATCAGGCACGCTCCAGTAGCTGGAATAGCCGTAGTAACTGACGTGCTGCATCTCGTGATGCCGATAGATCGGCTGGTCGGTATCGATAGGGGGGCTGTTTTCGATGTGCTGCTTGTTAACCCCCGTCGGTAGGTTTTGCGATTCCCATTCCGGCTGCTGAATGGAACGCGGGGAGATCAGCACTTTGCGGCTGGAAAGCCAGGAGCCAGTCTCAACCAGCAGGTAACGAACAACCCATGCCTCATCATCGAAGTAGAAGTCTTTCACTTCACCGACATCGCCGTCAGTGGCGCCGACGGTGTAACCCTCTAGGTCTTGCATGCTTCGCAACATAGGGCAGTCCTTTTTTGGGTGGTCGAGTATTCGGTTTCGGGAGAAATTTGGAGTCCTCGGACCTGGGCACTGTGCGCGGTCCGGCGTGCGTCTGTTTGCCAGTGCATTGGCGCTTTCAGGGTAACCCAGTGCGTCTGGGATCAGTGGATGGATGTCTAGCCATCGAGAGCGCCTGTACATTCAAGCGCCTGCGGCCCTGGCAGGGGCGCACGACACTCGACCATAACCCGGCGCTCGACACCGTCATCGATCAGCTTCAGCGCGCCGCCTTCGATCTGCTTGCCGTCCAGTGTCATTGCGGTGTCCATCGTCACCCCTTGACGTACGTCGAAATGGTACTGCGTCGAGCCGAATCGATAACTCAGGGTGAACCCCGGCCAGCCCTCAGGGATCAGCGGCTCGAAGCTGAGCACATCACCTTTGCGCTGCAGGCCCAGCAGTGATTCGACAGCCAGGCGATACATCCATCCGGCCGAGCCTGTGTACCACGTCCAGCCGCCGCGTCCGGCATGGGGCGCTGCGCCGTATACGTCGGCTGCCATCACGTAGGGTTCGACTTTATACGTGTCTATCCTCGCGTTGTTGGCCGGATCGGCAGGGTTGATCAGGTGCAGCAACTCCCAGGCTTTGGCGCTATCGCCCAATTGCGCGAACGCCATCGCCGCCCACACCGCCGCGTGCGTGTATTGCCCCCCATTTTCCCGCACGCCGGGCACGTAGCCCTTGATATAGCCGGGGTCCTGTTTGCCTTTGTCGAAGGGCGGATCGAGCAGCAGAACGGCCCGAATTTCAGGTTTGACCAGATGCTGGTCCAGCGCCTGCATGGCCTGGCGTTGACGTTTTGCCGAGCCGACCCCGGAGAGGACCGACCAGCTTTGGGCGATGGAGTCGATGCGGCACTCATCGTTGATCGCCGAACCAAGCGGCTGACCATCGTCAAACCAGCCGCGGCGATACCAGCCGCCGTCCCAGGCTGTCTGTTCAAGGCTGGCACTTAGCAGCGCGGCGTGGTCGTTGCAGCGTTGCGCGAAATCCTGATCGCCGTGTCTCGCAGCCACGAGCGCGAAGCGCTCGAGCACGTCACAGCCGAAGAATCCCAGCCAGACGCTCTCACCTCGGCCCAGATAGCCGACACGGTTCATGCCATCATTCCAGTCGCCGCTGCCCATCAGTGGCAGCCCGTGCTCGCCCCGGCGCAGACTGTGTTCGATGGCCCGCACGCAATGCCGATACAGAGGTTCGCGCACATTCGAGATCCCCGGCAGGTCGTAATAGGACTCTTCGCCGGGGTTCAACACGCGTCCCTCCAGATAACCGGCAGGTTCGTCGAGCACAGCCAGGTCGTCGGTGATTTCCACGTAGCGACTGGTCGCAGCAACCAGCCACAGAAAGTCATCCGAACACGCCGTGCGCACGCCGCGGTTCAGCGGCGGATGCCACCAGTGCTGCACATCACCTTGCTGATATTGGTGGTTGGCGCACAGCAACAAATGGCTGCGTACCGTTGCCGGATCGGCATGAATCATCGCCATGCTGTCTTGCAGCTGGTCTCTGAACCCTATGGCACCGCCCGATTGGTAATAACCGCTGCGGGCCAGAAAACGGCAGGCGATCACCTGGTACATCAGCCAGCCGTTGACCATGACATCCAATTCCGGTGCCGGCGTCTTGACCTGTATGACCGAGAGCAGAGACCGCCAGTGTTCACGAACCTTCTGCAACTGCGCGGCGGCCTCCTGCACGCCGCGGAAGCGCTGCACCAGCTGCGTCGCTGCCTGAGTGCTGGTCTCTGCGCCCATGCGCAGAATCACTTCGGTGCTTTCGCCGTCTTCCAGCGCCACTTTGACCTGAATCGCTGCGCACGGGTCCAGGCCACCGCCAGTGCGCCCGGACAGCCCGGCATGCTGCATCGCTGCCGGGGACGCAAGACTGCCGCCGCGACCAATGAATTCGGTGCGATCCCCTGTGATGCTGTGATCAATGCCGTCGGTGTCGAAGAATGCAACGCGCTCGCTGAACTCCACCGAGTAAGCATTTCGGGCAAAAAACGCACCGCTGATGGGATCGGACTGCGTCATGACGTGCATGGCGGACTTGCTGCGCAGGTCCCCCAGCACCCATTCCACGTAACCGGTCACGCTCAATTGTCGGCTGCGACCGGAGGCGTTGCGCACCACCAGCCGGGAAAATTTGATCGGCGCATCCACGGCCACATAAACCCATAACTGGGTATTGATGCCGTCCCCCTCATACTCGAACACGCTGTAGCCAAACCCGTGACGGGTCCGGTAACGGCCAGGGCCCGGGCAGGGCTTGGGGGTGGCCGACCAGAAGTGACCGGTTTCCTCATCACGCAGGTAGATCACCTCGCCGCTGGGGTCGATAACCGGGTCGTTGTGCCACGGTGTAAGCCGGAACTCATGGGCGTTCTCTGCCCAGGTGTACGCGCTCCCGGTATCGGACACGACGCTGCCCAGTTGGGCGTTGGCGATGACATTGACCCAAGGGGCGGGCGTGGTTTTATCGGTGCTGGCGGTGATGACGTACTCGCTGCCATCTTCGCTGAACCCCCCGTAATCGTTGCTCAGCAACAACGGCGCAGCGGGAGACGTTGGCAGCGTCGGGGTCGGCAAGTAGCGCCGCGTCGCCAGGAAAGGAACGTGCACCGGTGCGACGCGCCGGCGGTGTATCTGTTCGGCGAGGGTGCCCGATCCTTCGTTGAGCACCAGCCGTGCGACGGACAGAATCAGCGTTCGGTCCTCAGTGGACATCTGCTGCGCCGTGCGCACGAAAATCCCGCCCGAACGATCCACCAGCGTTGCTTCGCTGCCGGACGTCACCAATCCCATGATCGCGTCCTGCAACTGCTGCCGGTAACCGGCCTGGTCTTCGTTCCAGATCAACAGGTCCACCACCAGACCCTTCTGCCGCCAATAGGCATGGGCCTGAATCATCTTCTGCACCAGATCGATATGTTCCAGGCTTCTGACTTGCAACAGCACGATGGGCAGGTCGCCGGAAATCGACTGGCCCCAGAGCCCTTGCTGGTTGCGCCGATTGGCAATCAACGCGGCGCTGTTGGCGCGCATGGCTGCATTGGCAACCAGCAATGACGAGGCCATCTGTTCAAACAGCCGGGCATCGGGCGGGGAGGCATTGAGCTGGCGCAGCAGGACCTGACTGTGGGTCCACGACAAATCGAAGACCCGATCCGCCAAGTGCCGATCACGGTATTTATTGATCAGAGACACGCAAGCGTCGCGGTCGTCAGCAACGCCCGTGACCAGGTCGATCGTCGCGTGCTGTCCGGCCTGAAGGGTGATCCGACAGCGAATCGCGACGATAGGGTCAAGCACCGCCCCGGCGCTTCCCGACAGCTGCTCGCACTCAGCGTCCAGCGCGGCGGGTGATTGAAGGCTGCGCCCCCGGCCAATGAAGCGGGCGCGGTCGGTCTCATAGGAAATAGCGTCGATGTCGACGCCATGGGCGGCCAGTAAATGGCACATCCAGGGCGTGCGCTCGTCGCTGTCGCGTGGACGGCGGTTGCAAATGATGGCCTGCAACGGCATCAGCAACTCAGTCTGTACGAACAGCTTGCTAAATGCCGGGTGCATGGCGTCGCTTTCGGAGGAGGTCAGCACCACTTCAGCGTACGTCGTGATTTCCAGACTTTTGGCAAACAGGCCACGATTGATAATGTGCAGGCGGCGCAGCTCGATGTTGTCTTCGGGAGAAACGACGATCTCCATATGCGAATCGAAATCCAGTTCCCTGGCGCGGAACTCCGCACGCGCATCGCTGAAGATCGTTTCATGGCTTTCGGTTTGACGCTGTGTGGGTTGGAAGGCCGCTGACCAGAACGTCCCCGTTTCAAGGTCCCGCAGATAACAAAAAGTCCCCCAATTGTCCTGGGTCATGTCTTCATGCCAACGGGTCACGGCAACATTGTTGCGCCGGCTATAGCCGCCGCCCGCGCTGCTCAGCATCACGTGATAGTTGCCGTTGGAGAGCAACTGAACGGCGGGGCGTTTGTGACCCGGATTGGCAAATATGCGCACGTCGGTGTCCTGACTCTGGCCCGCGTCGCCCAGCGCTGGTGGCTGTGCGGCTTGCAAGTAAGGAACCGCCGTTTTAGGCACCCGCTCTTGCAGCAATAGTAAGGCCGATTGCAACGCCGGATCAGACTCGAAGCGGCGCTGCATCGGTTGATTGAGCAACACGCTGGTCAGCGCCAGCAAACTCATGCCCTGGTGATGGGCCATGAACGACTGCACGAAGGCGAAGCGTTGACCCCGCGGAAGACGCGCTTCGGTGTAATCCACCGCTTCGTAAAGCCCATAGCGGCCAGCCGCGCCTTTTGAAGCCAGGCGTTGCAGATTCTTGCAGGCAGCGTCCGGGTCGATCATCAGCGCCAGAGCACTCGCGTAAGGCGCGACAACGATGTCCTCGCCCAGCCCGCGCTTGAGTCCCAGCGCCTGTACGCCAAAGGCGCGGTATTGGTAATTGAAATGGGCGTCGAGTGTGTAATAACCGGACTCCGACACGCCCCATGGAATGCCCAGGCGCTTGCCGTGGGCGATCTGTACGGCCACGGCCGCGTGACAGGTCTGGTCGAGCAGGCTGCCGTCATAGTTGGGCATGACCAACATCGGCATCAGGTATTCGAACATCGAGCCCGACCAGGACATCAAGGTCGGCACACCGGCAGATTCGCCCAACAGGCGGCCCAGCGTAAACCAGGCCCGCTGCGGGATCTGGCCTTGGGCGATGACCACGAAATTGGTCAGGCGCACCTCCGAAGCCAACAGGTCGTAGTAACCGCTGTCCAGCCGGCGCTCTTCGGTGTTGTATCCGATGACGAACAAATCGCGTTTGCTGTCGTAGAGCAGCGAGAAATCCATCTGGGCGAGGGCGCCCGACAGTGCGATCAAATGGTCCAGGCTCGCAATCGATTGCGTCGCCGCGCTGCGCACCGTTTGCACGCGGCTGTGATCGTCGATGGCCCAGTCAGCGTCATCGAGTTGCGTCAGTTGCCGCAAGGTGTGCCGGGGCGGTTCACGGTCCGCGAGGGGGACCGGAAGGCGGTAGCGCTTTAGCGCCGAAATCCAGTCGCTGCATTGCGCGTTGAACGCGTTTTTCCAATACTCGATATCACCTGTCGTCTCAGACTGTTGCCCCGCAATCAGGCTGCGAGCGGTCTCCAGCACGTCCAGCAATACGTCGGTTTCAAGCGTGTCAGCGGCTTGCTCCAGCAGTCGCTGCACATTGCTCAGCACGCTATTGGCACCTGCGGTTGCGATCAGTGTGTCCAAGGTGTCGCGCAGGCCGGTGACAATTGAAATATTCAACAGGGCAGCATCGGGCAGTTGCACCAGCCCTGCGCGCAAGGTGAGTAACAGGCCGGCCAGGTTGCCGCTGTCCACGGTTGAGATGTAATGCGGCCGCAGTGGTTTGAGTGTCTGGGTGTCGTACCAGTTGTAAAAATGCTGCTGGTGGCGTTCCAGGGTGTTCATGCTGTCCAGTGATGCGGACAGCCGCCGCAACATCCGGTCGGTACTCAGATAACCGAAGTCGTGAGCTGCCAGATGGGCCAGCAAAGCCATGCCCATATTGGTGGGGGAAGTGCGATGGGCAATGGTTCGCTTGGGTTCTTCCTGAATATTGTCCGGTGGCAGCCAGTTGTCCTGTGGGCCGACGAACTCGTCGAAAAACGCCCAGGTCCGGCGGCTCAGCAGCCGAAGAAAGCGCAGGTCTTGAATCGAGGGTTCAAACAGCGTGCGCTCGGGGGCGGCGCTGAGTCGCCAGGCGATCCACGGGCCAGCGACCCACGACAGCCACAGCGGGGCGGCGATGGCCAGCGTAAGCGGATCAGTCGACAGCGCCGCGAATGCGATCAGTCCGAACAGTGGAGCGATCCACATCTCCCGGTAGAGCCCGATCAGCGAATTGGCCGAGTTGCGCTCAACCTCCCGCGATGACTGCCATTGCAGCAACAAACGCCGGCTGAAACCGATCCGCCACAGCGAGCGCGAAATCGCGCCTGCGCTGTAGTACATCTCGAAGGGCAGCCAGGCAATGGTCGCACCGACTTGTGCAAGGTCTTGCGCCAGTCCCCTCATCAGCGCCGCCAGGTATTGCCGATAAGGCACGTTGAGCGGCGGTTGCAGCACATCGGTGAGGGTCCGAAGCAGCGGTTGCATCACCAGTAGGCCGACCACTGCCAGTGTCCAGGCCACCGGTGCGCTGCTGGCAAACCAGCCCCATGCCAGCATCAGCAGCAATGCCAGTGGTTCAAGGCTTCTTCGCAGGTTGTCGAGGATTTTCCAGCGCGCCATGACGTCCAGACGGTTGCGGGTCCATTGACCACTGGCGTTGCGGGTCCACGGCAGCATCCACGGGAACAGCTGCCAGTCACCGCGAATCCAGCGATGGCGACGCTTGACGTCAGCGCTGTAGCGCGAGGGGTATTGTTCGTACAGTTGCACATCGCTCAGCAACCCCGAGCGGGCATAACAGCCTTCGATCAAGTCATGGCTGAGGATCTGGTTATCCGGCAGGCAACCTTCCAGCGCACACGTGAAGGCATCCACGTCGTAAATGCCTTTGCCGATGAAAGACCCCTGCTGGAACAAGTCCTGATAGATGTCCGAGATCGCCCGCGTATAGGGATCGACGCCGCCGCCACTGCCAAACAGACGCGAATAAATCGAGCGAGGCGTGCTGGTCAGGCTGATGCCCACCTGGGGCTGCAACAAGGCGTAGCCGGAGATGACCTTCTCCTGGCGGCTATCGAATATCGGACGATTCAACGGATGCATCATGGCTGCCACGCAATGACGGGCGACGTCCCGGGGCAGCAGGGTGTCGGTGTCCAGCGTCAGCACGTAACGCGCCGATTGCAGCGCTCGGGTGTCGCCAACAATTGTCGTGAAACGTTGAGCGCCTTGCCCACGCAGCAGTGCATTGAGGTCTGTCAGCTTGCCGCGTTTGCGTTCATGGCCCATCCACGCTTGCTCACCGGGGTTCCAGCAACGCGGGCGGTGCAACAGGAAAAACCGGTCTGTCGTGCCATCAGCGTATTTACGATTGAGCTCAGTGATGGCCAGTGACGCGTGCGCGAGCAAGTCGGCGTCTTGCGTCATGACCTGTTGCGGCGCGTCGAGAAAGTCGGTCAGCAGCGCGAAATACAGATTGCGGTCCCGGTTGGCAAGAAACCGGACCTCCAGCCCCTCGACCAGCTCATCGATATCGGCGCGCGAATCAATCAACGTCGGAATCGCCACCAGCGTGCGGGCTTCGTCAGGGATGCCGTTGTCGTAGTCCATCTTCGGCAGCATGGTCGGCAACAGGCTGAAGGTCACCAGCCAGTTGATCAGGCTGACCCCCAGCCGACTGGTCATGATCAAACACGGCACCGCCAAGGCCAGCAAGGCGGCGTCGGGCAGGCCATCTCGCCCGGCGGAAGCCAGCAATGGCAGGGCAAAAATCATCGTGAGAAACGCTGCCGGCGCGAGGTAAAACGTCGAGGGCGAACGCTGCAGCAGGCGTTTCCAGCGTTCGTGCAGCGGCACTCGGGCGCCGAGCCGCTGCTCAAGCACGCCAATACCGGCGCCGATCAGGTAAAAACCGATATGGCGGGCCAGTGCGGCGTCCGGCCCTGCGCCGCCTTGCTCCGCAGAAAGATTGACGACGGTTTGCGCCACCTGGATTTCCGAGTGCTGACTACGCCGGGCAAGCCGCTCGATCATGTGCCGGTAGTTGTCGCGGGTGGCGAAGTCCATGCAGCGGTAAACAGACGCCGGGTCGTTGTTGAGCGTGTGTTCGACGTGGCTCATCGATTCGACGAACTCACGCCAGTTGGTGGCCGACAGCAGGCGCAGGCTCGCGATGCTGTTGCTGATGGACACCTGATCGGCGGACTGCTGCTGTGCATCGAGTTGCACCTGACGTTCGGTGCTTGAACCGGTTTCACCCAGTATCTGCTCGATCCAGTTCAGCGGCAGGGCCAACGCTGCGCTCTGCCCCTGAAGACGACGGGCGAATTCGGCGACGAAGGCAGCCGTCAGGGGCGGGGCAGAATGGGCCATGTCGGCCACCGTCAAGACCACGCTTTTCACGTCTCGCTCGGAAATTTCGATCAAACGCTCTGCCCAGTCATCGGCCAGGTTTCGGTCGTCCCAATTGGCCATGACCCGCGATGCAATCCGGCGCAGGTTCTCGATCAGCGCCAGACGCAGCATGATCGGGATGGCCCACAACTCGCCAAGCGCCAGCGGCATGACGGTTTGATAGGCAATGACGAAGCGACGCAGGCTTGCTTCATCGAAGCGCCCATCCCCGTGTGAAATGGTTTCCAGGGCAATGTCGTAAACCCGCGGCAGGCCGGTTGAGGGGCCGTTGATCAGGCGCGGCAGTTCTCGGCTATAGCCTTTGGGCAGGTGGGTTCGCGCGGTGCGAATGTGGTCTTCAATGAGGAAATAGTTATCCAGCAACCATTCGGCCGCTGGCGTCATGCGGCGGCTGGACAGCTGCGCCTCGGTCAGCGCAGTGCAGCTTCGATTGAGCAACACCTCGTTGTCGTCCAGCCTGCCCAGCAGGGAGTCTTGCGCAGACAAGGCACTGAGCTGGTGTTGTCCGGCCAGCGCTATGCCGTGATCGGCCATTTGGTCGGCGTTGAACAGCTCGGCGCGCAACATCCGCTCATAGCTGAATTTAATCGACGGGAATGAGCCGGTTCGGCAAAAAGCGAGAAGCCGAAATGAGCGCTGTTTAGTGCGTGTCCATATGCTGGTCATAGGTTCCTTGATTGGACACGTGCACAGGCAACTTCGCCCACTTCAGCGGTGTGCCCGGCACCATGCTTTACCATAGATTGCTCGCGCCGGCCGTGGGTTCAATTTCAGGGCGGTCAGCCATTAGGTTTGACGACATCTGTGTGAACCCTAGTTGATCTCTATCAAGGCATGAGGTCATCGCGCAAAAATGGCATCGCTGGACCTGGCCGACTCATCGGCCTTGTTTGCCTGTTGCCATCGCCGGCAGTCATGGGGCCAACACGTACTCGTGAAAAACCCTGGGCCCGTGTTCGCCATCTTTTCGCCGCGTGAATCCCATGCTTGTCGCCAGCCCGTCCATGGCCAGGTTGTCGGCCGCATCCATCGATGACATCGTGCTGAAACCCTTGCGCTTGGCTGTCTCCATCAGGTGATGCATCAACGTCGTCGCCACTCCCCGTCGTTGCCAGTCATCGGCGACTGCCACGGCAAATTCGCAGTGAGCGTCACCCTCATAAGCACCGTAACGAGCCACGCCTACTTCTGTGAGCGTGCCGTCGTGGTAGACCAGTGCGATGTAGGCCAGGCGTTTGCGCACGTCGATGTCCATCAGTTGATCGTGTGTGGGCGTCCGATCGCTGAACGATCCCAAAAAGCGAAAATGCGCAACGCCCTGTCCCAGATTGTTGAAAAAGGCGAAGTCTCGGTCGCGATCCTTGTCCGCCAGTTCACGGATCAACACCGGAGTGGCGTCGCGCAACGTTTCAACCCAGAACCCCCCGATCAGACCTTGGGTTTCTTCGTTGAAGTGCTGGATGCTGCTGGAGGTATGAGGCATTTGAAGTACTCCCGCTCAACGCGTAGGGATAGAAGACACAGCGCCGGGTCAATCGATGAGCAAATGGTTTTCAACGTTTCTGACGCCGGGCACTGACCAGGCCGCGTGCTCCACAGCTTTGCGTTCAGGCCATCGATTCACGAAGCCTTCAAGCCTCACCAGATTGCCCACGGCGCTGACGCGAATTTTGCTGGCATCCAGCTCAGCATTGCGCGCCAACGCTGCCTCGATAAGCGCCTTGATGTCTTCGACAGTGGCCTTGGGTTTGACCTCCAGCATGTTGTTGAGCCCTGCAACGCCGGCCAGTGTCTGGATGGCGTGTTGTGCGGCTTCTTTCTGATATTGCCACTCCACCTCACCCTCAAGCGTGACCCAGCCCTGCTGCACCTTGATCTGGATTTGGTCGCCGGGGACTGCCGTATTCCAGCGAATCAGGTCCACGCAACGTGAGGCGATCATGCTGTCGTCGATGTCCAGATCCCTGGACAGGCGTACTTCCAGTTCCTCTGCCACGGCGCGCACGCCCTTGACGCTTTTGACTGCGTGTTCGGCAGCGATTTTTTCGGCATACGTTCGGACGTGGCCTGAGAGCACCACGACGCCATCCTCAATGCTTACGCCGATCGCGGCGGCATCGATGTGCGGTAGGAACTCAAGTTCATCCAGAATCTGTCTGCGTAATGTCAGGTCGCTCATGATCAGTGCTCTTGGTGGCGGGCAGGGTGCGGCCAGATCACTCAGGCCACGACTTGATCATTGAGCGCTTGCTGGAGAATCAAACATTGAGGTTTGTCAGTGAAAGGCGCTAAAGACTGCGGCTTGTTGGTTTTCTTGGCGAATGGGCTACAGGTGCTTGAGAGGTCGTCGCGTTGGTTCGCCAGTACCGCTGCATCTCGATGAACAGGAAGGACGCGGTCCAGGTGATCAGCACCAGTCCCGTCAATGCCTCCAGGCCGGTCAGGTATTTGAGCGGTCCGCTGGGGCTGATGTCGCCGAAGCCCAGGGTGGTGAAGGTGGTGAACGAGAAGTACACCGCGTCCATGAAGCTGCCGTCGAAGTTGCCGGTCAGGTGGCCCAGCGAATCCGACCGGTTCATCAGGTAGTAACCCAGCGCGAATATCCAGACCTCGATGGCATGGGCGATCAGCGCGCCCAGCACGCCGAAGACCATTCTGAATCGGTGCCAGACATTGAGCCGGGGCATCAGCTGGTTCAGGCGCAGCAGGCATTCGTAATGAACGATGACGGCAGTGGTGATGATCAGCGTGTTGATCAGGGTGATAGCGATCATGAAGAGTCTCCGAAGACCGTACTGTGCATTCACCCTTATCGGCTTTGCTTGATAAATGTCAGGACAGGCACCCCTGCGAAGCAACAACCTCTGATCTACATCAGGTTTGCCCGGTGATGAATGCCCACACTCCAGGCAGGGCACGACGAAAGCCCGGGGCCCGGGTTCATGGAGTCACCACTGCCGCGCCTGCAGTCCACGCAACATGATCTCCGAGGTCCCTGTGAAAGACTCGCCGTGCCTGTTACTGATTGCATCCTCCCGGCAAACGCGTACTCCCGCATTCGAGCGCGCTGTTGCTTTGTCCAAAGCCAGTGGCGTTGCATTACGCATCGTTGCCTTTGATCACGCCAGGGTGCTGGAGGTCATGGGGTTGTTCACCCCAAGCGCGTTGTCGAGTTTGCGCGACAGTCATTTGCAGATGCATCGCCGCTGGCTGGAGGCGCAGGTTCAGGAGGAGTGCAGCCGGGGTCTTGAGGTGTCTTTGGAGCCAATGTGGACCGGGAATATGTTCGACGGCCTGCGCGACTACGTCAGTGCGATTGCGCCTGGCATGCTGATCAAGGACATCCATCATGAGTTGTCGATGGGGCGGTTTTTCTCGACGCCGCTGGACTGGCACCTGCTGCGAGAATGCCTGTGCCCGATTCAGTTCGTGACCGATTCGTCACACCCGTTGCCGCGCAAGATCCTGGCGGCGGTCAATCTCTATCGTGCCAACGATGCCGAATTGCGCCTGAACGACACGCTGCTGCGCGCCGCGTCTAGCCTTGCGGCCCAATGCCTGGCAGCGCTGCACGTGGTGTACGTGTACGACTGGTCAGCGATCTACGCATCCGGTGCGAAAACCTTTGGCGCACAGCCGGTCGAGAGCGGGTTTCAGGAAGCGTTGAGTGATGCCCACGAAGAAGCGTTTGCGTTGTTGTGCACGCATCACGGCATCGTCGGCAGTCATCGGCATTTTTTGACTGGCACGCCGCGACCGACCCTTGAGGCCTTCGCCCGGCAAAATGATTTTGATCTGTTGGTGATGGGGACGCTGCCGGTACACGGCCTGGAAAAGGTCATGGGCGACACCGCCGAGAACCTGTTGGTGCATGCGCCTTGCAGTGTGCTGGTGGTCAAGGCCGGCACACTCAGGCTGGCAGGCTGATTCAGAGTATTTTCGGGCCGTGTCCGCAGCCGTTGAGCAGGGCGCGCAGGCGCGTGAGGTCGAGGATTTCCACCGCACGGCCGGAAATCCTGACAATGCCATGATCGCGCAGATTGGCGATGGCACGGCAGATGGTTTCAAGCCGCAAACCCAGGTAAGAGCCGATGTCCTCACGGGTCATGCGCAACACGAACGCGGTGTTCGAATAGCCTCGGGTCGCCATGCGGCCTGATAGATTGAGCAAGAACGCCGCCATGCGCTCTTCGGCGTTGAGGTTGCCCATCAACAGCAACATCTCGTGGTCGCGCACAATCTCCTTGCTCAGCACGCGGTTGAGGTTGTGTTGCAGCGAGGGCAGGTCCCGGGACAACCGCTCCAGCTGAGTGAAATGAATCGGGCACACCTCGCTGTCTTCCAGCGCAATGGCATCACACACATGACGGTCATCGCTGATCGCATCGCAGCCCAGCAATTCCCCTGACATCTGGAACCCGGTGAGCTGGTCACGGCCGTCCTGAGAAGAGATCGTGGTTTTGAAAAAACCGAAACGCACCGCGTAAAGTGATCGCAATGGATCGCCCGCGTGATAGAGCGCTGCGCCTTTCTTGATTTTGATGCGTTGAGGAATGATCGCTGACAAGCGATCGCTGTCGGTGACGCTCATTCCCACTGACAGGCACAGCTCACGAACGCTGCAATTGGAACACTCTGCCTTGAGGAACAAACCGGGAACGGCGGCCAAATGGGCTGTCATGGATATCTCCTTATTCAATTGAGCATAGGCGCGCAAGGAGGCCAGTGATAGCGGGCATTTCAAATGTGGATGAGTGGGGCTGTATCAACGAAACGGGTGACGAAATGACGGTAAATCCATGCGATTGAGTGTGCGTAAGCGGGGAGGGAAGCATCCAGCGATCGGGTTTCACGGTGATCGCTGCGGCGTAATTGATGTAAGTCAAGTGGCGGACCGGTGGCGGGCTGACAATACCGCAGTACGACTCAAGCGGTCGCGGTGTGGTCGCAGAGTTTGTCCTTCTCATGCTGATTGAGGTGCGCCATGTTAGAGCCCGAGCGTTTAATGCTGATTGCGTCCCCGGTGATGACTCGAACGCCGGCCTACGACCGCGCCGGGGCGCTGGCCCAGGCCAAGGGCGCGGCGCTGCACATCGTCGCCTTCGATTACGTGGAAGGCCTGGCCACCGCGGGGTTGGTCAACGAGCGAGCCCTGAAGGAGATGCGCGAAGGGTATCTGCTGCGCCATCGTGAATGGCTGGAAGAGCAGGCCGAATCGATACGGCATCTGGGCGTGCAGGTCACCACGGAAGTGGTCTGGGTCATGAACCCGCTGGATGAAATCATGGTGCATGTGCGCGAGATCAAGCCTTCGATGGTGATCAAGGACCTTGAGCACGTGTCCTGGTTGACCCGCGCACTGTTCACGTCGCTGGACGTCAGGCTGCTGCATGAATGCCCGGTGCCGTTGCACCTGGTGTCTGCAGTGGCCCACGCAATGCCGCGCAAGATCGTGGCGGCTGTCGATCCGTTTCGCCCGGACGACCAGTTCGACGGGGTCAACGAAACGATCATCAAGGGTGCCGAGCAACTGGCGGCACAGTGTAACGCGCAGTTGCACCTGCTCTATGCCTATGACCTGACCTATGTTTTTGCCGGAGAGGGGGGCATAGGGTTTTCATCGGACCTGGCGCAAAGCGTGTACGAGGCCGAGGAGGACGCGTTCAAGGCTCTGGCCAAGCGCTTCGGCGTGCCCGATGAGCGCAAGCATCTGATCATGGGCAACCCGGCGAAGGTGATTCAGTCGTTCACGCTATCGGAAGGCATTGATGTGATTGTGATGGGCACGGTGCATCGCAACCGGCTCAACGCCTTACTGGGCAGCACCACGGAACAGGTCGCTTATCACACGCACGCCAGCCTGCTGACCCTCAACCCGCGCAAGCCCGTCGTATAAGCTGCGGCTGGCCGCCATGCCCGGCACCTTCGCAAGTGGCGGGGTGGCGGGTTGCCGGGTCAGGTCAGCTTCAGGCGGTAGACCACCTGCGTGGCATCAAGCGGATCCTCTTGGCTATCGAATCCCAAGGTGTGAGCAAGGCGACGCATGTGCACGTTGATGGCGCTGTCCATTGACATCATGTGGGTAAAACCGTTGAGGCGTGCGGCGGCGATCAGGTGCTTCATCAACTGCCTGCCCAGCCCCTTGCGTTGCCATTGATCGGCGACCACCACCGCAGATTCACACTGTGAATCGCCGTCCAGCGCGGCATAACGCGCCACCCCGATTTCCGTGAGCACGCCATCGTCCATGTAAAGGGCCACGTACGCCATCCGCTGCTGGTAATCGATGTCCATCAACTGATCGAGCAAGGGCGCGCCAGGCTCTTTCATGGTGGCGAGAAAGCGGAAGTGCCGCGACTCCGGCGACAGGTTTTTGATGAAGGCGAATTCGCGGTCCCGGTCCATGGCCTCCAGCGGTCGAATCAGAATGTAGGTGCCATCACTCAGGGGATCGATCCAGTGATCGACCCGAAGATCGGCTATAGCAGCATCGCTGTCGCAAAGGGGGGCGGCAGTTGAAGCGGATGGAATCGGTAGCGCGCTCAAGGGAAGTACTCCTGATGAAGTGGATACGCCGGTAAAAACAGCACGTCCTTTGTGTTTACGCCTGGGTGGATTGTTGCTTTCTGATCCAGATCAATACCGCCAACGCGGGGACGATCAGACTGACCATCGGTTGGCTCGCGTTGACCGAGGCCACGCTCATACAGATCGAGTGCCGTCCACGGAGTGTTCCATGAACGATCAATCGCGCCCGGTGTTGCTGGTGCTGAACGCCGGCTCTTCAAGCATCAAGTTTTCGCTTTACGACGCTGCCCCGCAGGCTGAACCGGGGTTGCGCTGTATCGGCTCCGGCAGTTTCGAAGTGCGCAAGGACATCGAGCGGCTGGTCTTCCAGCACACCGGCAGCCAGGCGCAAAAGCATGAAGACTGGCCGCGTAATGATTCCTCGCCGGCCAGCGGTACGTTGTTCAATTTGATGGACTGGATCGAGCGCCACACCGATGGAAAGATGTGCGCTGCGGCCCATCGAATCGTCCATGGCGGGAACCGCAGTGAAGTGGCAGCGCACATTACCCCGGCATTGATGGCCGAGATGCAAGCGCTTGTGCCTGTGGCGCCGCTGCATCAGCCGCTGTGTCTGGCACCGATCACTTACCTTGCCCGCGAACACCGCGACATTCTGCAATTTGCCTGTTTCGACACCGCGTTTCACCACAGCCTGGACCCGCTGGAAACCTGCTTCGGCCTGCCCCGGACGCTGACCGACGAGGGCCTGCGCCGCTACGGTTTTCACGGGTTGTCCTACGAATACATTGCCAGCGTGCTACCGCAATACGATCAGCGTGCGGCGCATGGCCGAACCATCGTCGCTCACCTGGGCAACGGCGCGAGTCTGTGCGCGATGCACAACCGCGTCAGTCGCGGCACGACCATGGGTTTTACCACGCTCGATGGCCTGCTGATGGGCACGCGCCCCGGCCGACTGGACGCTGGTCTGTTGCTGTATTTGTTGCGCGAACGCGGCATGAGCGTGCAGGCGCTGCAAGACCTGTTGTACCACCAGTGCGGCCTGCTGGGCGTGTCCGGCGGTATCTCCAGCGACATGCGCGAACTGTCTGCCAGCCAGGCGCCTGAGGCCATCGAGGCCATTGCGTTGTTCGTGCGCAGCGTGGTTCGCGAGATCGGCAGCCTCGCAGCGGTGTTGGGGGGCGTTGATGCGCTGGTGTTTACCGGCGGCATCGGCGAACACGCGGTCCAGGTGCGCAGCGCCATTCTTCAGGGCTGCGCCTGGTTGGGCGTCGATCACGATGCGTCGGTTGCGAGCGAACAATCAGGTTGCCTGTCGCTGCCAGGCAGCGGCGTATCGGCCTGGACCATCGCTACGGACGAGAACGCGGTTATCGCCCGCCATGCCCTCGGTTTGCTGCACCCCAGCCTGTGAATCTATTAATCCCTTGGAACCTGCGAGCCTCAAGGCGTGTGCCTTGCCCCCTCTGGAGTCGCCATGTATCGCTTTAATTCAACGCTTTCCAGTGTCGAACAAACTGACCTTGCACCGGCTACTTCCTCTGGCGCGCCGCCGGTCGAAAGCGGTCCGTTGGACGCGGACCTGCTGTCCCGATTGCACCGTTACTGGAACGCCGCCAATTACCTGTGCGTCGGCCAGATCTATCTCAAGGCCAACGCGTTGCTGCGCGAGCCCTTGCTGGCTGAGCACATCAAGCCCCGACTGTTAGGGCATTGGGGCACGTCGGTGGGGCAAAACTTTATCTACGTGCACCTGAACCGACTGATCAGTGAGCGCCGCGTCGAGACAATTTTTATCTCAGGGCCTGGCCACGGCGGCCCGACGATGAACGCCTGCGCCTGGCTCGAAGGCACTTACAGCGAGGTCCACCCGGACATCACCGGTGACGAGTCGGGCATGCTGGCGTTTTTTCGCAGCTTCTCGACCCCCGGTGGCGTGCCCAGCCACTGCGGGCCACACACGCCCAATTCGCTGCACGAAGGCGGGGAGTTGGGCTACTCGCTGATGCATGCCTTTGGCGCGGTCTTCGACAATCCCGACCTGCTGGTCGCTTGCGTCATCGGTGACGGCGAGGCTGAAACCTGCCCGCTGGAAGGCAGTTGGAAAAGCGTTCACTTTCTGGACCCACGCCGCGACGGCGCTGTGCTGCCGATCCTGCACCTCAATGGCTACAAGATTTCCGGGCCTACGGTAGAAGCGCGTTTGCCCGAGCATGACCTGATTGAGTTGTACCGCGGTCGCGGTTATCAGCCGATTATTGTCGCCGGCGATGATGTGCCGGGCATGCATCAGCGTTTTGCAGCAGCGCTCAACGCCTGTCATGACGCCATTGTGCGAATTCAGACCCGTGCCAGAAAGGGCGGCGGCATGGCGCGCGCGCGTTGGCCCATGATCATCCTTCGTAGCCCCAAAGGCTGGACCGGTCCCAAGGTGGTCGATGGCCTGCCGGTGGAAGGTACTTTCCGCGCGCATCAGGTGCCATTGGCCAACGTCATCGGTAATCCAGAACATCTTCAGCAGCTGGAAAGCTGGATGCGCAGCTATGCGCCTGAAACCCTGTTCGATGGACAGGGCCGATTGCTGCCAGAGCTTCAGGCTCTAACACCCCCTTCGGCTTTGCGCATGGGTGCTGTGCCCTATGTGAACGGCGGGCGGTTACTGGTAGCGCTGGATCTTCCTAACTTTGCCGATTATGGCGTCGAGGTGCCAGGCCCTGGCCAGGTCATCGCCGAAGCACCGCGCAAGCTGGGTGAGTACCTGCGTGACGTGATGCGCAACAACCCGCATAACTTCCGTGTGTTCGGCCCGGACGAAACCAACTCCAATCGCCTCAATGCAGTGTTCGAAGCCAGTAATCGGACCGCATCCGGGCCGTGCCTGGACATTGATGATCACCTCTCGCCAGACGGACGCGTAATGGAAGTGCTGAGCGAGCACCTGTGTGAAGGATGGCTGGAAGGCTATCTGCTCACGGGTCGGCACGGCATGTGGTCGACTTACGAAGCGTTCGCGCAGGTGGTCGATTCCATGGTCACTCAACACGCCAAGTGGTTGCAGCAGAGTCGTGACTTTGCCTGGCGGCGTCCGTTGGCCTCGCTCAACATCCTGATCAGCAGTCATGCTTGGCGCAACGACCACAACGGCTTCAGCCATCAGTCCACCGGTTTCGTCGACAACGTACTGCAGCGGCGATCCGACGTGGTCCGGGTGTATTACCCGCCGGACTCCAACTGCCTGGTCAATGTCTTCGATCATTGCCTGCGCAGTCGCAACTACGTGAATGTGGTGACCTGCGGAAAGCAGCCGGATTTTCAGTGGCTGGACTTCGACGCCGCCCTCAAGCATTGCTCCCAGGGCGCCTCGATCTGGTCGTTTGCAGGCACCGATGACGAGCATCCCGATGTGGTCCTGGGCTGCGCCGGTGATGTACCGACGACCGAGGCAGTCGCCGCAGCCTGGCTGCTGCAAAAACATGTGCCCGGTATTCGCGTCCGGCTGGTTAACGTCGTGGATCTGGGCATTCTCAGCGCCCCAGAAGATCGGCCACACGGCATGGATCACGTGTCGTTCGAAGCCTTGTTCACGCGCGACGTACCGGTGATGTTCGCCTTTCATGGCTCTACGTGGGTCATCCATTCAATGGTTCATGGGCGAGCCAACGAAGCGCGTTTTCACGTGCGTGGCTTTAGCGATCGCGGCACCACCACTACGCCGTTCGATATGGTGGTGCTCAACCGCCTGAGCCGCTACCACCTGGCCATCGACGCGTTGAGCCACATACCACGCCTGCGGGCAGAGAGCCTGGACGCCGTGCACTTCTTCGAGAATCAGTTGCGCAAGCATCACACGTGGATTCGCGAGCATTTCGAGGACATGCCAGAGATTCGTAACTGGCACTGGACGGCCGATTTCAGTGAACCCGATGGGCCACCGCCGCTGGCGCAAGGGCATGTGAGAGGGCAGACCTTCACGGATGCCTGACGGCATGAGTCGCGCTGAACCCTATTGGTTAATCGAAAAAGGTCATCACATGAACAGACTCAAGGTCGCTGCAAGCCTGAGCGCTCGTACCAGCTTTCTCACGGATCGCGACGTTGTCGATTTTGACGCGACCGACCTCACCGACGTAGCGGCGATCGTGCTCACGGCTGAAGACCTGCGCGAGGGGCGCGTGGATGACATCTGCCGATCAGGGTTCGACATTCCGGTGTTTTTTGCCGTCGCTCCCGAGGATGAACTGACTCGTCAGACCATCCTCGATGTCGAAAAAGTACTGCTGCAAGTCAGCGGGGTTTTCGACCTCGGCACTGATAATGCCGAGTTCTATGGACACAAGCTCGAAAGGGCTGCCACGCAATACGAAGAGGCGTTGTTGCCACCGTTTTTCGGCGCGCTGAAACACTACGTCGAACGCGGCAACTCGACGTTCGCCTGCCCCGGTCATCAGGGCGGCCAGTTTTTCCGCAAGCATCCAGCGGGCAGGCAGTTTTTCGATTTCTTCGGTGAAACACTGTTTCGCGCCGATCGCTGCAATGCCGATGTTGAAATGGGCGATCTGTTGATTCACGAAGGCGCACCGCTGGAAGCGCAGAAGCGCGCGGCGAAGGTCTACAACGCCGACAAAACGTATTTCGTCCTCAACGGCACATCAACATCCAACAAGGTCGTCACCCAGGCCTTGCTGACTCCGGGTGATGTGGTGCTGTTCGACCGAAACAATCACAAGTCCATTCACCAGGGTGCGTTGTTCCAGGCAGGGGCAACGCCGCTTTACCTTGAAACGGCGCGTAACCCTTACGGGCTGATCGGCGGTATCGATTCGCACTGTTTTGAAGAGGCCTACTTGCGTGAGCAACTGCGCATCGTGGCGCCTGCCAAAGCCGATGATGCGCGGCCATTTCGTCTGGCAATCATCCAGCTCGGCACATACGACGGCACGGTCTGCAACGCCCGGCAGATTGTCGACCGCATCGGTCATTTGTGTGACTACATCCTGTTTGACTCAGCGTGGCTGGGCTATGAGCAATTCATTCCGATGATGCGCGATTGCTCGCCCTTGCTCCTGGAATTGGGGGCCGACGATCCGGGGATTTTCGTTACCCAGTCCATCCATAAACAGCAGGCGGGCTTTTCTCAGGCCTCGCAGATTCACAAGAAGGATCGTCACATCAAGGGCCAGGCGCGCTATTGCAACCATTTGCGCCTGAACAATTCGTTCATGGCCCAGGCATCCACCAGCCCGTTTTATCCGCTGTTCGCCTGCCTCGATGTCAACGCGCGCATGCACAGTGGCCGCAGCGGCCATCGTCTGTGGGATGAATGTGTGCGTGCCGGTATTGAGGCGCGCAAGCTGATGATGGACAACTGCACGCTGATCAAACCCTTTGTGCCACCGACCATTGATGGCCGTTATTGGCAGGACTATCCCACCGACGAGATCGCCAACGATCTGCGGTTTTTCCGCTTTCATCCTGATGAGCGCTGGCACGCGTTTGAAGGCTACGGCGAAAACCAGTACTTCATCGACCCCTGCAAACTCTTGTTCACCACGCCAGGCATAGACGCCGAAACGGGGCAGTACATGGACTTCGGCATCCATGCCGGGGTGTTGGCGACGTTCCTGCGTCAATACGAGATTGTCCCGGAGAAGAACGACCTCAACACCATCCTGTTCCTGCTCACGCCTGCTGAGGGCAAGGCAAAGATGGAGCATCTGGTGGCGCAAATCGGGCGCTTCGAACGGTTCATCAAAGACGATGCGCCGCTGGCCACCGTGCTGCCGGGGATCTACGCCTCCCACGAAGTGCGCTATCGCGATTACAGCATCCGCCAGCTCTGCCAGGAGATGCATTCGCTGTACGCGCGCCATGACGTCAAGCAGTTGCAGAAGGACATGTTTCGCAAGAAAGGCATGCCAGTCATAGCGATGGACCCGCGAGAGGCCAACCTGGAATTCGTGCGCGGCAAGGTAGAACTCATCGCTCTGGAGGAAGCCCGCGGGCGTATGGCTGCAGAAGGCGCATTGCCTTATCCGCCCGGCGTGCTGTGCGTGGTCCCCGGCGAGATCTGGGATGGCGCGGTGCTGGAGTATTTTCTGGCGTTGCAGGATGCGATCAACCAGTTCCCTGGATTTAACCCTGAATTGCAGGGCGTGTATCTGCGCACCGAGGCCGATGGCCGCATCCGCGCTTACGGCCATGTGATCAAGCGGTCCCTGTGATCCGGGCTGGCTTGGGCATGCCGGCGCTGGTGATTGAGCGGTTTTGACGCTGATCACCTTCAGGCCAGACCTGAGCAAACCATTCGCCCTATCTGGCGTCGTTATCCGAGCCAGATGTAGCCACTATCCATTCAATGCAGAGGTACAGCTCATGAAAGGCAAGATGCAGGCGGCCTTTGTCGAAGCGTTCGGCAAACCCTTGGTGCTGCGCGATTACGACATTCCCACGCCGGGACCCGGGCAGATCCTGGTCAAGACTGAAGCTTGCGGTGTCTGCCACACCGATCTGCACGCCGCCCGGGGCGACTGGCCTTTGAAGCCGACACCGCCTTTCATTCCCGGGCATGAAGGCATCGGCATCGTGGTGGCATTGGGCGCCGGCGTGACCAGCGTGCGAGAGGGTGAACGCGTCGGTGTGCCGTGGCTGTATTCAGCGTGTGGTCATTGCGAGTACTGCCTCAGCGCCTGGGAAACGGTCTGCGCCAGCGCCCAATTTGGCGGCTATACGCAAAATGGCGGGTTCGCCGAATACATCCTGGCCGACCCCAATTACGTCGCCCACATCCCGGCAGACCTTGATCCGCGTGAGGCGGCGCCGATCATTTGCGCTGGCATCACAACGTACAAGGGTATCAAGGAGGCCGACGTCAGGCCGGGGCAATGGATTGTGATTTCGGGTGTAGGAGGGCTGGGTCACCTGGCGGTGCAGTATGCCAAGGCCATGGGGTTGCGCGTGTGCGCAGTGGATATTGACGACCGCAAACTGGCCCATGCGAGCAAACTCGGCGCCGACGCGGTGGTCAACGCACGGGAGGGTGATCCGGTTGAAGCCGTCAGACAGATCACCGATGGCGGCGCGCATGGCGTGTTAATCACTGCGCCCTCGCTTGGTGCCTTCAAACAGGGCGTAGGGATGACGCGAAAACTCGGCACCTGCGTGTTGGTCGGCTTACCGCCTGGCGAGTTTCCGGTGCCGCTGTTCGACGTGGTTGCCAATTGCATAACGGTCCGCGGATCGTTTGTCGGCAACCGCCAAGACATGGCCGAGGCTTTGGCTTTTGCGGCGCAGGGAAAGGTCAAGGCCGACATCGAGCTGCGGCCACTGTCGGATATAAACACTGTCTTCGAGCAGCTTGAGCATGGCGATGTGCAGTCGCGTGTGGTGATAGATTTCATGTGAGTGGTTACGCCGTGAGCCAGCGACAGGCGACCTAAAGGCCCGTCAGGTCAAATTGTCGCAGGCCTCATTCCGCACTCAAATTGGCGCGGTACTTGCTCAAGCAAGACATGCACTCGCGTTTGACGGGTTTACGCCACTTACTTTGGCTGACCACCTTCGAGCAATTCTTTTTCTTGGCTCAGGATGAGATCTGGTTCACAGGTAGCGTTGGCATGAACGACGGTGGTCTGATTTTTGTAGGTGCGGTAATCGTGGGGGCTGTGATTGTGTGGTGTTGGGGGGTTTCTACAATGGTGATCGCGTGGCTGTAATGGCTTTAATCGAGCATTGGAGTGAATGGAGACGCAGCTCAAGGCGTCGGAAAGCACCTTGAGCTGCGCCGCATTCAGGAGATGTTGAGATCCACACCCAGGGCTTCATCCTGGGCATTACGAGCGACCCAGATTCTATAGTCGCCTGTTGCGGTCACGAACGTGTTGCCCACGTATCGCGCCAATATTCGGGGCTCAAGCGGGACCTCTACCTGGGATCGTTCTCCCGCCTGCAGAAAGACTTTGTGAAAACCAGCGAGGCGTTTGGCGAAGCCTCCATCACCTGATTTAGCCACATAAACCTGCAACGTGATGGCTCCCGCCCGATCGCCCGTGTTGGCCACTTGGGTCGACACGCGCAGCGGCGACTCGCTTGAAACGCGTGGTTCGGCGATCTCAAATTGGGTATAGGACAGCCCGAACCCGAACGGGAATAACGGAACGAGGTTTTCGCGCGAGTACCAACGATGACCCACATCCGAGCCTTCAATATCGTAGTCGATAGGGATAATGTCTCCTTTGCGCGGCATCCCCGGATTAGAGGTTGTGGTTTCTGGATCAATCTGCTTTGGCCGGGGCAGTTGCGATTCACTGGCCGAGAACGTGACCGGCAGGTGGCCAGAAGGATTGACTCTGCCAAAGAGCACACCAGCAATCGCTGCGGCGCCGCCTGATCCGGGGTACCAGGCAGCCAGCACGCCGGCGACGGTGTTAAGCCACGGCATTAATACCGGGCCGCCGGTCTGGAGCACGACGATAGTTTTGCCGTTGGCGCGGCTGACGGCGTCAATCAACCCATCCTGGTCGTCGGGCAGGCCAAGGCCCTGTGCATCGAGTCCTTCCGATCTCCATTCCTGCGCGAAGACAATCACTGCATCCGCAATGCTTGCCTGGGCAACGGCCAGTTGCTGATCCGATCCGTCCAGGAAATCCACCTGTTGTGCACCACTTTCTTCGCGGATAGCTTGAAGCAGCGAAGAGGGCTGGTAGATTTTGTTCACCTTCATGCCCATGAGATCCAGGCCGGGGAGGGACAGGCTTCCGATGGGTGTGACAGAGGACGATCCGCCGCCACACAGGACACCGTGATCTGCATGAGCGCCAATGACCAGCAGGCGCTTTGATCGCTGAGCCAGCGGAAGAGCATGGTCAGCATTTTTTAACAGTACGATCCCTTGCTCAGCCTGGCGCTGCGCGATCAGTTTGTGAGCGCTGTAGTCCACTGGTACCAGACCGGTGGATGAGTCATCCAGCGCGCCTGTGGCGATCAGGCTTTGCAGTATCCGAGTGACCATGTCATCGATACGTGCCTGGGCAATCTTCCCATCGGCGACTGCCCGACGCAGGGCATCACCGAAGTATTGAGCGTCGTCCAGATTGGCGCCTGATTGAACATCAAGCCCAGCCAGGGCCGCCTTGACAGTGGAATGAGTAGCCCCCCAATCGGACATTACCCAGCCCGGGTATGCCCAGTCTCCCTTTAATACCGTGTTCAGCAGAAAATGGTTTTCGGAGGCGTAGTCGCCATTCACCAGGTTGTAGCCTGGCATGACTGACCCCGGTTGACCTATCTCGATGGCTATCTGAAAGGCCAGCAAATCCGACTCACGCAGGGCGGCCTCGCTCATGTTGGAGCTGACCATGACCCGGCCGGTCTCCTGAGCGTTGACGGCGAAGTGCTTGATGGTAGAGACGACTTTTTGAGACTGGATGCCCGCTATCGAGTTTCCGGCAAGCACTCCCGTGAGCAGCGGATCCTCTGAAATGTACTCAAAATTACGCCCGCCGCGAGGCTCCCGAATGAGATTGGCGCCGCCTGCCAACTGCACGTTGAAGCCTTTCTGGCGTGCTTCTTGACCGACCATGGCCCCCGACTCAAAGGCCAGGTTGGGATCAAAGGTTGCACCAAGCAGCAAAGAGCTTGGCAAAGCGGTTGAGTGATCACCGGGCCTGACGTTGCCCAGATTACTAATGCCCAGACTTGCATCAGACTGCTGCATTGCGGGTATCCCAAGCCTTGGAATGGCCGGGTAAAACGCCGCTGAACCTAACGCACCCTGGGGCATTTCAGTGCCTGGAACCGGAATTGCCATCGGCCCCGAGAGCCAGGAAAACTTTTCGTCCTGGGTCATTTGACCGACCAGCACGCGAGCGCGCTCAAGGGGGGTTATCTCATTAGCGGTTAGGTTGGAGTCACTCATTAGGGTCACCGTCAGATACGTATAGGGTTCTGAGTGGTGTCTGGCCCATGGGTTCCAACGTTAGCTGAATCGATTAAGTGAGTCGCTGTCTTGTAGAGTCAAGCTCCAGAGCCTCGTTCGAAAGGGCGAAGGCACTGGCAGATGGAGATTCACTGAACGCCTCAGTCTGAGCTGACTCCAAGTCTTGCCCGGGCGCTCACAGCTAACATTGCGTCGACGGGTGTTTGAATCATCTGCCCAATCAAGGAATCACCATGACCGACCCACGCAACGTTGCTCACGACAAAAAAGTTCAGCAAGAGAAAAAGAACCATGGGGAAGAAATCGCGCCGAATGCCGAGCACGCGCCCCAGCCTGGGCTCAAGCCAGCACTCAAGCATGACGATGACGAGCAAGAAGAGCAGGCTTAAGCCAGGCACCCACCTGACCTGAAAATTGCCGCATGGCGGCGCTGGCAGAAGTCAGCGGCCGCTAGGGTGCAGGCGGGCATCAGTCAGGAGAATCCCACCACCGCATGGGGTACGTAGGGACTTTCCAGCGCAGCAATTTCCTCATCCGTCAGCTGAAATTCCACGGCAGCGAGGGCGTCGTCCAGATGTCCCGCGCGGGACGCACCCACAATGGGCGCAGTAACTTCCTGCTTTGATAACACCCACGCCAACGCCACTTGGGCAGCGGGAACGCCTCGGGCTTGAGCGATGGCAGCCACAGCCTCGATCACCGTCCGGTCGGCTTCAACTGTCTGCGCGTAAAGTGTCTTGCCGAACGCATCAGACTCAGTCCGTTCTGTCGTCGCGTTCCATGGACGAGTCAGTCGACCGCGAGCCAGCGGGCTCCATGGGATAACGCCAATGCCTTCAGCGCTGCAGAGAGGCAACATCTCGCGCTCTTCTTCACGGTAAAGCAGATTCACGTAGTTTTGCATCGTGGCGAAGCGGGTCCAGCCATTCGCTTTAGAGGTGTGCAGCATCTTGGCGAACTGCCATGCAAACATTGATGAAGCACCGATATATCGCACTTTCCCGGCCTTGACGATGTCATGCAGCGCTTCAAGGGTTTCCTCGACGGGCACTCCGTAGTCAAAGCGATGAATCTGGTAAAGATCGATGTAGTCGGTGCCCAGTCGGCGAAGCGAGTTGTCGACTTCTTGCAAAATTGCTTTGCGGCTCAACCCGGCCCCATTTGGGCCCTCGTGCATGCGGCCGTGAACTTTGGTTGCGATAACGACTTCTTCTCGCCGGGTAAACTCTTTGAGCGCTTTACCGACAATCTCTTCCGATGTTCCATCGGAATAGACGTTGGCGGTATCGAAGAAATTGATCCCGGCTTCCACTGCTTTTTGAATCAGGGGGCGGCTCTTTTCCTCGTCCAGTGTCCAGGCGTGGGAGCCCCGATCGGGAATCCCATAGGTCATGCATCCCAGACACAGCCGGGATACTTCAAGCCCAGTGTTACCCAGTTTTATATAATTCATCGATTGGCTCCGGTTTGAATCGCCATAGGGACAGGCTTTGCGCTTGATTGGCAGCGCTGCCCAAACTCCATGCCGTTCAGCGAATGGGGTGTATTACATGGGCAGCCTATTTTGCTTGAAGTTGCATGGCGCACCTGTGATGTAAGCACGCAGGGCCACCGCCTCAGTAAGCTGTCTGATCGAGCGTGCGCCGCCTATATTGGTGCCCCGTTTAATCATGCAGGGTTTTCGGGCTGATGCTTTAGAACGAGGTGGATAGCCCTTCTCAAGAAACATTACTTAGCAACCATCCGATCAAGCCACTGCCCAAGACAGCCAACCAAGGAGGTGCCTTCCAGAACATTAAGGCAACAAGGGCTATCAGCGCTATCCCGAAGTCTTGGGGTTTTAATATGGCGCCTATCCAGACCGGGTTGTACAAAGCCGCCAAGAGAATCCCGACCACTTCCCCGTTGACCCCTGCAAGCGTTGCTTGTGTGCGAACGCTATGGCGCAGTTGCTCCCAGAATGGCCGGACGCCGATCACAAGGAGGAATGACGGTGAAAATATAGCGATGAGACACACCGATGCACCCACCCAACCGGAAGGCGGTACGTTCATGGACGCACCGAGAAATGCTGCAAAGGTAAAAAGTGGGCCCGGTACGGCCTGTGCTACGCCATATCCATCCAGGAATGTGTCGTTGGCGACTCAGCCGTTGGGTACTGTAGCCGCCTGACGTAACGGCAACACAACATGTCCCCTCCGAAGTACCTTACGCTGGGCGCCCATTTTAATGACGCGAGGTGTGTTGAGCGGACGCCTACCAGCAGCGTGCTCTCGGCCCCGGTTCAGCGTTCGCGCACGCAACTGATCAGCCCAACTGTTGCTCCAGGGTTTTGGTAAGGGGCGAATAAGTATCTCCCGTATGCAGCGTATCCACTGGCTCGATCAGGACGACCCAGCACTCTTGTTCGGCGACCGGGTTATGCATGACGCCTTTGGGGACGACATGCATTGATCCTGCCGGCAGCTCGACCACGCGGCCACCTTCATATTCAATCCTTAAATTTCCCTTCACCACGTAGAACAGTTCGTCCTGTGTTTCATGGTTATGCCAAACCAGTTGGCCGCAGACTTTGGCAACCTTCACGTACTGGTTGTTCACCTGTGCGACGACCTTGGGTGACCAGTGTTCAGAGATCGATTCGAAGCAAGCATCAAGGTCGAACGACTCAGCAAACGGTAGATGAGACATCTTTTAGATCCAGGTAGGGATGATGGATGCAATGAGTACGGCGGCCATCAAGAGGTTGAAGCGACCACAATGCTGCGGGGTGCGCAGACAGAGGGAGCGAAGCGGTCACTGGCGTTGCTTCCAGAAATTGAAGACGTTGACGCTACATCTGCATCGGCGATTAGAAAATCGAATATCCTTAATGCCTTACATTACATTCGGTAATTGCGATCATGAGCCGTAACCTTGATCTCGCGTTGATTCGTACCTTCGTCGCTGTTGCCGACCATCGCAGCATGACAGTCGCCGCTAATCTGCTCTTCATGACGCAAGGGGCGGTGAGTCAGCAGGTGAAACGGCTCGAAGAAAGCCTGGGTTGTCTATTACTGATCCGTAAGCCCAAACAGCTTGAGCTGACTGCTCAAGGAGAGCTGTTCCTGCCCAAAGCGCGTCGACTGCTGCAATTCAATGATGAAATTTGGGCTGATACCGTCGGTAGCCCGGCGCGTGGACATTTGCGAATCGGGGCACCTCCTGACCTGATCACATCTCTTGCGCCGGCGCTCAAAGCGTTCTCAGAGTCTCATCCGTCGGTAGAGCTTTCGATGAAGTGCGCTCCATCGCCTGAGCTGCACGAAGACATCAAGGAAGGGCATCTGGACGTCGCGCTCATCGAGTACCTGGCGAGCAGTCCACAAGGTGAGGTCATCCGCACTGAGCCTCTTGTCTGGGTAGGAAGCGAGACCAGCGACATCTGGAAAAAAAGGCCGCTGCCCTTGTCACTTGTCGACGAGCGATGTGTCTTCCGCCCGCTGGTGCTCGGAGCGCTGGCGAAGCAGGGCATTGCGTGGCGGACAATCTTCGAAAACGGCAGCTTCGAAGCCACTGCCTCAACAGTGCGCGTGGGTCTTGCAATCACTGCCTGGCTGGCATCTACGGTGCCAGCGGATTTGATAAAACTCCCTCACGAAGCAGGGCTTCCTGAGCTACCTGAATTTGCTGTATGCCTTCGAGTGTCGTCTGTGGCGCAGGCCTTTACCGAAGACTTTCGGCGCTGTCTGCTGGACACGTTAGTTGAAGAACGCGCAGATGCAGCTGAATCAGTAATCGCCTGAGCCAGTGGATTAAAGATGCACTCCCGATCCCGCCCTAGCCCTGCGATGGTGCAGAGATCGAGGCCGTTAGCCTCACTCCGGTAACGCATACGCGATCACGTAATCACCCTTCTCAGTTGTCGCCGCGTTACCGCCCGCACTGATGACCAGGTATTGCCTGCCGGTTTTGGGCGATACATAGGTCATCGGTGTCGCCTCTGCACCCACGGGCAGCCGTCCTTTCCACAGCTCTTCGCCGGTGCGCACATCAAGGGCGCGGATGTAGAAGTCCTGCGTGCCCGCCATGAAAATCAAGCCGCTTGAAGTGGTCACCGGGCCGCCACGCGTTGGCATGCCGACAGGCATTGGCAGATGGGTGGCGATGCCCAGCGGGCCGGTTTGCTCGGTAGTGCCCAATGGCATCGACCAGGCAACCTTGCGTGTCGTCAAATCGATAGCGCTGATCGTTCCGTACGGTGGCTCCTGACAGGGGATGCCTAGCGGAGACAAGAAACGCCCCATCTCGATACCCCATGGCGTCCCGGCCTGAGGAGCGTTCCCTTCGTGACCGCCTCCTTCGGTACCCGCTTGATCGTAGGCAGAGCGCGCAATCATGCGGTTCCAGATCGCAACGCGGGTGTCGTTGACGATCATATAACCCAGGTTCTCGGCGATGGACACTGACCCCCAGTTCATCCCACCCAGCCAGCTCGGGTATTGAATCGTCATATGCTCACTTGGCGGCGTGAACTCTCCCTCATAGCGCGCCCTTCGAAAATCGATGCGACAGATCAATTGATCCAGCGGCGTAAGGCCCCACATGCGTTTTTCGCTGAGTGGTTCGGTGCCAATGGCAGGCATGCCCACCGAGTAGGGTTGGCTAGGGGAGGTGCGATCATCGGCGACACCGCCCTGAGGAACAGGTCGTTCTTCGACTTGCGCAATGGGGTTGCCGTTGCGGCGGTCGAGCATGAAAATCTGCCCACGCTTGGTGGTCTGAATCAGCGCCGGTAGAGTTCCGCCGTGGCCATCGGGAACGTCATACAGCGCCGGTTGTGACGGTACGTCGTAGTCCCACACGTCATGATGCACCGTTTGGAAGCGCCACCTTTCGCGTCCGGTCGCGATGTCCAGGGCAACGACGGACGATGAGTAACGATCGTCAGCCTCGGTGCGGTGGCCGCCCCAGAAGTCTGGCGTCGCATTTCCGGTCGGCAAGTAGATCAAACCAAGGGCGTCATCGAAGGCGGGGGTCGACCAGACATTCGGAGTGCCAGCCGTATAACTCTGTCCTTCAGGTGGTTCTCTCGTGATGGCTGGATTGCCCAGATCCCAAGCCCAGGCCAGCGCGCCAGTGCGAACATCGAAGGCCCGGACGACGCCTGAAGGCTCACCGGTTTTCTGGTTGTCCCACACCAATCCACCGACCACGACCAGATTGCGCACCACGGTCGGCGCCGCCGTTGGAAAGTACAGGTCCTGGTCGCTGCCGCCCATGCCTATGCGCAGGCTGACGCTACCACCGTCGCCAAAATCGGTGCAGGCCTGGCCGGTTTGCGCATCGACGGCGACGATACGCGCATCCACCGTGGTCGCGATGATGCGACGCGTGCAGGCCGCAAGAGCAGGGCTGGCGGCGGTTGCCGACACCTCGGGCGCTGCGTCGTGATAACCCACTCCCCGACAACGCGGGTACACATTGTTGGCCTGCACTTTCGGATCGTGGTGCCAGATTTCTTTGCCGGTATCGGCGTCCAGCGCGAATAGCTGACTCGATTGAGTGCAGCCGTAAATCATACCGTTGACGTGCAGCGGCGTAACGACATGGCCTTGGCTTCCATTGGGTATTTCGCCGGTGTGGTATGTCCAGGCCACTTTAAGATCTGCCACATTTTCAGGGGTGATCTTGTCCAGCACCGCGTGGCGAGTCCCAGAAGGGGTATGACCGAAATAGCGCCAGTCCGCGGCCGGCTCGACCGCGCCCACGGCTTTACCGGGCACAGGTGCAGGCGCGCCGTCTGCTGTCTGGATCGGCTGCGGCTGCAAGGCGCTGTAGAACGTTGCCGCGAGGCATAGCGCCACGACGGCCGATCCCACATAGGCGAACCTGCCAGATACCGGACGCTCATGGCTGCGCAGCAACGGCATCGTCAGGAGTACCAATACCGCGAGCACGCCCATGGCAAACAATCGAGAAAACAACGGCCAGAACGTTAGCCCCACATCCCACAACGACCAGGCGATGGAAGCTGCAAATATTACGAGATAGAGCAGCGCGCCTGACCGTCGGCATCGCAAGGTCATGATGCCGGAGACCGTCAGGCCAATACCGGCCAGCGCGAAATACCATGAGCCTGCCAGTGTGATCAGGTAACTGCCGCCGACGAGCATGAACAGCCCGATCAGCAGGATGATTGCGCCCAGGGCAATCAGCAGTAACTTGCCTGCCGTGGAGGAGTGGGAATGTGGCATGGAATATCTGTCCTTTGAGTGAGGTTCGGGTACGGCCGTGCACTTTTTTCAGCGCATGACGAACCCGCCATCCACCGAAATGGACTGGCCTGTCACATAGCTGGAGGTATCGCTGCTCAACCAGAGAACGGCGTCGGCAATTTCCTCGGGGCGGCCATGACGGCCCATGGGCACGCTCTTGACCATCGCCTCCATCGCATCACCCTGACCGGCGGCGACCATCTGATCGACCATGGGTGTCCAGATCAGCCCAGGGCACACCGCATTGACGCGGATGTTGCGAGCGGCGTATTCCAGTGCCGCGCTTTTCGTCAGCCCAATCACCCCATGCTTTGCCGCGTGGTAGTTGGCACGCTGAGCGCCGCCAACCAGACCGCCCAGAGACGAGCAATTGACGATCGTGCCACTGCCTTGTTGGCGCATGTGCTGCAGCTCGAATTTCATGCAGCTCCAGACTGCACGAAGGTTGACCGACATGACCCGGTCGTAATCCTCAACGGTCGCATCAGCCATCTCTAACAGTTGATTCTGGATCCCGGCATTGTTGAAAGCGGCATCCAGACGACCGAATGTGGCCACGGCTTCTTTCACCATTGCCTCGACCTGATCCACTTCAGCAACATCGCAACGCAGGCCAATCGCCTGATGGCCGGCGAGAACCAGCGCCTGGGCCGCAGCCAGCACCACCCCCTGATTGATATCAGCCAGCACAACCGATGCACCCGCTTGTGCGAAGGCTTTGGCCGTCGCCAAACCAATACCGGAGGCGGCGCCGGTGACCAGCGCGACTTTGTTCTCAAACGAAAAGCTCATCAAAAAATCCTCGACTTCTAAGGTGATCAAATGTGTGGTTTTTCCGCAGCTCGCAGGCAGCGCTGACCCTGCTGACCAGCCGGCAGAGTTATTGGGGGCTGATGAATGGGATCACGCTAATCAACCTGGACTGTTATGAATACCGGGGTAACTAAGGATGTGCTGATGAGCTGCGCTCAGTAATTCGATAAATGGCGGTGCGTACTTGCTGCAAGGATGAGGGGGAGGGAGGTGACGGTGATTGATGAGCATGACTCATCGCTTCATGCAGGATTTTCCGGGTAGTGCGTTGATGGGTCATGAACTAGCTTGTCTGCTCCACGCCCATCAAGCAGGAGTCTGCCCATGAGAACACTCGTCGCCGCATCAGCGTTGGTCACAACATTGCTGGCATCGGCCTCAATGCAGGCCGCCGATATTGCGAAGGATCAGGCAATGAATGTCGTCAGAAACGGTGAGCAAGCCTCGATCATGGGGGCCCCCGACAACTTCGTCGGCAATGCTCGAATCGATCCGCTGATTGCGGCACGAGCGCCGTCCAGGGTGTCGGCCGGGGCGGTGACCTTCCAGCCGGGCGCGCGTTCTGTGTGGCATACCCATCCGTTGGGCCAATCGCTGGTGGTCACCGCAGGCACTGGCTGGATCCAGCAGGACGGAGGCGAAAAGCTGGTGATCAAGCCGGGGGATGTGATCTGGACGCCGCCCGGCGTCAAGCATTGGCACGGCGGCACAGCCAAAACGGGGATGACGCATATCGCCGTCCAGGAATCCCAGGACGGCAAAAACGTCGAATGGATGGAGCCTGTCACTGACGCTCAGTACGAGGCCTCGCGATGAAGTCCTTGAAAGCGGGGCTCGCCTCAATGTCGCTGCTGCTGAGCGCATGCGTTTCGACCGAAAGTCCGCCGACCCAAGCCCGTCTGCCGGCAGTCCCTACCCCGGACGACGTCCGCGCCGTTTCGCCGGCACTGGCCCACAACACAGAAACGATGCTGCTTGGGGAAGTGTGGAAGCGCCCGGGACTCTCGCCCCGTGATCGCAGCCTGGTGACGGTCGCGGTATTGATCGCAAAAAATCAGCCAGTGGAAATGGCCTATCACTTCAATCTGGCGCTGGACAATGGGGTAAAGCCCGCCGAGTTGTCAGAGGTGATCAACCACCTGGCGTTCTATACCGGATGGGGAAACGCAACAGCGACCATCCTGATTGCGAAAGAGGTCTTTGCCCAACGCGGCATTACCGTTGATCAACTTCCCCCCGTTTCACCGCCATTGCTACCCATCGACGAAGCCTCGGAAAAAGTACGCACGACATTCGTCGACAAAGCGGTGGGCCCGGTGTCACCAGGCGTCGTTCATTACACCAGCGCTGCGTTGTTTCATGACTTATGGCTGCGCCCCGGTCTTGCTCCGCGTGATCGCAGCCTGATCACCGTCAGTGCGTTGATTGCCACAGGGCAGGTGGCCCAGTTGGGCGCTCACCTCAACCGGGCAATGGACAACGGACTGACTCAAGGCGAAGCTTCCGAGATGCTGACGCAACTGGCGTTCTACGCCGGATGGCCCAACGTTTTTACAGCGGTGCCAGTGGTCGACGGCGTATTCACCGACCGCCAGAAGTCCTGAAAACATAGCGACGCAACCCTTATTGGGCAGACGCCTTACTGCACCGGCATTGTCGAGAGATAATCGTCGCAGGGTAGGCGTCTGATGCCGCGCCACTGTTGTTTTCGCCCCGGTCTGATGCCGCGCAGCGTGCCGTCAAAACTCTCCCAGAGGCTGCAGCTCGCGGATCAGATCGATCAGTAACTTCAATCCCATGGGCAACTGTCGATGGCTTGAGTAATACATATGAAACCCCGGCGCGACGCTGGTCCAGTCGTCCAGAACCAGGACGACTTCACCTCGCTCGACCAGTGGCGCCATCGCAGGTTCCGGGGCGTACATCAAGCCGGCCCCTTGGCGTACGAGCGACAAGCCGACCCGTGTCTCATCAATCGTAATCAGCCCGGGCACTGCAATTGCCAAATGTTCGTCGCCCTTGTCGAACTCCCAGTCGTACATGCACCCGTTGCCCAGGCGAATCCTCAAGCAACGATGTTTGACCAGGTCATTGGGATGATGGGGTACACCGAATCGTTCGAGGTAATCGCGCGTGCCGGCGACGACCCAGCGGATGTCCGGAGACAGACGCTGAGCAATCATATCCTCTGGAACAGTGCCTCCGTAGCGGATCCCTGCGTCATGGCCGGCGCCAATCACGTCCACTATGAGGTTGGTTACGGTTAGATCAATTTGGATTTCGGGATACCGATCATTGAATATCGGTAAGGCGGGGCCGAGCAAAAGGTCGGCCGCGTCGCTCAGTATGTTGAGTCTGATGCGTCCCACTGGCGCATCGCGAAAACGATTGAGCGCTTCCGCTGCTTGACCTATCTCCTCCATAGGCTTGCTGATAAAACCCTGAAGCTCTTCACCGGCGGCCGTCAAAGTTACGCTTCGGGTAGTGCGGTTGAGCAGACGAACCCCGAGCCGGTTTTCCAGTCCTTTAATTGCGTGGCTGAGCGCAGATGCGCTGATCCCGACTTCCTGGCCCGCGCGGCTAAAGCTTTGATGACGAGCGATGGCCAGGAAGTAGATGAAGTCAGCAATATTTGCGCGGTTAACTTGCATGCGATGTCCTGCGTTTTATGGGCGGTTTAAGCGATGATGACGAGCGAACTGCGTGTTATCGCTTAGCAGTGCAGCACCGCACCGCACCGGTAAGTGACCGTGAGGCAGGATAAACCACAATCGTGTGATTTTATTATTCAAAAAAGAACGCCCAGAAGGTCTGGTTTACGGAGGCGACAGCATGGTTTGAAACCCGCGTAGCGGGGGAGCCTAAGCGAACGCAATAAACGTTTTAGTCATGAAAAGGGCAAGCTCTTCGGGCAGGCCGAGTCAGCTCACGATGTTTTGCCTGGGTGCGTTGACACCGAGAATGAATCCCCGGACTATCGGCCGATGATTACTCAATCGCTCATGCACGTGATCCGCTCCTCCATGTTCGCCTTCGGCGGAGCATAGGAACATGCGCGTTTAGTGGAATGAGCATCGACCAAAGCCCCGCCAGAAATGGACGGGGCTTTTTTATTGTCCCCGTCCTGAGCGCAAAGCCTCAGGAGAGCAAAGATGTTGACGATCCGTCGAGCTGAACGCAGTGATGCAGAGGCTGCATTCGATATCCGTACCCGGGCCATATTGCACCAGTGCAGCGCGGCCTATACACCGGAGCAGCTCAGGCTCTGGACTGAAATACCGCTCACAGAGAAATACCGAAACTGGGTCGAAAAGGATTACCACCTGGCGTGCCTGGATGGGGTGCCCATCGCCACGGGGTTTATCAATTTCCAAACGGGTGAGCTGGGTGCGCTTTTCGTGTTGCCCGATCACATGAGGCAGGGGATCGGTAAGGTGATGATTCTTCACCTTGAACGACTTGCTTCTGAGGCAGGACTGGGCCAGGTCAACCTGGAGGCCACGCTCAACGCCTTCGAGTTTTATCGTCGATGCGGCTTCAGCGGGACGGAGCGGGCTATTTATCACTCGCCATCGGGTCTTCAGCTGGCCTGCGTTCCGATGCACAAGCAGCTCGCGTAAATGGCTCATGGGGGTGAGTGCGTTCGCTGATGCCCGCGGATGTCGTATCCAGCATCAAGCCTTGAAACGCAACGCATCGACCAGCAACGCAAACGCAGGCGATGCCTGGCGACGGCTGGGGTAGTAGAGGTGGAACCCGGCGAACAACGGCGACCAGTCTTCCAGTACATGAATCAATTGGCCTGCGGCAATGAAAGGCTCGACAATGTCGTGGGGGATGTAGCTCAGGCCGAAACCGTCCAGGGCCGCCTGGCGCAGTGGATAAACCCCGTTGTGGGTCACTTGCCCCGTGACGCGGGCCTTGATGCTTTCGCCGTCCTTGGCGAACTCCCATGCATAGAGCCCGCCGTTGGTGGGTAGCCGCAGGTTATTGCACCGATGATCGGTGAGGTCCCGAGGCGTTGTCGGCAGTGTGCGGTTGGCAAAGTAGGCGGGAGACCCAACCACAGACATGCGCATGTCCGGGCCGATCCGGGTCGCGATCATGCCTTGTGCGACGTCCTCGCCCAGCCGCACCCCAGCGTCGAAACCGTGAGCCGCGATGTCGACGAAGCTGTAGTCGCAGCAGACTTCCACCGAGATGTCCGGGTACTGGGGCAGAAACTGATTGAGCTTGGGGCCGATGATGAAATCCAGCGAGTAATCGGTGGCGCTGATGCGAATGTTGCCCGTCGGCGTATCGCGCAGATCACTCAGGCCCGCGAGTTCGATTTCAATCTCCTCAAAGTGCGGCCCCACCTTGTTCATCAGCCTTTCACCCGCTTGCGTAGGCGATACGCTGCGTGTCGTTCGGGTCAACAGGCGCAAACCCAATCGCGCTTCCAGGCCACGGATCGTATGGCTCAGCGCAGATTGAGACACCCCCAGTTTTGCCGCCGCCTTAGTGAAGCTGCGTTCCCGCGCCACCGCGAGAAAGGCCAGTAAGTCCGAAGCGTTTTCTCGAAGCATTAATGAGCACTCTGCATGAGTATTTGAAGATAGTGGTGACTAATCATAGTAATCGGTCACGGGTATCTTGGGGGTCCTTATTGAGTTCGGCCGAAGACCGTCATGAAAAACCTCGCCGCCACCGCGCTGTCGCTCTCATTGCTCGCTTTCGATTTACCCGCAGAGGAAAAGTCCATGCTCGTCATCAACACCAATGGATCACAACCATCGGCCAAGGGGCCGGCCGATTACTTCACCGGTACCGTGCGCGTTGATGCGCCGTTCAAAGGGACGGACAACGCTCGGGTGAGCGGCGCGACGGTGACGTTTGAACCGGGCGCCAGAACGGCCTGGCATACGCATCCTCTTGGCCAGACATTGATCGTGACCGCAGGCGCAGGCCTGGTGCAGGAGTTGGGCCAGCCGGCGCGCTCGATCAAGCCCGGCGACACGGTCTGGATTCCACCGAACGTCAAACACTGGCATGGCGCGACGGCGACCACAGCGATGACGCACATCGCGATCGCCGAAGTACTCGATGGCAACGTGGTGGAGTGGATGGAAAAGGTCAGCGATGAGCAATATGCGCAACCGCTGTAGTTTTGATTTCCTGTTGGCGCGAGCTTGCCCGTGAAGGCTGCTTGTCAGGCGCCACCAATGCGTCGGATTTGCGGGCCTCTTCGCGGCCAAGCCTTGACCCTGCTGTTTTGCCTGCCCCGTATGGGGGCGCAACGCCTATTAACCGCTAAAAATCTGAGTTTTTTGCACCCTTGTGGCGCCATAAAAATTAAATAGTCCACAAATCCAACATAACCAACAAACCCCACTTGACTCTTTTTTTCTCGCTGACTTTAATGCCCGGACGATCAGGCATTACCTCGGAAAATCTGGGACAACCAATGAAGACTGAGCAAAACCCGCTATCCATGCCAAGTGTCATCGAGGCTGCGTCACGCATCCGTGACGGTCGCCTGACGCCTGTGCAGTTGGTTGAAGCCAGTCTGTTGTCCATCCAAACCCACAATTCCACACTCAATGCCTTTGGTGATGTCTACGCAGAAACGGCATTGGAACAAGCGCAGACCATGACGGCACAAGCACAGGCCGGTGAGTATCGCGGCCCGCTGCATGGCATTCCGTTCGGGATCAAGGATCTGTTTTCCACCGCAGGTTTGCGCACCACCAAGGGCTCGCTGACCGGTCTTGATAATGTGCCGGTGCAGGACGCCCCGATCATTCGGCGCTTGAAAGACGCTGGCGCCATCATCCTCGGCAAAACCGCCACCACTGAATTCGGCTGGACCGGCGCCAGTACCTCTCGCGTGTTCGGCAACGGTCGCAACCCATGGAATCCACAACTCACCAGCGGCGGTTCCAGTTCAGGCTCGGCCATTGCGGTGGCCGCGCGCATGGTCCCTGCGACATTGGGCTCTGACGGCGGCGGCTCGGTGCGAATTCCTGGCGCGTTCTGCGGCGCTTTTGCCTTAAAAGGCTCGCTGGGACGAATTCCCACCTGGCCGTGGTCGGCGACCGAAATGCTCAGTCACGCAGGTCCCATCACCCGGACCGTGCGAGACAGCGCGTTGCTGTTCGACATCCTTTCCGGACCCGATCCACTGGATCACCAGGCATTACCCGCACCCACCGAATCGTATCTGGATCGCTGCGACAAACCGCTGGGCACGTTGCGCATCGGCTACTGCCCGACGCTGTTCGAGACGCCAGTCGATCCGGTCATCGCCTCGGCCGTTGAGGCCGCTGTGCACCGGATGGCGCAAGCGCTGCCGGTTCAAGTCACCACGCTGAAGCTGGACTGGCAGGACCCGTTGGCCACTTTTGAAACCCTGTGGGTCGGGGGGCGTGGTATCGCGTATGGCAAGGCGCTGGTCAACCAGATGGATCAGCTCGACCCGGGCTTCGCTGATCTGATCAGACGCTCCGCCGACTACGACCTGGCGGGCTACCTCAAAGCGGTGCAACAACGCGCGGCGTTCGCCAATCAGGTCCACGCGCTGTTCAACGATTTCGATCTGTTGCTGATGCCGACGCTGCCGATCCTGCCGTTTTCAGCTGACGGCGTTGCGCCGCACGATTGTGCAGGCCAGGAGGGCGCTGTGCCGTGGGCGCGCTGGACCCCGTTTACCTACCCGTTCAACATCACCGGTAACCCGGCGGCCAGCATGCCCTGCGGCTTCAGCCCGAGCGGGTTGCCGATTGGCCTGCAAGTGGTGGGTCCGCGTTTTGCCGACGCCCAGGTGCTGCAGTTCTGCGCAGCCTTTGAAGCGCTGATGCCGTGGGATCAACATCTGCCGCCCATGCTCACTCAATAAATGGTTCAAACCGGAGCGGACTCGAACGAAGTCTGCCCGCTGTATCCCTTTGCTTTTCACTGCCCTTTCACAACGATTCGAGTGAGAGGTTCGCGTGTCCCGGTCATTGATAACGTTTATTCCCAGCACCGCCCGCGGTTCGGCAATTGCCGCACCGGCGCAGGCGTGTCCGGCGATTAAACGTTCACCGCGTCTACCCTCAAGGCTCGCTCGAATTCGGGGCCCAAACACTGGAGGCTTCACTTTGCAGCGCAATGTTCCCCCCATGCTCAACCAGCCTCGACTGGACGAAATCATGCGCCTGCTGGCGCAGCACCAACGAGTCAAAGCGTCGGACCTGGCGCAGTCGCTGTTCGTGTCCGAAGAAACCATTCGCCGGGATTTCAAATACCTGGAAGAAGCGGGCAAGTTGCGGCGCATTCACGGGGGTGCGATTTTGCCGCGACCCAACGAAGAACAGCCGTTGCAAGTGCGTACCCGGATCAAGACCCAGGCCAAAGCCAAACTGGCTGCACGGGCTGCGCAACTGGTCAGCGAAGGCATGGCGATTTTCCTCGACACCGGCACTTCCACACTGGCGCTTGCGCAACAGCTGACGGCGTTCAGCCGCTTGAAGATCATCACCAATTCCCTGGACATCGCCCAACTGATCACTCAGCAAAGCGATAACCATGTGTTGGTAGCGCCCGGCGATGTGCGTCGCAATGACAACGCACTGATCGGCGCGCACACCCTGGAGTTCGCCCGTCAGTTTCACTACGACATCGCCTTCATGGGCATTGGTGCTGTGGATTTGCAACTGGGGTTCATGGATTACGAAGAGCCCGAAGCGCTACTGCGCCGGACTCTGGCCGCTCACTGCCTGCGCAGCGTGGTGCTGGCCGACGATGCCAAGTTCGGGCATCGGACGTTTATCAATACGCTGCCCTTTGGCGCGATTACTACCGTGGTCACAAATCGCCCGTTGTCCGACGATTTTTCGACCCGCCTGGAGCAAGACAATGTCGAAATCCTCTACCCCTGAACTGCTGTCGCCGAGCGCTGCTGACCTCGCCGAGTTCGAGGAGCTGTTCCGGCGCAGTTCTGCCATTGGCGCGACTCCGGCCGGTGGCTTGCATCGACTGTCGGCTTCGGCTGAAGACGGCCAGGTGCGCGACCTGTTCGCTGACTGGTTGACCCTTCACGGCTTTGAGGTGCGCGTCGATGCGGTGGGCAATATGTTCGGTTTAATCACGTTCGATCCGGCAGCGCCTTATCTGCTGTGCGGCTCGCACCTGGACAGCCAGCCGAGCGCCGGTCGCTTCGATGGCATCTATGGCGTACTGGCCGGCGCGGTGGCGATCGCCAGTGTTGCGCGTCAGATGCGCGAGCGCGGCGAAACGCCTGCCTGCAACCTGGCCGTCGTGAACTGGACGAACGAGGAGGGCGCGCGTTTCCAGCCAAGCCTGATCGGCAGCAGCGTATTCACCGGTTCAATGAGCATCGAGCAGGCCTGGGCCTGCCGCGATGGCGACGGCGTGACGCTGGAGCAGGCCCTTCGCAGCATCGGTTATCTGGGCGAAAACATGGTTGACCTTGCGGTGGCCGGCTACGTCGAGATCCACGTCGAGCAAGGCCCGCAGCTCGAAAACGAAGGCTTGGCCATTGGTGTAGTGCGTGAAACCTGGGCGGCACTGAAGAACCGCGTGCGCTTTGACGGTGAGCAAAATCACACCGGCCCGACGCCGATGGCGGCACGCCGTGATGCGTTGCTGGCGGCCGCCCATGCGATCACCTCCGTACGTGCGGAAGTTGACCTGCACGGTCTTGAGATGCACAGCTCGGTGGGGCGTCTGGAGATCTATCCCAACTCGCCAAACGTGGTGCCGTCGCGGGTCTCGTTGCTGGTCGAATTCCGCTCCCGTGACATCGAGCGACTGGCGGATGCCGATGCGCGTTTCAATGCCACGCTCGAAGACATCGCGGTCAAAACCCACACCGGTTTTGAAATCGAAAGCAGCGTGCTGCGCGAACCTGCCCAATTGCACCATGGGTTCGCCGAGCTGGCCTACAGCGTCGGCCAGCAGCTGGGGCTGCCAACGGGCAACAGCGTCACTGTGTCCGGGCATGACGCTATCAGCATGAACCGCAAATACCCGGTGTGCCTGTTGTTCATCCCCAGCAGCAACGGCGTGTCGCACAACGAAGCGGAATACACCAGTGACGAGGACATGCGCAACGGCGTGCGCATGCTGACGTCTTTGCTGTACCGGGCCTGTTCCTCACCTGCCTCGTTTCGCTGAGGGCCGATCATGCCTAATCAATCTTCAGAGCTTGCGCGGCTGCGCGATGCGCTTAGCGCGAATGGATTTCCAACCGACGTTCAGGTGCTTCCCGGCACCGCTGGCGTGGCTTCACCGATACGCGTGGCCGCCGAATGGGCGGGCTTCAACGTCAGCAGTGTTCGGGGCAACTATTACGCCAAAGTGCTGCACGCTGACATGGCCCCGTTGATCGATGTCGAGCGCAGCGCGCAAGCCAGTCAATGCGCCGCCGACAGTGGTGCGGCGCCCGCGTTGGTGCTCGTCGATGTTGCCAAAGGCGTGCTGGTATTTGAGGCGTTACCTGCGCCGGACTGGCGCTGGGCGCGACTGGATGAATTGACCCCTGTGCCGCGCTTGCAAGCCCTTTGGGCGCTGAAAAAACAGGTGCACGCCGGGCCTGCGCCGGATTTCATTCGCTCGCCCATGGCCGACCTGCAAAAGCTGCGGGCGCTGTGTGTTCGCGACGGCGTAATGCTGCCGCCGGATCAGGCCTGGATTGATACCTGCATTGAGCTCGCCTGGCAGGCGCTGCAACACCAGCCCCACGACAACGTGCCGTTGCACGGCGATGGCCTGGCCAGTGACGTGATGGTCGGCCCTGGCGGCGAACTGCGCCTGATCGATTTCGACTACGGCGGGTGTTTCGACCCCTGGTATGACGTGGCGATCACCCTCAACGAGCTGTATCCGTTTGAAAGCCAATGGCGCGAAGGGATTACCGCTTGGGCCGGTGAGTGCCGGGAAGCAGATTATGCCCGCTGCCGTTTGTACGCGTTGATCAACGACGCGTACTGGACGTTGTGGGGGCTGTGGGCTGGCGCGACATCGGCGCGGGGTCTGGAGTTTTCTAAAGTCGGGCAGTGGACGCTGTTGCGCTGTCGACAAGCCATTCAGGACGCCCGCTTCGAAAGCTGGTTGCGTCAGGTTCATGGGGGTCAGGCATGAGAGCTCTGGGTGATGCGGTAACGAGCGCCGAACAGCAACTGGAGGCGGCGGTGCGCAGCGTCGGCAGCTGGAAGGGGCGCCACATCAGTTACCAGCCGGTCAGCGGCGGGATTTCCAACACCAACTGGCGCGTTGAGGTGCAGGGCGCAGACACGGCGTATTTCTTCAAAGTCCCGGGCGTGGGCACCGAGATGTTCATCGACCGGCGCACGGCCCACGATGCCAGCGTCAAGGCCGCGCAGACCGGCTACGGCGCGCCGGTGTTCGCGTTTCTCGAGGCGTTCGGCGTTGAAGTTTTCGAGTTCATGGAGGGCTGGCGCGCCTCGTCCAACCACGATTTCCTGCAGCGCGATGTGCGTCATAACGCGCTGCATGCGCTCAAGGCATTCAACGATCAGCCGGCCCTGATCCAGACCAAGACGGCGTTCGACATGATTAACGAACACCAAAGCCAGGTCGCGGAATTGAAAGGCTACACGCCCCCGGACGACGCCTGGCTATGCCTGCAATATCAGCGGGCACGGCAAGCGTTGGAGGCTTCGGGCATCGATCTGGCGCCCTGCATGAACGACACGCTGGCGGGCAACTTCATGCTCAACGATGCCCGGCAGATTCGCCTGGTGGATTTCGAATACGCCTCCAACAACGACCGGCACTACGAGCTGGCGCTGTGGTTCGGCGAGATGTTTTTCACTGACGAGATGGAGCTGGCTCTGATCGAAGACTACTTCGGCCAAGTTACTGCCCAAACGCTGGCGCGTATCAAGTTGAACAAGGCGCTGGCGGACTTGAAGTGGTCAACCTGGGCCATGGTCCAGCACGCCGTCTCGCAGCTGGATTTTGACTTCTACAAGTACGGCGTCTGGAAGCACATGCGGGCGCGCAGCGTCATCAACGATTCGCAATGGGAAAGCTGGCTAAGACAGGCTTGAGCCTGCGCCGGTGATTGACTCGAATCCGGTATCGACGCCCAGCCGCCAGGGGCATCGATCCTCGTTCGCACAACAATAAAATAGCGGCGTGTTCCGCATTCTTTTTTCACTGCTTGAGTTTTATCCGATCGCCCAGCAACCAGATCCAAAATTCAAGGAGCACACGTTATGCAAAACCATCCCCCTCTGGCGCCGCCAGGGCGACTGAAGACCCTCGTCTTTGGTGTCTACTTTTTCCTGTTGCTGATGATGGCGCTGTTTCCGCCGCTATACCTGAGCATCAGCAGCAGCCCGGTCATCGTGTTCGGCATTCCACTGCCGATTTTCTACTGGATTTCGATTGCGGTACTGATGGGCCTGGGCCTGTGGGTGCTGTACATCGTTGAGTCCATGACGGGCGAGATTCCTGAAGAAGGGGACTCGAAATGATCAGCACTGAAATCGGTTCCGACCTGTTCATTACCTTTGGCCTGATTGGTCTGTTTCTGGCGGGCATGATCGCCGTGCTCTACGCCACCAATCGCAAGAGCGAGAGCTTTTCCGACTATGCCGTGGGCGGTCGTTCGTACGGGCCCTGGTACATCGCCATGTGCTACACCAACTCATGGTGGCCGGGCGCGACATTTACCGCGTTTTTTGCCTTGTCGGTGGGCGGTGCGCTGGGTTTCTACGGCATGGTTTACGCCACGCTCGGCGTGACCGCGATGTACCTGATGGCCAACCGCGCCTGGACCTGGGGCAAGCGCTTTAACCTGACCACCCAGCCGGATCTGCTGGGGATGCGCTTCAACAGCCCTGCGGTCAAACGCATTGCGTCGATCATCGGCATCATTTCGGTGTTCCCTTGGGTCGTCATGGGGATTCAGGCGCTGGCGACCTTGTTTCAGTTCGCAAGCTTCGGTCGCTGGGGCGTGACCACCTGCCTGATGGTCGGGGTGGGCGTGGTGCTGATTCGTCAGTACTGGACCGTGAGCATGGGCATGCGCGGGTTGATCATGACCGACATGTACCAGGGCCTGATCGCCTACGTTCTGTGTGCGGCGCTGTGTGTTTACCTGATGTTCGGTGACTCGGCGTCGTTCTCGCACCTGTCGCAATTGCCCGCCAGCATGCTGGTGATTCCGGGCGGCACAGGCAGCACCTATGGCCCGATGTACATGTTCAGCCTGATCTTTACCGGGGTGATCGGTTCGATGTGCTGGCCCATGAGTTTCCAGCGCATCTACACCGCCAGCGGCGTGCGCTCGGTGAAGAAGGGCACGCTGATGACCATCCTTCTGGTCGGCGGGTTCTACGGCATCCTCATGCTGTTCGCCGCCGCCATCAGCCAGGACCCGGCGGTCGCGGCGCACCCGCAGAACGGCTGGTTCCTGTCGTTGTTCGACATCGGCGGCCCATGGTTGCTGGCACTGGCGATCGTTATCGTGCTTGCCGCGAGCATCGGCCATGTCGACGGCTGTGTTCAGGTCTGCGGCACTCAGTTTGCCAATGACCTGGCGACCTGGAACAAACCGCGCACGGACCGTGAAAAGACCGTGCTGGCCAAGTCCGGCATGGTGGTGTTCATCGCGGCGGCCTCGCTGCTGGCGTACCTGACGTTCGACTACGCACGGCTGCAGTTGCTGGCGCAGATTTCCTATCAGGGCATCATCCAGCTCGCTGTGCCGCTGTTCTTCGGGATCTTCAGCCGCCGTGGCAACAAGCAGGGCGCCATCGCCGGCATGCTGGTGGGAATTCTGATCGCCATCGTCCTGACGGTCATCTACCCAGATGACATTCCGGCGCTGGGTTCATTGACCAGCGGCATCATCGGCGTGATTTTCAATGCGCTGGTATTTGTCGGCTTCGCGTTCGCCATCAAGCCGAGTGCTGCCGAAATCGCTCGCGTGAACGACCTGTTCGCCATCGCCGCGCCGCGCTCTGCCGCTGTCGGCGCAACGCCTGCCATGGGCTGATTAATAGGCACTGCGCCCACCATTTCAGGTGGGCGCAGTGCCTTTCAAAAACAGTGGGATGAAGGTGTGAAATGGCGTTAGCAATATTCGATCTGGACGAAACGCTGATCAACGGGGATTGCGCCAGCCTGTGGAGCAAGGAGATGGTGCGCCTGGGTTGGGTGCAAGGGGAATCTTTCATGCAGCGTGACCGCGAACTGATGGCGGCCTACGGCGAAGGCAAGCTGGCGATGGAAGATTACATGGCGTTCAGCCTCACGCCGATGGTCGGGCGCAGCGAGGAAGCTGTTGCCAGCGCGGTCGCCACGTTCATTGAAAAGGTAATTGACCCGGCGGTGTACAGCGATGCCCGCGAGACGATCGCTCAACATCGGGCTGCGGGAGATCGATTGCTGGTTATCTCAGCCTCCGGCATACATTTGGTAGCACCCATCGCTGCGCATCTGGGCATCGACGAAGTGCTGGCAATTGATCTGGAACGGCATGACGGTCGTTACAGCGGTCGCACCGAAGGCGTACTGACTTATCGCGAAGGCAAGGTCATAAGGCTGATGAAGTGGCTCGCTACGCAAGACGGAACTCTGGACGGCGCCAGTTTTTACTCGGATTCATGCAACGATTTGCCGCTGCTGTGCAAGGTCAGCCAGCCGCGTACGGTCAATCCTGATCCGGCATTGCTGGAGCATGCCCGGCAAGCAGGCTGGCCGGTTTTGAACTGGGCGTAACGTCTGCTTGTGAGCGCGAGGGAAAGGCCAGACCCATTGATCGATGATGCGCCTCAGAGGCGCATGCCCATCTCCAGCGCACGCGTCTCGAATCCGATCTCGGTGTACAGGGCAATCGCGTGTTCGTTGAATGTCCAGACTGCCAGCCTGATGTCTTCAGCGCCGTGTTCAACCGCCCATTCCCGAACCTGACGCACAAGACCACGGCCAATGCCGTTGCCCCAGAATTGCTCTGCCACACAGACCGATCCAATGCGCACGACGGTCATGGGCTGCATCAATGGCCCGGCGCTGGAGGAGAGGCTGGCGGTGATGAAACCCGCTGGATGGGCTCCGAAATGGGCGATGAATACCACCTGAGCCGCGCTTTCAAAGCAGCTTTTCCAGTGCGGGAGGTCGCGCGCGTGGTCAGGGATGGCATCGGTGTAAATATCGGGCCGTGCGGCGTGATGCACTGCGTTGAGCAATTGCCCCAGTTCACAGATTGTCAGCAGGTCCTGCTCGTTGGCGGGCCGGTAAGTGATGGCGTCGTCCATTGTGGGTGGGGCTCCTTGGGTTGATAAGGATTGCGGTTGTTTCATGATGACCGGGATTATTCCAGTGGATGAATTTGGCAGGACAGCAGTTGGTGATGGATCGTGGAAAATCCTTCAGTTTGCATGTCCGATCATTGATCGTCAGAAACGATACGCAGGCTATCCCATAGCCCCATCACTTGAGTGACTGCGGCATCGAGCGTGGCATGTGGAACGCCATCGCGCGCCTGTGTCGACAGGCCCAGCATGAAGCTGTCAAACACGGCCGCAAGTGCTTGCGACGCAACGGTTGTCCGCAGCTCCCCGGTGGCGATACCGCGTTCGACGCAACCTACCAGGCCGGCCCGGTTGAACGCCCGTGCCTGCGCGAGTGGCTCAGAGACGACTTTACTCTCGTGTGTGCAAGCGCTCATCAGGCCCAACGCCACCAGACATCCTTTGGGATGGTTGTCCTCACACTGCATTTTTGCGGAGCGCCGCAGTGTAAGTTCAACAGCTTCGCGGGGGGGAAGGGTTGTATCAAACAGGCTATCGGTCACCCTGCCGTGGGTATTCAGATAGCGCTCCATCACTTCATTGAACAGCGCCTGCTTTGAGCCAAACGCTGCGTAGAAGCTGGGCGCGGTGATCCCTCCACCGATGTTTGCCTTCAGCTGGCTAAGAGAGGTCGCGTCGTAACCGTGCTCCCAAAACAGATGCAGTGCCTGAGTGATTGCCACGTCACGGTCGAAAGTGCGCGGACGTCCCATCTGTGCCATGTGAACCTCCTCTTGAGTTACATAAATACTAGTCGATACATAAGTCGTTGACTACTTTGATGTCGCTCCCTATATTCATACCGATCAGTATATTAGTGGGGCGGATCGAATGACTACAGATGAGCGACAAAGCGCAAAGCTGCCGCTGGGGGCTCTATTGGCACTGGCGATGACGGGTTTCATTTGCATCGTGACAGAGACGTTGCCAGCCGGTTTACTGCCCGAGATCGGCAGTGGCTTGGGGGTCTCGCCGTCTTTTGCAGGGCAGATGGTGACGGTTTACGCGCTGGGGTCGCTGCTGGCAGCCATTCCGCTGACCATCGCAACGCAAAGCTGGCGCCGCAGAACAGTCTTGCTGCTGACGATTGTCGGATTTTTGCTTTTCAATTCCGTCACTGCGCTGTCTTCCAACTACTGGCTGACGTTGGTCGCGAGGTTTTTCGCGGGCGTCTCTGCAGGCTTGGCCTGGAGCCTTATCGCAGGTTATGCACGGCGCATGGTTGCCCCCCAATTGCAGGGCCGCGCGTTGGCAGTAGCGATGGTGGGAACGCCCATCGCTTTGTCACTTGGTGTGCCGTTGGGGACTTGGCTGGGTGGATTCATGGGGTGGCGCATGGCGTTTGGACTGATGTCCGGGATGACCCTGCTGTTGATCGTTTGGGTGCTGATCAAGGTGCCGGACTATCCTGGCCAATCTTCCTCACAGCGCATGGCGCTGCGGCAGGTGTTTTTCACGCCGGGCGTACGCTCGGTGCTAGGGGTCGTCTTCACTTGGATGCTGGCTCACAACATTCTTTATACCTACGTCGCACCCTTTGTTTCCAAGGCCGGTCTGGCAAGTGACGTTGATTTGGTGCTGCTTGCATTTGGTGTCGCCGCGCTGGCGGGCATTTGGGTAACGGGACGACTGGTTGATCGTCATCTGCGAAACAGCGTGTTGGCCAGCCTCGCAACGTTTGCAGCGGTCGCTGTATTCCTCGGCTTGTTTTCAGGCTCGGCCCTGGCCATTTACGTCGGGGTTTTTATCTGGGGCCTGACCTTTGGTGGCGCCGCCACGCTTCTGCAAACCGCGCTCGCCGATTCAGCAGGTGAGGGCGCTGACGTAGCGCTTTCAATGAACGTCGTTGTGTGGAACAGCGCCATCGCAGGCGGTGGTCTATTGGGTGGCGTTTTGCTCAGTCAATGGGGCGTAAGTTCGTTTCCCTGGGTCTTGTTGATGCTGATACTGCTGAGCCTGGTGATTGCGTCGCGAGCGCGAGTCCATGGTTTTGCAGCAGGTGACAGGCAGTCCGGTCAGATGGTCACCGGTCATTGATGAAAAGCCACGCGGGCGCTCCCATGCTTCTCGCTCTATCAAAATAATGGAATGGCACTGCGACTCGCAGTGGCAGGGGATGCGCGTACCAATGGGAATGTTGACCGACAGCCGCTGCGCCGCGAAGGCGCGATACAGACAGGGATAGGAGTTTCGTCGGTGCGCAGCAAGCCTGAGCTAATTGGCAGAATCAGCGTCAATGGAAGGCAGCCGCCAACCGTAGCGCAGTGAAGCCATTCGCAGCGCGGTACATCCTGCTGCGGTTAGCCACGAAGCCATCACCGAATTTACACCGCCGCAGTTAAGCAAAACCTCAACAGTTGCGCCAGCCAACGCGGCAGACGCATAGATTTCCCGTTGCAGAATGCAAGGCACGCGTGACAGCAAAATATCCCTGAGTACGCCGCCTCCTACAGCGCTGACCATTCCCAGCACTATCGCGACCTCGGCACCGGCCTGGACGGCCAGTGCCTTTTTCGCGCCTGCCACTGCAAACAGTCCAAGGCCAATGGAGTCGAACAGTTGTACGGGGGATCTCATTCGACACACCATCGGGTAAGCACATACCACCCACGTTGCAGCGATCAGCGACACCACCAGATAGCGCCAGCTCGACAGCCCGGCCGGCGGCAATGCGCCCAGACACAGGTCCCGAAGAATCCCGCCACCGCAAGCGACGATGAACGTGATGGTCATAATCCCGAACAGGTCCAGTCGCTGCTGGCGTGCGGCAATTGCACCGCTTACACCAAAAGCAAACGTGCCGAGCAAATCTGTGACTGTGTAAACCAGGTGAGTGTCCATTGCTGTTCTACTCAGCGTTCCCGAACCAGGCAAATGCTGCGCAAAGCATTGTTTCCATCCCGGTACGCAATGTCGGGTGCAGCAAAGGCGCGAACTCGGGTGAGTGATTGCTCGGAATGCTGTTTATTTTTCCCTTGGCCTTGGCCTGTTCGTACACTTGCGGGTCTGTACATCCTACGAACCAGAACACGTAGGGCACCTTCCAGGCGCGACCGAACACACTGAAATCCTCGCTCGCCGCAGCCGGCGCCGTTTCATAGGCTCTGTCGCCAAACCAGGCGACAAATGCGTCGGCCAAACGGGTTGAGGCGCGCTCATCATTAACCGTCAATGGGTAGCGATTGATTGTTGTGATCTCCGGGTCGCGCGGTGCATTGGATGCAGAGCATTCGGCGCAGCAGATCCGTTTGATCGCGCCCAGCATGTGCTCGCGCACGCCCTCGTCGTAAGTGCGCATATTGAGTTTCAACGTCGCATTGTCTGGGATGATGTTTTCCTTAGTGCCAGCCTGTAATGAGCCAACCGTCAGGACTGTCTGATCCAGAGGGGAGATTTCCCGCGAAACAATGGTCTGCAGGCGCAGCACCGTTGATGCCGCCATGATTACCGGGTCTACCGATGTTTGTGGCTGTGAGCCATGGGCGCCACGGCCGAACATTTTGATTTTCAGGCTGTCACCGGCCGAAAGAATGGTGCCGCTACGGTGCCCCACAGTACCGGCTGGCCCCACCATTACATGCTGACCAAGAATGATGTCCGGCTTGGGGAAGCGATCGAGCATGCCGTCGTCAATCATGTTCTGCGCGCCCACACCCACTTCTTCACCCGGTTGGAAAACAGCCAGAAGAGTACCCCGCCAGGTACCGCGGTTTTCGGACAACACCCGAGCCACCCCCATCAACCAGGTGACATGCATGTCATGCCCACACGAGTGGCAGACGGAAACTTCCACACCATCTTCATTACGGGTGACCACGTCGCTGGCATAGGGCAGGCCTGTTGCTTCGGCCATGGGCAACGCGTCCATGTCGGCGCGCAACATCACCACCGGGCCTTCACCGTTGCGCAGCACGCCGACAACGCCGGTGGCACCGATTTCGCGGGTCACCTCGTACCCGTAGCGCACCAGGTAGTCGGCGGCGATTTGCGCGGTGCGATACTCGTACATCGACAGTTCAGGATGACGGTGCAAGTCCTTGTAGACCTCCTCCAACTCAGGCAACAAGGCATCAAGATCGGGAATCAGCTTTTCGAGGGACGACATGGGGTACTCCTAATGTAAAAGAGGACAGAAAAAAGAGGGGAGAGAGGCGGTGTCAGGAAGGCGGAAGCAGACTTTCCATCAGTTTTGAAAGCAGGCCATCCAGTGCCACGCGCTCCTTGGGCGAGAGGGCGGAGACGAGTTGATCTTCAAGTTCGGCGCCGACGACTGAGGAGTCATCAGCGATCTGCGACCCCGCGGCGGTGGTACGCAAACCAACACTGCGGCGGTCGACAGGGTGAGGGAAGCGCGATATGAGATCCCGGGACTCCAGCAGTGCCAAAGTTTTGGAAAGCAGTGTCTTTTCCAGCAAAGCCCGCGCTGAAACTTCTTTCGGAGTAATGTCAGGGCTAGCCTGAACCAAACGCAAAACCCGCACATGCTGATTGTCGATGTACTCGAGGAACTCGAGTTGGGACCGTAATGCTCGTTGCCGGACAAGCTGTAAACCGTCTGGCACATCGCTACGTGACCCTGCAAACTCGGCCCGTTATCGAATCAACTGAGCCAGTGCACGGACTTGCCCACCCAGTCGTATTCAACCTGACCCGCATTTGCAACGGATTTGACAACCCTATTCGTGGGCATGATTGGCTGAAGACGACCCACAGCGGTCGGTTGGCCAAACCGTGCGCTGATCACTTGATGAAGAGCTCCTAGGCTGACTCTCTGCGATCAGAGTCTCTTTAGATGAAGAATCATTTTTAGCAGTGCGGCTTTGCGTCCGTTGTCACGGGACAGGCCCAACGATACTTTTGCCGTCCCCGGAATGCTGATTATGAGGAGGGCAAAGACAACCACACTGACACAGGGATATAGCGCGGCCATAACAGCAGATGTCGTGTTCGTTCTCTTCAAGATCTTTGGTCTAGATGCGGATCACGCTCAGTTCGACTTCAGCAATTGAATCGTCCCTTTGAGTAATGGTTTTACCTTGTACAGAGGACCAACGATCCCTATCCTGCTAGCTGCTTTGAGTGATTCCAGCGCCATCTGAAGGACCTGTTAAGTTGCCACAATGCGTCCTGCAGTTACTTCACACCTCCGTGCGGCGCAGAACTCCAAATGGCTGGCCCGGGCGGTATCCTGGCGGTAAAAAAAACGCCGCCAGAACATCGAATATCCGGTCAGGTTAAATCAGCCAATTCGCGAAGGGCCTGTTCGCTTGAGTCGATATAGCGCTCGCGCTGAAGAACGCCAAACTTGCCGTAAGGATAGTCATCGGGCTTAGGGCAACTCAGCTCATCCAGTCTCGAGACAGCCTCGGCGGGGAGATCAAGATCTGCTGCTTTGATATTGTCCGCGAACTGCTCCATGGTGCGTGCGCCGATGATGGGTGAGGTGACAGATGGCTTGTTGGCGACCCAGGCCAGAGCTACTTGACTGGGCGTTACACCCATTTCATCGGCAATTTCTCGAACGGCGTCCAAAACCGCCCAGTTGCGGTTATTTTTTCTGACTGCCTCACTCATGTGACGCGTCATCGGGTCATCTTTGCTCAATCGTGTTGAAGGTTCAGGTGCTGTCCCCTGAGTGTATTTGCCGCTCAAAAATCCGCTTGCCAGTGGTGACCATGGCAGCAGGCCGATACCGTTGTGAAGGGCTGCTGGGATGACTTCGTACTCGCTCTCCCGGTACACGAGGCTGTATTGCTGCTGAAGCGTGACAGGGGATTGAATCCCCATGGCGCGGGCCGTGCTGACGAACAGTTGAAGTTGCCAGCCGGTAAAGTTCGATACACCAACATAGTGAATTTTGCCTGCTCGAAGAGCGGTATCAAGAAAAGACAACGTTTCCTCAACTGGCGTCAGGGGATCCCAGCCGTGTAGTTGATAAAGGTCAATGGACTCTGTCCCGAGTCGCCCCAGCGATGTGTCCAGCGCACGATGCAAGTGGGCCCTAGATGACCCACAGTCGTTGATGTCTGGGCCTGTCCCAAATCGGGCCTTGGTAGCGATGACCACATGGCCTGTCTTGTCTGAACGTTTGGAAAGCCAGCGGCCCAATAATTCCTCGGATTTGCCGCCGCCATAGACATCGGCGGTATCAATCATCTTGCCGCCTGCATCAACAAAGGCATCGAGGATAGCGAATGCATCCTTCTCTGACGTTTCTGCGCCGAAGCCCATTGTCCCCAGAGTCAGGTTTGAAATAGAGAGGCCCGAGCTTCCAAGTTTGCGGTACTTCATATAAACGTTCTCCGGAATTTACGTAAATGAACTGATAAATTCTAGTGGCCGTGCTGACCGAAACATGAGGGGTCTATTAGACCTCCCAGTGATTTAGCCAATAGGCATAGGGGACGGGCAGGACTTCCTCCGACCGTTCGATTTCCAGCGCGCGGGCGGCATGGAAAGCCCAGTGAGGGTTTGCCAGCAGGGAGCGGGCAAGGAAGATCAAGTCCAGCCGGCCTTCGCGAATGAACGCATCAGCTTCATGAGGACTCTTGATAAGCCAGCTCGTCGCAACCTGCAGCCCGGTTTCCTGCCGGACTCTCTCAGCGTACGGCACCATGAAGTTCGGCCCTGAGGGCACCTTCTCTGCGGGCGTCGAGCCGGCCAGACCTGCATCCACTAAGTCCACACCTGCTTCTTTCAGCCACTGGAGCACCTGAATGGATTCGTTGAAAGACCGCTCTGCATAGTCATCGAACTCGACGACACCGAGCCGAATCGTCAGCGGAAATGATGTTGGCCAGACCTGGCGAACCGCAGCCACTGTCTCAAGGAGAAACCGAGCCCGGTTTTCCAGCGACCCGCCGTACTCGTCACTACGGTTATTGGAGTGCCGGGACAGAAAGTTCTGAGCGAGGAAGCCATGGGCAAAGTGCAATTCCACCCATTCAAAGCCCGCTTCCAAGGCGCGTGCGGCCGCATCAGCGAAGTCCTGCTGAACACGCTTAATATCTTCGGTTGTCATTGCGACGGGAATGTGTGGAGCGCTGGGCATATAAGGCAGTTCGCTGGCCGAGATAGGTTGCCACGCATCGGGGCTGTCCTTGGGCAATGGAGTGCCGCCTTCCCAGGGAGGAGTGCAACCTGCCTTGCGGCCTGCATGTCCGAGTTGTATCCCTGGCACAGCGCCTGCTTGAGTAATGGCTTTGGCAACTGAAGCAAGTCCTGCTACTTGTTCGTCTTTCCAAAGACCCGCATCCCCCGGGGTGATACGCCCCTCGGGCGACACGGCTGTCGCTTCAACCACCACCAGGCCCGCACCGCCTCTGGCAAGACTCTCGTAGTGTGTTGGGTGCCAATCGCCCAGAATGCCGTCTGTTGCCATGTATTGGCACATCGGCGATGCCACGATTCGGTTGCGTAACGTGACGTTTTTCAACGTATAGGGCGTGAATAAACCTGTCATATGTCTATCGATCCTCAAATAAAGATGGCGGTGTGTAGTACCGGGAAACCCATGCGGCGGCCTAATGCGAGGCGAACGATTCGGTTTGCCCGTTTCAAAGCTATGTGTGCTCCATCCAGAAGCGTTTCTGTCCATCAGTGATGGAAAGTAACGCTCTCTTCCAAGCGTGCTCGACCCACATCAATTTGTTGTGCTGGGGCACTTGGGTCTGCGTAACCGAAGGAGATACCGAACAGAAGCTTGAATTCGTCGGCGACGTTCAAGGCCTCTCTGACGGTGTGGGAATAAAAACCCAGTACGGTCTGGGGTATGCCTGCCAACCCGTGGGCTGTCAGTGAAAGAAGCAGGGTCTGGGCATACATACCCATGTCGCCTGCAGTCCGAACGTTGTCGCCAACCACCGGCATGAACAGGAATGCAACATGCGGCGCGCCGTAGAATTCAAGGTTGCGCAACTTGTCTTCCTGACGGGCAACGTGATCTTCCCGACCAATGCCTGCCGCGTCGTTGCGACGCTTGGCCATGGCGTGGTGACGCTCGGCGTAGATACCTTCAAATGCTGCGGCGTCAAAGCTGAAGTCTGGAGTCCTGTAGCCCTCGTTTTCGTCCCGCAGTAGCGCCTCAGACAATTTATCCCTGGCTACCCCGGACACAACATGAACGTGCCATGGCTGGGTATTGCAGTTGGATGGGGCGCATTGAGCATCATTCAAAACGGTCCGAATCTGTTCCGCAGTAAGAGCTGTCGAAAGAAATTGGCGAGTGGCTCTGCGCTTACGTACCAATGCCTCGAAGCACGAATAAGTACTGCTCATTTCAACTCTCCATCGTGTGCCTGTCTGACCGATGGCCAAAGCGCCAGGTACAACTGTTGATCTGGCCATGGCCGATGGATCATCAAGCTAAATGTCGGCCGGTCATGCTCAGTTACGGTCGATCTGCTGCATGTGCATCTCCGACATGCGCTCGCCACGCACGGTCAATTTGGAGAATTGTTCTTGCATCGCAAGCAGGTCGTCGCTTGTCAGCTGAATGTTCAGCGCGCCCAGATTTTCAGTCAGATGATCGATGCTGCGTGTACCGGGGATGGGCACGATCCAGGGCTTTTGTGCGAGCAGCCAGGCAATTGCGACTTGCGCAGGTGTACCGCCTTTAGCTGTAGCGACTGTCCTCAAGATGTCCACCACCGGCATGTTGGCGGCCATGTTTTCAGGAAACATACGTGGGAATGTTCCGCGGAAATCGGTCTTTGGATCGAATCGGGTGTTAGCGTCCATTTTTCCGGTCAGATAGCCTTCACCCAACGGCGCCCACGGCACGAATCCAATCCCCAGCTCTTCACAGGCCTGGAGCACGCCGTTGTGTTCAGGATCACGGTGAAAAAATGAGTATTCGCTCTGGATCGCTGATACAGGTTGTACGGCATGGGCGCGGCGAATAGTTTTCGCACTGGCTTCAGACAAGCCGAAATGTAGGATCTTGCCTTCTGCGATCAGCTCTTTGATTGCGCCCGCTACCTCTTCAATAGGCACGTTGGGATCGACGCGATGCTGGTAGTAGAGATCAATACGGTCGGTCTGCAGACGCTTGAGGGACTCCTCCACAACCTTTTTGATGTGCTCAGGGCGGCTGTTCAGTCCAATGGTGCCGTCGATGGCGAAACCAAATTTGCTTGCGATCTGCACTTGGTCGCGGAAGGGCTTCAGGGCTTTGCCGACCAGTTCTTCGTTGGTATAGGGGCCGTAAACTTCGGCCGTGTCGAAGAAGGTGACGCCTTTTTCAAAAGCCGTGCGAAGCGTCTGAATACCTTGCTCGATATCAGCAGGTGGGCCGTAGTTGGCGCTGATGCTCATGCAGCCCGCGCCAACGGCTGATACGTCTAAATTGCCTAGATGCCGTCTGGTCATTTTTCTGGTTCCTATAGAAGTGTTCTTTGAGTTCTGGACAGCGCTGGGCGCAATTGAAGCGCCTGCCCATGCCGAAGATCCGACCGCAAGGGCAGCTCCCGTCAGTGCGGCCTTGGTCACGAATTCGCGACGGCTTAGAGAGGTGAAGAAGTCAGACCCTGAAGCCGAGCTTTTGCTGTCCATAAAACTCCTCAATGCCTGTATGCGTGCGTTTTGCAGAATCAATGCGCCGTGAAGCCACCATCAACTGACAAAGCCGTTGCCACGACGAAGCTTGCCGCCGGGCTGCATAGCCAGAGTACGGCTGCTGCGATTTCGTCCGGATGTCCCAAGCGCTCAATCGGTTGGTCGCGTCTAACGCCCTCCATTGCCTCGGGAGACCGCTTGAGCAAATCAGTGAACATCGGGGTATCGATGACGCCTGGGCAAACAGCGTTCACCCGAATTCCGCGCGCGGCAAACTCTACGCCAGCGCTTTTGGTCAGCCCGATTACGCCGTGTTTGGTCGCATGATAAGCAGCTCGACCTGCGAGGCCGACAAGCCCACCTAGTGATGAACAGTTCACAATGGCGCCGCTGCCTTGGCGCTCCATCTGAGCCAATTCATGTTTCATGCAGGCCCAGACACCGCGCAGATTGACGGCGTTGAGCTGGTCGAAGGAGTCGCTGGATTCGTCCGTAAATGGCCCGGAATGCCCTGCGATACCGGCATTGTTGAAGGCCATATCCAGTCGGCCAAAGGCGGCGACGATACGTTCAATCATCAAGGCCACTTGGGTTTCATCCGCCACGTCGCAAACGACCGCAATCGCTTTGTATCCAGCAGCGCGCAACTTGTCGGTTTCGCTCTGAAGTGACGCTTCGTTGATGTCCGCGAGCACTACGGCGGCACCAGCCTTGGCGAAGGCTTGAGCGGTCGCGAGTCCAATGCCAGCACTTGCGCCAGTCACCAGAGCTACCTGCCCATTGAAGTCATAGATCGGGTTCATGCATGAGTTCCGCACTAGAGGTGACCCCAATCTAGCAGCGAACCCGACAAATGATTAGATGGTATGATAGGAATGGACCTATACCAGCTGGATATCAATCATGCGAGACACCGTTAATGACTTGGTGGCGTTCCTGACGGTTGCACGTGAGCGGAGCTTCACCAAAGCCGCCGCTCAGTTGGGGACGTCACAACCGGCATTGAGCCGAACACTCAGACGTCTTGAAGAGCAGTTGGGTGTGCAGTTACTCACACGCAGCACCCGCAGCGTTTCGCCTACGGAGGCCGGAGAACGCTTGATAGGCTCTATAGGTCCCCACTTCGAAGGGATTGAAGCCGGGCTGGCAGATCTCTCGGAGCTAAGCGGAAAACCGGCAGGCACCCTAAAGATCACCTCGGTGGAACACGCTTCGGCAACGATCCTGACTCCGGCCGTCAGCAGGCTAATGCTGGACTACCCGCAGGTGAGGGTTGAAATCAATAATGACTACGGCTTGGTCGATATCGTCGAGCAACGGTACGACGCCGGTATCCGTTTAGGCGAGCAGGTGGCCAAGGACATGATCGGGGTTCGTATAGGTCCTGACTTTCGACAGGCAGTGATTGGATCGCCCTCATATTTCGAGCACAGGCCCAAACCCGTTACCCCTCACGACCTGACCGGCCATATCGGCATCAATCTACGTCTGCCGACGTCAGGAGGACTCTGGTCTTGGCCGTTTGCCAAGAATGGCCGAGAAATACGGGTTCGAGCAGAGGGGCAAGTGGTCTGCAATACAGTGCCGCTGATGCTGGACTTCGCGCTCGCGGGCGTCGGACTGGCTCATCTTCCTGAAGACGTTGTTGAGCCTCATGTGCGTGAAGGTCGATTGGTACGTGTGTTAGATGATTGGTGTCCAATGGTCACTGGCTACCACCTCTACTACCCAAGCCGCAGGCAGCTCAAACCTGCGTTCAGGCTTCTGCTTGATCTTCTGCGATCAGGCGTGAGAGGGCTATGAAGCGCGGGCACAGCTTCACTCTTTCCTGGCTCATCCAACGCTGTAGCATCGGGACCGAACCCTCAGGTTATTACCGCCTCCGCAGCCACAAGAGCTAGACGGTATTAGCCGATACTCAAGGATTTCCTCGCCGTTGCGCAATGATGTTCCGTGAGCAGCTCTCATAACTGTTCGCTTTTAGGCTCATAAATCAAGCCGCGATTCCCGTGATAATGTTTAGGTTTAGAGTTTTGAGTGGAAACACTTCTATGAGAGTGGCAGGAGTTATCGGAACGCTTGTGCTGTCTTGCCTGCCGGTCTCGCAGGCATTGAGCGAAGAGAAAAATAAGCTGGTCATAAGGGTGGCAGAGCTTGAGATAGATCCGTCTCAGTTAATGGCTTATCACACCGCTGTAAAAGAGGAGATGGCAGAGTCGGTTCGACTCGAACCTGGCGTCATCGCTCTCTACTCGGTTGCTGAAAAAGAGCACCCGAACCGCCTTCATTTTTTTGAAATTTATGCCAGTGACGAGGCCTATCAGAGCCATATCGCCTCGGCTCATTTTCAAAAATACTTTTCGACGACTCAGTCGATGATCCTGTCAAAAAAGCTGATTGAAACCGAGCCAGTGCAGATTAGCGTCCAGGCTCCTTGAGTGGGAGTGGCGCTTTAGTCGATCTTATTTTTTCAAAAGGAAGCTGGCTGATGAAAACGCTCACAACGCTGAGATGGTTAACACTTGTTTTCCTGGCCGCAGGCATTACTGTCGTGCGCGCAGCGGAGCAGGTCGCTACTTCGGTGCCAGCTTATTATGTGGCGGAGTTTGAAGTCATCGATCCAGAAGGCATGAAACCCTACAGTGCCAACGTTGAGGCCACATTCATACCCTATGGAGGTCACTTTATTGTGCGCGGAGGCAATACGACTTCCCTGGAAGGAACTGCACCTAAGCGCAGGCGTGTTGTCATCGAGTTTGAAAGCCGTGAGAAAGCATTGGCTTGGTACAACTCGGCAGAATACGCAACACTTAAGAGCATTCGCCAGCGGTCAGCCAACACCGATGTCTACCTGATTGATGGTGTGCCTAAACGTTAGGCTTATGGGCTTTAAGTGTGGCGTGCAGAGGGTTGGTCTAGTCGATGACGCTTCGCTGATCCGCTTGTTCAACCTGCTCGCATCGCTTGCAGTAGGTCCAGAAAGGACATGCTTAAAGGTGTGAGTATTTCCATGTTGTCATTCAGCGAAGTCAAACTTAATTCTCAGTAATTTCGTTATGTCAGAGTTGGAATAGGCAAGAAATTGCTTGGAATACTCTATCGGTCCATCGCCTGTGCTGTGACCCTAGACAAAGGGTGTTTTGAAAGGCTCGTGATCTCCGGCAATTGTAAGCCGATCGACAGTATCTTATGCAGCGTCCAACGACAGTACGAAGTGCCAGCTGCGCATGCCTGACATGGATGACTCGTGCTGACGCTCGACCCAACCATGGACAATTTCTCTTCCCTGAAAAATAACTACTACGGCAACGGTTTTCGTTTGTCCGTACATAGGTTTGCACGTTTATGAGGTTACCCATGCAATGTTTTAGCTCCCCCGACTTCCGATATTTGAGTCGGCAAGCAACAGTTCAGAACAGGAAGGAGTTATGAACAGCACGGCTCTTCCCATTCAGGCAGCGTCTCGACAGGTGTGGGGGGCTGTGCTTGCCATGTCACTCTGCGCTTTCGCTCTGGTTTCCTCCGAGTTTCTGCCTGTAAGTCTCTTGACACCTATCGCGACTGATCTTTCTTTGACCGAAGGTCAGGCTGGTCAGGCAATATCCATTTCAGGATTCTTCGCGGTGATTACCAGCTTGTTTTTGTCCTCTGCGACACGCAAGTTCGACCGAAAACCCGTGTTGTTGACCATGACAGCGCTGTTGATTGTTGCTGGAGTCCTCGTCGCATTCGCTCCGAGTTACTCGATGCTCATGTTTGGCAGGGCAATTCTTGGCGTAGCTATTGGCGGCTCTTGGTCGATGTCCACCGCGGTCATGATGCGAATCGCGCCTGAAGCATTTGTGCCCAAAGCGATCGCTGTAGTGCAAGGCGGTACGGCCTTGGCAACGGCGGTCGCGGCGCCTTTAGGTAGCTTTCTCGGCGGGCTGATAGGCTGGCGTGGGGCTTTCTTCTGTGTAGTGCCGCTCGCAGCTCTGGCACTTTGTTGGCAAGCATTCACACTTCCCAAAATGCCAAGCGACCGGAGCAGTGGCTCTGTCAGCGAGGTGTTTCGTTTGCTCGTAAGCGCGAAAGTGTCCTTTGGGATGGCAGCCGTGGCGTTTCTGTTTATGGGTCAGTTCGTGCTTTTCACCTACCTTCGCCCATTTCTGGAGTCAGTCACGCAGGTGGACGTGCTCGAACTATCTATGCTGCTGTTGGTTCTCGGCGCTTCAGGGCTGGCAGGTACAGTGATAATCGGATCGATAGTGAACCGGGGCCTGTATCGAGTGCTCATTGGCATCCCGTTATTGATGGCAGCAGTTGCAGTCGCTTTGCTCACAGTCGGTCACTCATTTACCCTGACCGCAATCTTGCTTGGCGCATGGGGCTTAATCTCTACTTGCGCGCCGGTCGGGTGGTTTACATGGCTAACCAGAACGCTTCCAAATGATGCGGAAGCAGGTGGCGGGTTAATCGTCGCGGTCATCCAGGTGGCAATCACCTTGGGCGCCACCACTGGAGGCCTTCTCTATGACCAAGTCGGTTATCAAGCAACGTTCCTCACAAGCGCAGCTATCCTCGTGTTTGCCTCAGTACTCGCGCTGTTAGTGTCCAGGACTGTTGCGCGTCCGATAAGCTGATCGTATTGACCGCTTGTGACGCTGAGTCACGTAGATTTGAGAGCTACCGCGCCGATTCATAGGGCGCGGTAGATCGGAGTCAGCCCGTTACTGAAGTCACATCGTCCATCAGCTTTTCTATACTGATCGGCAAGTCACGCACCCGTTTTCCTGTCGCGTGATACACGGCATTGGCAACGGCTGCCGCGAGCCCGGTCATACCAATCTCCCCAACACCGCGCGCACCGAATTCATTGAGATGATAGTCCGGGTGGTCCAGGAAAATTACTTCTATCTCTGGCTGGTCGGAATGCACAGGCACCATGTATTCGGCGTAGTTATTGTTGACCGGCATAGCGTTGCGCTCGTCGTAATCTGATGTTTCGAACAATGCCATGCCGATACCCATCACAATGGCTCCCTCGACCTGGTTGCGCGCTGTCGCAACATTGATCACCTTGCCCACATCAATCGCGCTGACGACTCGGGCCACTCTCAACTGGGAGATCCCTGGGTCCCAGCGCACTTCCACAAAGTGCGCGCCGAAAGAGCTAAAGGCATGTTTTTCCGTATCCGCCATACCCGTATGAGCTTCGCCATCGGCACTGGCGATGTTCAATCGTTTTAAAACGTCGGCAAACTTGATGGCGATTGAGCCCTTTTCCAGGCGCCCGCTAATCACCTCGATGGTGTCTGGCTTAGCGCTGGGGAATCCCCCTTGCGCAGACGCCGCAAAGTCTTTTAATTGCGCAAGAGCTTCCCGAGTGGCTTGGGCTACGGCAGGCAGCACACTGGCAGTTATCCAGGATCCACCCGATTGTGGGGCAGGGGGGTAGGACGAATTACCCAGTTCCACGGTGATATCGTTCAGTGGCAGCCCCGTCACTTCGCTGACGCACTGGGCAATGACAGTGTAGGTTCCCGTTCCTATGTCTTGTGCTGCGCAATAGACCACGGCACGGCCATCGGATGTCAGTGAAACTCTTGCTTTTGCGGGGGTACGAAAGGCGTCCCAGTTGCACTGGGCCATCCCGTACCCAATGACTTCATGTCCATGGCGCATCGACCCGATTTCCGAAGAACGTTTCGCCCAACCGAAGCGCTCTGCGCCTTGTATGAGCGCCTCGCTTAGATAGTTGCTGGACCAGGGGAGGCTTTCCTGCTCATTGTGCTCCGCTCGATTTAGCTGTCGAAAAGCTATTGGATCAAGCCGACATTTCTCAGCCAATTCATCAATTGCAGACTCAAGGGCAAACAAACCAGGCGCAGCCCCGGGTGCTCGCATGGATGTCGGCGCGCCCCTGTGGACTTCCACCGTGCCGTGGGTAATCTGAACATTGGGACATGAGTAAAGGCTGGCACTCATCGCGCCGCATTTTTCAACATATTGATGACCGAATCCGGTCGTGCTGAGCGAGTCGTGCCGCAGCGACAGCAATCTGCCTTTTGCATCTGCCGCCAAGCGGATTCTCTGCTGTGTCTCAGCACGGTGTCCTACGGTGGTAAACATTTGTGCCCTTGGCACAACAATCTGAACGGGCAGCCCGACCACTTTAGCTGCTGCACACGCTGCCACCGAGTGTGGCCAGATCCAAAGCTTGCCACCGAAGCCCGAGCCGATGAAGGGTGCCCGGACTTCAACCTGTTCGGCGGGCATACCGAAAATCTGCGCAAGCGTATTGCGATGCGCGACCACCGATTGCGTAGATTCGTAGACCACTAACCTTCCTTCCTCCCACGAAGCGACAGTGGCATGCATCTCCATTGGGTTGTGGGTTTCAACAGGGGTTGTGTAGGTCTCGTCAAGCGTTAGCACGCTGTTTTCATAAGCCGTCTCTGGATTACCTCGCTCATGACCCTCCCCACCATGTGCAGGTGGGCCCTGAGTAAGTCCCTGTTTCAAGTTAGCGTAGGACGCGGCCTTGTTGTAACTCACCTTGACCTTTAACGCAGCCTCACGAGCGTGCTCGAACGTGTCGGCAACAACAACAGCGACGAATTGCCCGGCGTAACGGATGATCTCGTCTTCGAATGGAAGACGCCTTTCGTCCATTCGGGTGGCGGTCAGCGCTGCTGCAATGGTGACCGGCACCGGCGGGGTGTGAAACACGCGAGGGAAGTTGCCGTAGTGCAGGATTTCGATAACACCCGTTGAGCGGTGCGCCTCATCCAAATCCAGTGATTTGATCGAACCACTGGCGACGGTGCTGTAGACGCCGTAGGCGTAAACCATACCCTCGGGCTGATGGTCAGCGGCGTATAGCGCACTGCCTGTAACTTTCATGCCACCGTCGATACGACGCGGCGAAGAACCAATAACTGATGCGCTCATGCAATTGCCCCCTGAAAATATTCATGCCCCGGCTGAGGCTGGCCGTTTGTTCCCTCACTCATGTGCATGCCAAATCAGGTTTGTAAGCAGTGCCGAGATTGCATTCGTTCACCGACGGCAGGTGATCCATGGTCTGTTAAACGGGTAAATCCGGCAGGCGAGCGGGGGATAAGAGTCCATAGATGCCATCGTGATTTCATAGTTACAAAAGTCGATAAGGCTCAATAGACCAATTCAACGGCATCGTTGCCTGATACAACGTCTTTCTTGCCTGATTTTATGAGGTCCGAGACCGGTTGTCGGCGTGTCATTTGACGCGAGCAGTCAACACAGCGTCGTTATCAAGACCTGCGACTAGCGTGGGTCATTTGTCAGGGGTAACGGCGCCATGCAGAGGGCTGTCGGTTGAACGGTTTACGCCGGCCTACATCATTTCCGGGCCACGAATGCTGGATCCGTCGCTGAACCCACTCAGAAGATACCGAGCAGGATCCACGACAAGTTTCTCGTCCATCACTATTCGGGCGTTTCAGATTAGAGGTCTGAGATGCAAAGTCTGATCAGAATCTGCCTGTTTTTAACGGGTTTAACGGTTTTTTGTGGCCAGCCTTGATCTGCCTATCGGATCAACGAGCGCAGATCAATCGATCACAAGCGGCCCGTTCGAATATTGTTCATCAGTTACCGGCTCCATCCATTCGGTATTCTTGCCATCAATAGTTTCGGTCACTGCAAAATGCGACATAGAGGTGGTCGCGGCGGCGCCATGCCAGTGCCTTTTTCCGCAGGCGCAAGCAACGATATCACCGGCACGGATTTCAGTTCGCGGGCCACCTTCGCACTGCGTCCAGCCCACCCCAGTGAGTATGACCAGCGTCTGCCCGAGAGGGTGAGAGTGCCAAAAGGTGCGTGCAGATGGCTCGAACGTGACTATTGCGCCGGCCGCTCGACCAGGTGCCTGTGCCTGAAAAAGGTTATCGATACGCACAGAGCCCGTGAACCAGTTGTCCGGGCCTGTAATAGGAGGTTTGCTGCCACTGCGAATGATCGTCTGGTTTGCGTCGTTCATGGAACACCTTTTTCGTAGAGCCCGGGCCACAGTTGCGTGCCCGAATAAATAGCTGTAGCCAACAATTTAGGGATTTCCCGTTGCAGAGACTAGATGGCAAAATAGGCATGCACTCATGCACCGGTGGATAAATGGCCATTCCTGATCTGAACAATCTTGTCGCACTCTTGACGGTGGCCCGCGAACGAAGTTTCACCCGGGCCGCCGCTCAACTTGGCGTTTCGCAATCCACGCTGAGCAGAACCGTAACGGCGCTGGAAAACAAACTTGGGATGCTCCTGTTGACGCGTACGACGCGCAGTGTTTCTACCACTGAGGCCGGACAGCGCCTCTTGGACTCAGTCGCCCCAAAGCTCGAAGAGATCGCAGCCGAGCTGAACGCGGTGGCAGAGCTTCGCGAGAAACCAGTAGGCACCGTTCGAGTGACAGCGACCGACTATGCGGCAAATCAATACGTGTGGCCAAAGCTGCAAAGCTTGCTGAGTGAGCATCCAGAGCTTCGTATAGAACTCATCAACGACTATGGAATGTCGAACATCGTAGAGGATCGTTTCGACATCGGTATTCGCTTGGGGGATCAGGTAGAGAAAGACATGATTGCAGTGCGTATCGGGCCGGATGAAACGCTGGCAATCGTCGGGTCGCCCGCATACCTTCAAAGAAGACCTGCGCCTAGGGAGCCCCTCGAACTGACGGCTCACAACTGTATAAATTTGCGATTGCCAACTATGGAGTCGCTTATGCCGTGGGAGCTGAGAAAGGGGAGAAAACGCGTGGAAGTTAAAGTAAGCGGGCAGTTGGTATTCAATAACTCTTATCAGATGCTGGACGCAGCGCTTAGAGGATTCGGATTGGCTTACCTGCCTAAAGCCCTTGTTGAACCCATGGTGAAGGCAGGACAGCTCTGTTGGGTGCTCGAAGACTGGTTTCCGACATTTTCCGGACACCATGCCTACTATGCAACCCGTCGTCAGTCTTCGCTGGCCGTGCGCATGGTTATCGCCGCGCTGCGTGACAGCCAGTGACCCAATGGCTTACCCCGTTATCTGCGCTTGCGCAGATCCGTCGCTCCGCCATAACTAACCATTGATGCGCTCGTGGATAGAGGCATCCCTACTTTGCCGGTTTATCCATCGCGACCTGCACGGGTACAGTTGCCTCCATTGCAATAGTTTTTGATGGAGATAACGGATGACCATTTTCGCTGCCAAGACCCCAACGCTGGATCAAATAGCTGCGGTATCCCCAGCGCTCAAGAAATTCACGGAAGATGATGTATTAGGCAAACTGTGGAACCGCAGCGGGCTTTCTAAACGAGACCGCAGCGTCGTGACGCTTGCTGCGGTTATAACTCGCAGCCAAGCTTGCGAACTTGGCCCGCAGTTGGAGTTGGCGTTAAGTCACGGTGTGACTGCAAGCGAGATATCTGAACTCATTACGCATCTAGCTTTCTATGCAGGCTGGGGCAACGCGATCGCGGCCGTGCTTCCCGCGAATGAGGCCTTCTCTCGTCATCAGATCGAAGGCGCAAGTCTTCCGCAAATAGATGACGACCTTCTTGCACTGGATGAAGAATCTGAGGCCAAGCGCGCTTTATTCGTAGAAAATACCTTCGGCACAACCTCTCCAGGTGTCGTGGCAAATACCACGGATTATTTGTTCCGCAATCTTTGGCTTCGGCCCGCATTGGCGCCTCGCGATCGAAGCCTGATAACTGTCAGTGCATTGGTGACTGCCGGCCAGGTTGCTCAGATTCCTTACCACCTAAACAGAGCTATGGACAATGGACTAACCGTAGAGCAAGCGGCGGAGGTTCTCACTCAATTAGCCTTTTACGCCGGTTGGCCAACTGTTTTTTCCGCAATGCCGGTGTTCAAGGACGTCTTCGCCGAGCGTGCGGGCTCGATCGAGGAATGATGGTGACTGTGGGATTGGAAGGCCTTATGCCCATGGTCAACTTTCGACATATTCAGCTTGCGTCACGCGTGAAGTCTAGAGAGCTCATGGCTATATTCCTGATTATTCATCTGGTGTGAACTGGAGACGTCGTTAGCCAACCTGCCGCTCTATGATGATCTTTCCGATTGCATGACCTGATTCCAGACGTGCATGCGCAGCGCTGACCCCGGACGGCGTAAATTCGTGCCTCTGGTCAATAAGCGGTTGAACCAGTCCTCGATCAATAAGGGCAGCAAGCCGCTCTAGTATTTCACCATGGTGCTTGCGGTCTTCGTTGTGAATGATGGATATGGCCATGAATACAAAATCAAGCCTCAATGCTTTGAAGTGCATTTCGGTTAGATCATAGGTGTCATAGCCAATGATCGACACCACATGACCCTTGCGTTTAGCGGCTTTTAGCGAGTGCTGTAAGACCTCTCCGCCCAAGGTATCGAACACCGTATCGAATCCTTTGCCTTGCGTAATTCGATCGGAGTAGTTTTGCGGCGTCTCGGTGCGATAGAAAATCACTTCATCAGCACCCAACCTGCGAGCAATCTCCGCTTTTTCAACTGTCGACACTGTGGTCGAAACCCTGGCGCCCATCACTTTCGCCAATTGAATGGCAATGTGCCCCACACCTCCAGTCCCACCGTGCACGAGAATGTCATCGTTGGGTTTTATCGAGGCTCGGTCGACAAGTGCTTCCCAAGCCGTAATTCCAACCAGCGGAAAGCTTGCTGCCTCTCCGAATGAGAGAGACCGAGGTTTAAGAGCGAGCATGTCCTCGTCGGCTTCAATCTGATCGGCTAGGGCACCTGGAATGCCGACGATGCCTCCAAAACAGCCATAGACTTCGTCTCCAGCCTTGAAGCGTGTCACGCCAGCACCTATGGAGCTAATGACGCCAGCAACATCGAGGTGAAGAACCGCTGGAAACGTAAGTCCATCAGTGCCTTCACTGCCTTGCCTGATTTTCGTATCAACGGGGTTCACGCTGGTTGCGCGGACATCGACGATGACATGCCCCGGACGGGCAACAGGGTTGATCGTATCAATTTCTACAAAAATACTGGAGTCACCATGTTGATTGATCGCAATAGCTTTCAAAATGAACCTCTATATCACTTCAAGTAAGGCGTCCGTCCGAGCGGGCTCAAAAAACAGGCTCATGGAGTAGGGCATACAGCTGTTGCACTTACCCAGCTTGATCGCATTAGACCCAATGGCTTTTGAGCCCTCGTAGACGAACGCGCGACATTTAGTTGATAAATTCTATAAGTATGAGAGTTGATAATTCAGCGCACAGCGCTGAGCGCCTGGATATCAATCATGGGCCAGCGAAATTGACAGCTTGTTCCAGGCCGCAAGCTCGGCATGACGTTTTGCTAATTCGGCTTCAAAATATCCAACGGCGTCACTTCCAGCGGTGAATCGAAGCGGAGGTTGCTCAACATTGGCAAGTATCATTAATGCGTCGGCCAGTTTCTTCGGGTCGTTGGCTTGCTTACCATGAACTGCGAGAACTGCTTCGCGAGAACCTGCTGGATTTTGAGCGTAAGCGTCGATTACTTGCGTTGCGAATCGTACCGAGTCTGTGCTTAGAAACTCCGTTCTGAAATACCCAGGTTCAACCACAGTTACATGTATACCAAACGGCGCGACTTCAAGCGCAAGACATTCCGTAATGCCTTCGACTGCATACTTGGTAGCGCAGTATGCAGACGCACCTACGCCACCGTGATAGCCAGCGACTGAGGAAATATTGATGACATGTCCCCGGCCCTGTGAGCGAAGAACCGGCAATGCGGCACGGGTCACGTTCAGAAGCCCAAAAACGTTTGTATCGAACTGCTCGCGTACCTCTGCCGACGATATTTCCTCCAGGGCTCCAAGCGTCGCAAAACCCGCATTATTCACTAATACGTCGATCTGGCCGAAATGTTCCACTGCGGCGTTGATCGCTGAGTTCGCTTGCTTTTGATCCGTTACATCCAACCTCAGCGCAAGCAGTTCATCGTGCTCCCCAAGCACCTCAGTGACAGCTTGTAAATTTCGGCCGGTGGCGACGACCTTATCGCCAGCAGCAAGCGCCGCTCTAGCGATTTCGGTCCCCAGACCCCTTGTAGTTCCCGTGATGAACCATACCTTGCTCATAAATGCTACACCTCGTAAGTGAGTGATGGAGAGGTCTTTCAGTCTTCTCGTTCAGGCTCATGTATTCCGGTCTTCACGGATCCGAGCATTTCAGCATCACTCATCTGCCAGTAAATGCGACCGCGCCGAATAAACTCTTGATAAAGAAGATGACCGCCACGCGATTCAATCAGTGTTGAGAAGTTATCAATCTCTTCCGACTTATACCGGCTGTTACCCGTCATGATTAACACCACTTCTTTACCCGTCAGGTCACTGTTCTTTACGAACGTCCATAACGGAGGAGCAGGTCGAAACATCCACGTGGGCGAAACCAGATACACACGTTTTGCTGACTGAAGATCAACAGCCTCAATTTCAATTGGGGGGAAAACATTGGCTTGGGCGTCTGCTATCGCTTTGCGTTGTCCTTGGAAGGTAAGAGCATAGTCTGCGCTTATCCTCGCGATGGGTGCGTTGAGCCGCTTCGCTACCTCACGCGCCACAGACTCCGAATGGCCAGTCCTTGAGTAGTACACAACGACGTATTCCCGCGGTGCCCCATCAGCAGGTTCAAATCGAGGGCTTTGGACATAAGTTTGATCTTTTATCAACATCACGATAAACGAGCACAGGGCAACGACAATGGCGATGACGACTGCGGTAATCACACAGCGATACCTGATGGTTGTCTTAACCTTGGACCGTTGTCCCTGCTGACTCATTACTCGTCGTGCGCCAAAGAGGAAGACAGGGTGCGGTGAGCATTAGCTTGCTCATGAAGCAGTTTTGCTTTTGTCTCGAAAGCCTCAACTGCGTCGGCGCCGGCTGCAAAACGCGAGGGAGGGGTATCACTTCCCGCAAGCTGCACAATCGCTGTTGCAAGCTTGGCCGGATCACCGCCTTGCTTGCCGCTCATGCCGCTCCAGGCTTTCACTGTTTCTTGGGTCGCTTGAGCATAATCTTCAATCGAAGAATCGGCAAAGGTAGTAGAGTCCTTTGTTAATAAATCGGTCCGGAAGAAGCCTGGCTCAACCAGCATTGTTTTGATTCCAAACTGATTGATCTCGGATGCCATGGACTCCATCCATCCCTCGACTCCGAATTTGCCGGCGGCATAGGCACTGCAGAAAGTGCCCCCCACAATTCCCGCAGTTGAAGATACAGTGACAACTACACCAGATCGTTGCTTTCGCAAAAGAGGGAGCACAGCTCGGGTTACATTCATGGGCCCGAAAAGCAGCGTCTCAATCTGACTGCGCATATGATCAGCAGTTAGCTCTTCAAAGAAACCAGCGTAGAAATTACCTGCGTTATTGACCAGTACATCGATCTTGCCAAATTTTGCTACCGCTGCGCTCACCGCTGCCTCAGCATCTTCTGGTCTGGTGATGTCGAGTTTCACCGCCAATAAATTTTCATGTGGGCCCAGAGCCGCCTCGACTTTTGCCGAATCACGTCCCGTGGCAACCACGGCATGCCCAGCAGCAAGAGCAGCTTGGGCCAAATGGACTCCCAAACCTCTGCTAGTGCCAGTAATGAACCAAACCTTTGTTGCAGCCATGTGATGTTCCTTATGCGAAGGGAGCCAGTGCATCTACGTCATCATTGTGTCGAGTTGGCTGTTAGAGCGTTTGCAGACTTCGTTTGAAATCTTGCCTAAAACGACGAATCGTAGTGTCGCAATGGCAAGCACCGGACAGGGCGATCAGCTTTATTAAATTGGAACGAGCAAGAATCATCGTGAAATGGGCAACAGGATAAATAGCGGGTTTCGGATACTTAAAGCCTTAACAACCGAAACCTGCGCGCGATCTGCGTCTCAGGCTTCCATGTGCGTCGAGTAAATAAGTGAACAAAACTGCGATACGCTTTGCCTGCAATGGTTGTGGTGTTTGCTGTAAAGGGCGCCTGATCCCTTTAACGCTGGGCGAGTCTAGAGAGTGGCTAGCCCGTGGTCATGACGTTGCGGTATTGCTTGAGGCATTTGACGAATTTCACTGGCCTGATGAGCCGGCGAAGTTCGACCACAATCTTAAGCGCGCGGTAGCCGTTCATAGTGGGGGGCATCGCATCAATGTGATTCCTATCTTTGCGGCGAATGCGTTAAGTGGATGTCCGAATCTGGACAGCCAGAATAGGTGCGGCATTTACAGTAAGAGACCCTTGGTATGCCGGATTTACCCTCTGGAAATATCGCCGTTCATTGAATTGCGCCCTTCAAACAAAATCTGCCCGCCCGAGGTCTGGGAAGCTGGAGATATCATCTTCTCAGATCGTGTGACCGATCCGGTGGTCGCGGATGATATACAAAAGTCCAGGGCTGCTGACAGAGTTGACGCCAAGGCGAAAGTGGCCATTTGCGAGTCTATGGGAATGACGGTTGCTGCGTGGAAGGACAATGCATTTGCTGCCTACCTTCCGGGCCGGAATGATTTAATTGCGGCTATTGAACGTTTCGATTCGGGTGGTTTGCAGATCGCTGATACACACTGGCGCCTGCGGATCGAGGATAACGAGTTATATGCAAATGTCAGCGGTCGCGGTGCGTTGGTGGATGTGGAGGACTGCTCTGATTATATTTTTCATAGGGCATGACACCGAAGCAAACGCTTGAATCAGGCATTCCGTCTGTGTGGAAACATCCCGAAACATCTGGCTTTCGTCGTTAAGTCTCTTTGAAGCGCGTCATTTTGTGCAGCTTTTCGCTTCTATCAGGCAAATAAAGATCTTCCTCCAGGATCATAATTCGTCCATTCGAATCGCCAAATGGATAGACCTGATGACCTCTCTATTTTCGCCGTACCACCTGAAGGATGTCACGTTACGCAACCGCATTGTGGCGTCGCCAATGTGTCAGTATCAGGCCGTCAACGGTGTATTGAATAACTGGCATAAAACACACTATGAAACCCTCGCCAAGGGTGGAGCAGGATTGGTGGTGGTTGAGGCCACCTCAGTTAATCCTGAAGGCCGGATTACATTGGGTGATGCAGGTCTGTGGAGTGACGATCATGTTGCGAACTTCGCAGACATCGCTGCAGTCATTAAAAATGCGGGAGCGCTTCCCGGTATTCAACTCAGCCATGCTGGACGCAAGGCTGGATGTACTCCTCCATGGGATGGCGGGCATCCACTTGAAGATTCGGACTCGCGAAGCTGGCAACCGGTTTCACCCAGCGCTCTTCCTTATGTGGCTGGCTCTTCCTACGTCCCAAGAGAACTAACGGTTGCAGAAATCTTGCGTATACAGGGAGATTTTGTAAGTGCCGCTTTAAGGGCACGCCGTGCAGGTTTCGAGTGGCTGGAATTGCATTTCGCACATGGTTTTCTTGGTCAGAGTTTCCTATCGCCAAAGGCAAATATCCGCACGGATAACTATGGTGGGTCGTTGGCTAACCGTGCGCGCTTCTTGCTAGAGACAGTTGCAGCAGTAAAACAGGTTTGGCCGGAAAATCTCCCACTGACGATACGTTTTGGCACTCTGGATTTCGACGAAAACCATGAGGCGTCCATGGCCGAGACGATCCAGGTGCTCAAGTGGCTTAAAGAGGGGGGAGTGGACTTCGTTGACTGTTCGCTATCCCTGACAGTGCCAGAGGAACAAGTCCCTTGGGGGCCTAACTTTATGGTGCCATTTGCAGAGCGGGTACGTGTTGAGACTGGCCTGCCTGTGGGCACCAGTTGGATGATAACCGACGCTCTCGATGCCGATGAATTCGTGCGTTCCGGCGCGCTTGATCTGGTTTGCTTCGCAAGAACATTGCTAGCAAATCCCCACTGGCCATTCCAGGCCGCACGTACGTTGAACATTCCTGATCCGGACTCGGTATTACCAACGCCCTACGCATACTGGTTGCAAAGCTGGCAGGGATAACATCTCAGGTATTCCCGGCCTGATCCATAAGGGCGTATGTCAGCCGGCGCGAGGATGCCTATTAATCTTTAAATGCACAGCTTGCTGGAGGTAATCCATGGGCGAGTCATTAGGTGGATCTGGTTTTAGCCAGTCGTTAGAAATCCTCGTCAGGCCGCATTCTGTAGCGGCCGTAGTTTCCGCGCTGACGACGCGAGTCGAGCAATTCACCAGCCGTCATTTAGGTTTTGTTGCGGCAAGTGTTCAAGTAAGCGAACACCAAGGTGCAGTTCACCTATTGCTGTATTGGATTTCCAAAGAGGCCGGCCAAAATGCCCTTGAGCATCCTATCGAGGGCGAATCTGACCTACTCCAGCTTGTTCAAGACTTTCAGGCACGCGCGATGATATTTCAGACATTTACGGTTTGCGCGGCATTGCAAGCTTGACCCTTGGTCAGCCACAGACTGCTCTCCAGCAACAGATGTTCACCCACGTGCCCATGGATACTCAACATTCACACCTATGCGGATCATCAAATGGACAAGACAATTTCACGTAGCAAAATGTTCTCTTCATTTCTGACAGCGATGGCCCTTGTGCTGACGGGCATCAGCGCCACCCATGCAGTTGGGGGAGCGCTTCAACCCGCCGCCGCGTCCACGGTATCCGCTTCACACCCCGGTAGTTGGTCAGCGGATGAACTCAATCGCATCATCAAAGCAGATGATTTGAAAGTCTCCCCCTTTCGCGAGGATGGCGTCACGTACGGAACTCCCACCTGGATCTGGTGCGTTGAAGTTGATGGCAGCCTTTTCGTCAGGGCTTACCACGGCAAAGCATCCTCCTGGTACAAGGCTGCCGTTCGTGAGAAAGGGGGCCGCATAATTGCAGCCGGTATGACCCGCGACGTCACGTTTGAGGGAGTTGACGGTGACATCAATGATCGAGTCGACCAGGCTTACCGTGCCAAGTATGGGAGCAGCCCATACCTTGCCGACATGATCAGTAATCAAGCGAGAGGTGCGACGGTAAAAATCTTACCAAAGGCTCCTTGACTTCGATTCCATGGAGCTGACGCAGGTATTGCCGGGAGACCTAGGCTCGTCATATCAAGCACTCCCTTCCTTCGTAATATCCTGTTACGAGCCGTTTTCCTATTTACCAGTCCTTGGATTGGGCAATAAACAGCGCTGATCAGGCAATCCCTGAATACGTAGACCAAGCATACTTCAAGGCAGCATAGCGCTCGATCACCCGTCATCGCGCTGTCGGACTTATTTGGAGAGCCCAGCATGGCAGACCGTCTTACACTTCAACTCAGCGTCAATGGCTCGACTCGAGCCTTTGAGCTCGATCCGCGCACGACATTACTCGATGCGCTTCGCGAACACGCGGCGTTATCCGGGACTAAAAAAGGATGCGACCAAGGTCAGTGCGGCGCCTGTACAGTACATGTTGACGGTGAGCGGGTCTTGAGCTGCCTGACATTTGCAGCTCAGGTAGAAGGTCGGGCTGTCACTACCATTGAAGGATTAGCTCAACCAGACGGAACGCTACATGCCGTGCAGGCTGCCTTCGTGGAGTTTGATGCCTTCCAGTGTGGATATTGCACGCCTGGTCAGATCATGTCTGCCGTTGCCTGCATTCTTGAAGGCCATACGGGTTCTGATGATGCAATCCGCGAATACATGAGCGGCAATATATGCCGCTGCGGTGCCTATCCGCACATTGTGACGGCTGTACGCACTGCGGCTACACGGTTGCAGGAGGGCAAGGCATGAGAGCTTTTGACTACATTCGGCCTAGTGACACTTCTAAAGCCCGAGGGGAACAGAGCGTGCCAGAAACCCGGTATCTGGCGGGAGGCACAACGCTACTTGATCTGATGAAATGCGGGGTCGAACGCCCCGTTCGACTCGTTGATATCAGCCATCTGCAAGGCCTGAACGACATCCGTATAAATGCTCAGCAGATCCATATCGGTGCGCTGGCGAAAATGAGTCATGTCGCCGCCAACGCAGGTGTCCAAGAGCAGGCACCTGTTCTCAGCGAAGCACTGTGGCGCGCCGCATCGCCTCAATTGCGCAATATGGCGTCGATTGGCGGCAATCTGATGCAGCGCACTCGCTGCACCTATTTCCGCGATCCTGGCGCGTACCCTGACTGCAATAAGCGAAACCCGGGATCAGGTTGCGCTGCGCTACATGGCATCAATCGAAACCATGCAGTGTTAGGGACTAGCGAGGATTGCATCGCCATATATCCGGGCGATCTGGCAGTGGCGCTTGTTGCTTTCGATGCGAAGGTATTGATTCGAGGCGCCACTGATCGTCAGGTGTTGGCTGAAGATTTCTATCGACTTCCTGGGGCACGTCCCGACATTGAACATGATCTTTCACCCGGAGAAATGATCGTTGGCGTAGAGGTGCCGGTAATAGCTGCGCTCAAACGCTCCCATTACCTGAAAGTGCGGGATCGTGCCTCGTATGAATTTGCTGCTGCGAGTGCTGCTGTCGGCGTGGAGTTGGAAGACGACGGCATCACCATAAAGGACGTGCGCATTGCCATGGGTGGCGTCGGCACGAGACCTTGGCGTGCGCGTGGCGTTGAAAAGGCATTGATGGGCAAATCGCTCACTGAGCGAGTGATTCGTGATGCAGCCCGCAGCGCTGTAGACGGAGCGCAGGCTCGTGAACATAACGGCTTCAAAATAGTGCTTGCGCCACGTGTGGTTGCCAGAGCCTTGATGACTGTAGGGGGCTTGGTATGAACGATCTTTTTAATCCCAATATTCTTCGCCGGACATTATTGAAAACAGCGGCTGCAGGATCTGCAGTTGCTTACACAGGGATTGCGCTGAACCCCTTGACCGGGGAGGCAGCTCCTCTCGTGGAGAAAGAAAAAAACGGCTCCATCGGTGAACGCGCCACCCGGCAGGACGGCGGCCTAAAGGTCAGAGGACAAGCGCCTTATGCCATTGAGCACGTGATAGAAGGCATGCTCTACGCAGTCGCCGTACAATCAACGATTGCCGCGGGTCGTATCACTGCAATCGATGTCCTTGCAGCTGAAAAGGCACCAGGCGTGGTTGCTGTTTATACGCATCTGAACCCGCTCGCCATTCAGCCGGCAACGCCCTTCATCAAGGGGGGAGCAGCGACTGAAAACTTCACCCCGCTGCAGGATGACCAAGTACGCTGGAACGGCCAGCACATTGCTCTGGTTGTGGCTAAAACCTTTGAACAAGCCACTGAAGCCGCCAGTTTGCTCAAAGTAAGCTATGAGCAGAGCAAGCCAATAATAGATCCTGATGACTCACGCGCAAAACCCCAGCCTATCGATGACCTCCAGGCCAAGTGGGGCGACGCGCGAGCGGCCATGGCATCAGCCGCCGTCAAAGTAGAAGGGGTCTACACCACGCCCCGTGAATACAATGTACCGATGGAGCCGCACGGTTGTATTGCGCACTGGCAAGAGGACAAGCTTACCGTTTATGAGTCGAGCCAGTGGGTCGGCGGGGCGCGTAACGTGATTTCCCAGTGGATGGGCATTGATATGGCCAAGGTGCGAGTGGTATCACCGTTCATTGGTGGCGGGTTTGGCTGCAAGGTTGCGCCCCATCCACACGTCGCAATGGCGTGTGCTGCTGCCAAGGCGCTGGGGCGTCCCGTGAAATTATCGCTAACCCGCCCCCAAACTTTTACCGGTTATGGCGGCCGGCCCCGTACCAGCCAGCGTCTAGCTTTAGGAGCCACGAATGAAGGCATGCTCGTGTCTGTGGTGCATGAAGGCTGGAATGAGACAGCCATCGATGATACGCACCTAGAGCCGACTACGGGTGTGACAGCGTTGATGTACGCCACGCCTAATATGCTCGCCCGCCATAGCATTATCCCTGTGAACACCGTCAATCCAGGCTGGATGCGAGCTCCAGGTGAAAACATCAGCACCTATGCACTTGAGACGGCAATGGATGAACTGGCTTACAAGCTTGCTCTCGATCCCATCCAGTTGCGCCTCAGGAACTGGGCTTCACAAGATCCGAAGGCAAACATCCCATGGACAACCCGTCGTCTGCGTGAGGGTTATGCCGCGGGTGCTGAAGCGTTCGGTTGGGCGAGCCGCAATCCAGAACCTCGCTCGATGCGTGAAGGTCGAGAGTTAATCGGTTGGGGGATGGCTGCGGGTACGTATCCAGTCTGGCGCACTCCGGGCGAGGCCAAAATCATTATTCACCAGGATGGGCGAATAGAGGTGCTCAGCGCTGGCACTGACCTGGGTACTGGTACTTACACGATTCTTGCACAGACTGCTGCTGAAATACTCGACGTTCCAACCAGCTCGGTAAAAGTGAGTCTTGGCGATACGGATCTTCCGAGAGCCCCGATTGCGGGCGGCTCGCAGCTCGCCAACAACCTGACCGGCGCGGTTTACAAAGCGACGAAAGTGGCCCGTAACGAGTTGCTGAGGGTCGCTACAACCAACCCTAAATCACCGCTCTACGGTATGGATATTTCCAGCCTGGTATTCAAGAACGGACGCATAAAGCCGTCACTAAGACCTGGCGAGGGCGTCGCCTTGGGCGATCTTCTGAAGGCAGCAGGCAGAGAACGCTTCGAGATATCGACCGACACATTTAAAGCAGGAGCAACAGAAGCTGACCGTGATGCCGCCGCGCATGGGTTTAGCCAGATGCTACCGGCAACTAATGGAGGCGTCTCCGCCCACAGTTGGGGTGTGCATTTTGTTGAAGTGCGTGTGGATGAGGATTTCGGTACGGTCAAGGTCAAGCGGATGGTGGCAGCCTTTGATAGTGGAAGGGTGTACAACCCCAAGCTGGCTGAAAGTCAGTGGATGGGCGGAATGATCATGGGGATAGGGCAAGCGCTTTTCGAAGAAGGACACATTGATCGCCGAGACGGCCGCATCGTTAACGCAAGCCTTGCTGACTATGTCGTTCCCGTAAATGCCGACGTGCCTGAAATCATCACAATCGATGTAGGCATACCGGATCTGCAGGCTAGCGCCTTAGGTGGCAAAGCTGTAGGCGAACTGGGAATCGTAGGGGTGGCAGCGGCGATCAACAATGCGGTTTATCACGCTACCGGTAAACGCATTCGGGATTTACCGATCACGATGGACAAGTTGCTAGCCTGACCTATGAACAGTCTCGATTTGCAGGTCATTGAGCAGGCGTCCATGTGGCTGGAGCAGGGGAAAAGTGTTTGGCTTTGCACTGTGCTCTCCACCTACGGGTCTGCTCCACGCGGGCCCGGAGCGATGCTTGTTGCATTGGAACACGGAGACTTCTGCGGATCGCTCTCCGGCGGCTGCGTCGAAGAAGACTTCCTGGATAGGCTCGGTCGCCGCGAGTTTGAATCCACCAACCAGATTGTTCGGTACGGGGCGGGTGGGTTTGTTCCTAATCTGGAATTGCCCTGCGGCGGCGTACTTGATGTACTCGTTGAATACGTCGAATCGACTTGCTTGAACCGTGAGCATTTCGCGAATCTGAGAGACGCCTTGCAAGGTCGCAGGCTGATTGTGCGCGAAGTGACATTGGGGACGGGGTTGATGCGCATTGAAGAGGCGAACAGGGAGTGTGCGGCTGTCACTGTGGAGGCTGAACGCATCCGTCTGCGTGTCGGCGCAGTCAGGCGTCTTCTGATCGCGGGTTTATCACCTGTCGCAGAGTTCTGCGCCGGTTTTGGAGTGGCGCTGGGGTATGAGGTCATTGTGTGTGATCCGCGTTCGGAGCTGACTTCCAATTTCGATGTGCCCGGGGCCACGCTGATCGAAACGTTCCCGGCGTCCTACATTGCTGGCGGCGGCTGTCACGCAGCCACAGCCGTCGTCGCATTGAGTCACGACCCTCGTCTGGATGACCTGACGTTGATGGAGGCGGTTCGGACGTCGGCCTTCTACGTTGGCGCCATGGGGTCGAGACGAACCAGTGAGAAACGCCTGGAGAGAGTCAAACGCATCGGCGGGCTGGATGACGATCTTGTAAACCGTATTCACGCTCCTATCGGCCTCAATATAGGGAGCAAAACGCCCGCCGAAATTGCGCTGGCGGTGATGTCCGATATCGTCAGGGTAAGTAATGGAATCAGCAGAGGCGCACTTTAGCGCCAAGACTTTGGGAAGAAATGATGAACTCAGCTTCTAAAAACGCTATTACCGCTGCCGACACTGTTCGCCTGGCTGAGCGAGTGAGCCAGGTCCTGCGCAGTGACGGTGACCATTTCACAGACATTCCTGGGCTCAGTCTTCATCGACGTAGCGTCGCTACTGTGCCACTGCACTGCATCTACAGCCTGGGGCTGGGTCTGACGCTGCAGGGCGGCAAACAAGTGATGGTGGGGGAGGAGGTGCTGACCTATGACCCGGGGGAATCAATGGTTACCAGCGTCGACATTCCCGTCATCGCGAATGTAACGAAGGCCAGCAGTACAAAGCCCTTCCTAGGCATGATTCTGAAGTTCGACGGTGCGATGGTTGTACAGGTCGCTGAGCGCCTCAGGTTGTCTCAGCGAATGAGAGACGAGGGATTCAGGCCCGTGACGGTGCATGGGCTTGAAGCTAGCATCCTGGGCGCACTGGAGCGACTCGTCGGGCTTATGGACGAACCCTGTCTGATTCCAACCCTCGCTCCACTCATCATCGAAGAAATTGTGATACGGCTGCTGAACGGACCCCATGGGCTTCAGCTACTGCACATCGTGAGTGCAGGGTCACCGAGTCAGCATATTGCGAAGTCGCTCGAATGGTTGAAGCTCAACTTTCGCGAAGCACTCAAGGTTGACGATTTGGCGACAGCCGCCTGCATGAGCCCCTCAACCTTCAGGCAGCATTTCCGCTCAGTTACCGGAATGAGCCCGTTGCAATACCAGAAGCAGCTCAGGTTGCAGGCCGCGCGACAAATGATGCTCAGCCAAAATGTCGACGCAAGCAGTGCTGGTGGCCTTGTGGGATACGAAAGCTCATCGCAGTTTAGTCGGGAGTACAGTCGGCTGTTTGGCGAGCCCCCGCAACGAGACATAAAGCGGATGCGATTGCAGTAAGCGGGAGCGTACTTACCTTACCAGGGGTAATGGTGCATTGTCGGCGCATTGAGAATTGTAATAACACTAGCTCCGATGATGCCCCAGCCCCTGGATGATTGACAAACGAGATATACAAATAGAGTGGCGCAGATGTATATCAACGGAACCATCAATAAGAAGCTATCGCCATTGATATACGAACTTGCGGCCAAAACAGACCAGCAAAGCAATGACGCGAGCATGAAAATACCGTCTATCCTCAGGATCACATGTGCCATGGGGGGTAATAAAAAGCTGTTACCGCTGCATTTGGGTTCCATACGCGCGTATTCTCATGTTAAAGGTCTTTGAAGGTGGTTTGACTTTCTGGCATCAGAAGTGAAACACCTAGCGCGCAGGGTTGGGTGGGTTACTGGATTAGAAAGAGCGGCTAGCGTGCCCTTGTCATTTCGTTGATCCAACCAATGGCCCAGCTTGCAGGATGGATAGATTGCATTGGCAATAAAGGTTTCCCTTGCCTAGCCGCCATTTTGCCGTCTGTCTCAGCTTGAATATGAATCCAAATTGTATTCTGTTTGAAACCTTGAGCGCGCTGACGCTCTCTATAAACGCGTTGCCTGAGAACGGCGTCTTGTTTTGATGCATCCCCGGACATACTTCACCTATTGACCGGTGTTTTAAATAGGGTAGCCCGCTAAATGCGAGTTGGTTCCCCACCTGTTACTGCATGATCAAAAAGCCTCTAAAGCAAGGCCATACTTCCAGAGCGCAGCGTGGTTTTCTAGGCCTGATCCAACGTTTTTCTTGCCTATTCTGGTATGTTTCTGGTTGTCGTCGACATCCAGCTAACTCTGGAGATGGCGACGCTGTTTCTTTGTGACGACCATAGATTTGGGGGCATTGGCATGTTGCAGCTCGGCTTCACGTAATCGTCCTGTAGGGTTTGCGTTTATCGGCTGCTAGTTTCTCTTCGCCGTAAATGAACCCTGTAAGCTAATATACTTTTCCAAGCGTATAAGGGTACGAGCATAAAATGGCTTCAAATAACCAAGACGACCTGCAGCGCATAGCACGCCAGCAAGAGAATCTGCAATTTCAGGCGTTTGACAAAACCACAGCATGGGATCTTGGATTGCGGTTGAAGGATGCCTGTGACGTCCTCTGCGTGAGCACTACCATTGAAATACGGCTTGCCCGGGAAACCGTCTTCTTCTACGCAATGCCTGGCACTTCGAAAAGCAATGCGGATTGGGCTCGGCGCAAACGAAATGTGGTTGAACTCATGGGCGAGAGCTCCTATCGCGTGGGGTTGTCGTTTGAAGAAGGGGAATCGCTGGAAGCCCTGATGGGACTTCCCGTCCGAGACTACGCCAGTCACGGCGGCAGTTTCCCTTTAACGGTCAAAGGCGTTGGAATGGTGGGCGTAGTGACTGTGTCTGGATTGCCTCAGCGCCAGGATCATGCGTTGGTCGTGAGGGTGCTGGCCGACATGTGCCGGGTGGAGGTTTCTGGCTTGGAGTTGGCGCCCTGAGGGCAATGACCACGCACTGGGTCTCGGCCACACCGCTTCGGTGGATGTGCATTGCAGCTGACAATGATCCGCGCGTCCAATCACAAGGTTGGACGATCCCTAAGTGGTACCACCTCAGCCGCCAGGCCTTCGGTCCAGCCTTCGAGCGCGAACTTGGTAGAACTACAGCCGTGGTTGTTTGGCAGGACAGGGGTTGATGGATGCGGAACAGGCGTTTCCGCACACCGAGCACTGTCAGCACCCTCACCCACACATCAATTTGCAAGGCGTTTACGAGATTGCAATCCACGAGGCTGAAGGTCAGTGCAATGGATGCAAAACGGTTCAGTTGGCTATCCTTGGCTGCTTGCCCGCTTTGAAAAGATTGCTGATCTGGTAATCGACCGCTTTCGGCCAAAAGCGGTCGCTCCCCCTAAGTAAGAAACTAGAAACGCTTCAGACGGGTTGTTGAGGAAATCCTACATGAGCACGGAGTGCTTAGATCGAGACGAAATGATACGTAGGAAATTAGATTTCTAGAAAAATTCGACTAGACTCCGATCAGCATCATCACTACCAATATAAAACACGTGTAAAAGGAGAGCTACCTTGGGAGATTGTCAAATTACCTGTATCGCGTTATCGGGAACTCGATCTCATGACCGTATAACTCAGATCGGTAACACATCTGTACCTTGGTATCTCACAATGGCAGACGCCGTGCAGAGAATTGACGCAAAAACCGATACGTTTTATGTGATGGACGCATCGGGGAGACGGGCTGACGTGGAAGTTGTCCGCCCCTCTCAAGGATTACCCTATTTACGAACCTACGCTGATAGCGTCTGGACTGACAACCTATTGAGTCTAGGAACCTGTTAATGGTTTAGTCCAGTAGTTGCATTACATACTAAAATCTTTAAACATTTGTTCGTGCTGCGCAGATTCGATCGACGCAAGGTTTACTGCGCGGAAAGGGCTAGTTGCGTTTCTCCGCTACGTCCGCATTTGGCCGGTAGCAGTCTGTCATGCCTTGCGCCATCGGCCAGAAGTAATCAGTTGAATTCACTTTGCCGGAACGAAGTGCTCCTCGTTCACCGCAAGTCGATCAGCAACTCCACAAATTCGCGTACAGCCCGCCTGGTACGACGAGTCGCTGACCAACCTGGCCGGGGACGCCTGGCAGCACCGCGTTTATGCGCCTGCGGTCTTTGAGGGGGCGAACCATCAGCCGGCCACAACGCTCATTCCTCCATCTGCCATGACCACTGCACCCACAATATAAGATGCCCGGCTGGAGGCTAGAAATGCCACGATTTCGGCGATTTCTTCTGGCTGTGCGGCACGTTTGATCGGGGTGGTCGCACCGTGTTGCGCAAGGAATGCACCTCCATCGTCGACCACATCATTCAAAATGTTTGTGACCACATCACCCGATCCGATGGCATTGACCCGAATGCCATGGCCAATCGCTTCAAGTGCCAGCGCTCTGGTCAATTGAGCTAAAGCGCCTTTCGAGGCGGCATAGGCGGCGATGGTGGGGAACGCCTGATAGGCAGCATAAGAAGCAATGTTCACGATGGCGCCAGCGGCGTTGGGGATCATGGCTTTGACTGCTTCTCGGGAGTGAAGGAAAGCCGCAGTGACGTTCACCCGCTGGATACGTTCCCAGTCCTCACGAGTCATGTCGATCACCTGTTTGTTTATGATGATCCCGGCGTTATTGACCAGAATATCCACTCGGCCGAAATGCTCGATTGCAGTAGCCACGGCCTGCTCCGCGGCACCGTCCAGCGTGATATCCGCCACCAGCGGCACCAGGCCCGGGCGGGCCAGATCTGTGACTGTCGGGTTCTTGTCTTCCGCGATAACGCTCGCGCCACGCTCATGCATCATCAACGCTACGGCGCGACCAATACCACTGGCGGCGCCGGTCACCAGCACCACTTTGCCTGTGAATTCTTGCGGGTAATCATTCATCAGTTTCACCGTGTTATGTAGATCCGCGCGGATATGCGCTGAACCAGGTGTCACTTTCCTCCCGCCGGAGATTCACGTCTGACGCGTCCTTGCCGAACTGTCGTGTTCTTGCTTTTTTATCCGCTATGCTCGACCGAACCGTCCAGCAGCCAGGCTTTGTCGCCCGGAGTTTTAATGCCCACATGAATGACATCAGGCAACCAGAGAGCGCCCGGCCTGTGCTGCGGATTTCCGCGCACCAGATGCCCGAGTATTTGTCCGACAGCACGTATCTCGGGTCGGGGCGCCGGTTGCACAAAGACGTGCAAATGCAGGTATACACCCACCGCAATGCCACGGACAGCATCGTTGTCCCGGCGGTGGCAGAGCCTTTGCTGGTTCTGGTGCTCTCGGGCTGCGCGCGGGTGCAGGAGCGAGGGATCGGTCAGTTGTGGAGCACCTTTGATGTAGCCGTTGATGACTTCTTCCTGACCATGACCCACGCACCTTATGAGATGCGTTGGCAAACCCCTGCGAACGGCAAGTTTCAGGTGGTGCATGTGTATTTGAGCCAGCGCATGTTGGATCTGGCCTCAGGCCATGTCATCGCGGGAGGCGGACAGCCCGCTCGTCTCATGGATGTGTCGGGGGCCAAGGATCCGCAGATTGCCAAACTGGTCAGGCTGCTCTACCAGGAACTTGTCGAGTGCCAGGAGCCCAGCGAGCTATATGTCGACGGAATTGCTCAAGCGCTGGCCGTTCATCTGGTTCGACATTATCGAGAGGACCATGGGGGGCCCAGTCGGCGCAATGCGTTACCTGCCTATCGCCTGCAACGCGTCATTCATTTGATGGAATCATCGCTAGAAAACAGCTTCAGCCTGTCCGCGTTCGCTGCTGAGGCCCAGCTGAGTGATTTCTACTTCAGCCGGCTGTTTCATCAAGCCACTGGACACTCACCATCGCAGTATTTCATTCAGCTTCGACTGGCAAAGGCGCGCCGCCTGCTGTCGAGTACATCGCTAAGCATGATTGATGTGGCCCTTGAAGTGGGGTACGGCAGTCCGAGCCATTTTGCCCAAATGTTCAAACGGCACACCGGCATGACGCCGCGTGCCTACCGTCACCAATAGGCCCTTAAATCCTGCGTCCACTCCTGGCCGATAACTAGCTGTCGCGAAGGACAGCTGTCGACCGATGCGGACAACGGCTAGTTTCGATGCCTGAGGCCGATCCAGGCACGACAGTTTCGGGATTCGATACTGCCCTGCTTAAAAGGCGAGCACGCTTGCTCTTTCATACGGGGCGATTGCCCGACGATCGTTAGCTTTACCGGCTTTGGGAGTTCCTTCCGTGGAGGAGGATCAGAGCTAGCGCGAAAGGAAAGTACGTTGTCAGCACCTCTGGCAATGAAGTTCTGATCATTGAAGACGGTTTGCCGAGCCGCGTTGGCTGGTAGATATATGTCCGATGATGCTTGAGTCTGCGAGCCCCCTGGATCTTGCATCGGCGGCATTCCACTGTTGCGTATCAGTTCACCTTCTCCGTCGTTCGGGCTCATCGCATGTTTGTATGCTGCGTTAATGCTTGAGGCTCGGCTTATCGCCTGGAATATACCTATCGTGGCTGTGCTTCCAAGGATCAGACAGATGACCATGGAGAAAACCCCATGCTTGTGATGTGTTCGAATGACTCGTTCTGGAGCATCGCTGATATCAGCTTTCATGCATTTCAGGCTCGTCCTTGAGGAGCAAAAAACGTCCCTCTCTTACGGGCTTAGCCCGCATGGTGGCGGGCTCGAGGATTCACGGATTTCTGAAACGGACGCAAGCATATCAGAGCAGGGTGAAATGAATGCTTTAGCCGAGATCTGCCTGTCGCCAGCGACATCGATGGATAACTCTGCGTCGGTCAGAGCCGATAAATGTTGCGATGAGGAACGGGCTGAGTCAGGTGACCATCAACGCCTCGCTTCTCCTGTTTTCCAACCTGATATGCGCAGATAATTCCAGGCACAGGAGGCACAGGAAAGCGACTACCCCACGTATTCCAAAGACCAGTGCAGTCTGGGTTTAACGATAGAACCCTTTCCAGTTAGACGAGTCTGTTCCTGTATTCTTTTCGGAAAAGCAGCCAATGTCAGCGCACCAAAGTCTTATTGTTCTTGCACGCGGAGGGTACGCCGCTCGAGGAATGCTTTACCTGATCATCGGTATCTTCGCATTGCTTGCGGCACAGGATTCTACAAAGCCAAAAGACAGCCACAAAAGCCTGGAAGCTTTGTTAAGTCAGCCGTTTGGCTACTTCTTAGTGGGACTGGTGGTGGCGGGTCTGCTCGCATTTGCGGCTTGGCGTATCCTGCAAGCTACGCGTGATGTCGACCATCACGGCAAAAATCTCAAGGGTCTGATAATTCGCGCCGGTCTGTTTGCGGGAGGTTTGGTCAATGGTGCTCTGGCATTTTTCGCGTTAGGCCTACTCGTGAGCGGAATGGGTCGCTCGGGCGATTCAGGTGGGCAAGCCAAAGATTGGCTGGCGCATCTGTTGTCCTGGGAGCATTCCAACTTATTGGTGTACTTGATCGCTCTCCTTCCGCTTGGTGTTGGAATTGCTCACATCATCAAGGGATGGAAGGCGTCGTTTGAGAAATATTTCGAGGCCGACGAAGACGTCATGCGGTACGTCCGCCCAGTGTCTCGGTTTGGCCTTATTGCCCGTGGCGTCGTTTTTATACAGATTGCATTGCTGTTAGCCGTTAGCGGTTCTGCCTATCAAGCCATGGATCCGCCGGGTATGAAGGAAGCCCTCGACGCGCTCCAGAATTTACCCGCTGGATGGCTGGTTTTGACGTTGATGGCCTTCGGATTGATTGCTTTCTCGGTTTACAGCTTCTCTGAAGCTTTCTGGCGGAAGATAAATATGGAAATACCCGGCGTATCGAGAGCGTAGTGCAGGAATGACAGGTCATTTGCAGCTTCCCGCAGGCGGCGAATTCGGCGTCATTGACTCAGTTACTTTTCTAACGATGAACCCTCACGGGCGGGTTCCCGTAATCCAGGACATCGACGGCACCACGGTGTGGGAGTCACACAGTATTCTCAGGGTTTTGGCTGCCACATAGGGACAGACAACGTTCTGGCCAGAGCATGCATCCCGGCGCGCTGTAAGCGACAGCTGGATGGATTGGTGCCAGACGACCCTTCAACCAGCCTTTCTGACAGGCATTTTTTGGGGCTTTTACAGTACACCTGAGGTTCAAATGAACGCGGCGAGTATTGATAAAAACCTGAGCCTCTGCCGAATATTTTCAGCGCTTGGATCGCGTGTTAAGCGCTCAAGACTTCATTGCCGGCCATTCGATTTCGAAGGCGCTGAATGCCGCCATGTCATTCACCTGACTTTGTAGAGCAGTAATGCTTCAACAATCTCGATCCCAAGGCTGGTTCTAGCGCTATGGATCACGGCATCTGGTCTATCCGTCGGACGCACGACGATTTAAGTGACGTCCACATCTCTTGGCTGGGCGAGATGGCAAAGCCCATGGCATGCGCAGTGTCATCCGGCACAGGGCGGTGGCGAGATACATGCCCATCGCCTCTCGGCTCTAATGAACTGTCGTCGTTTGATGTTCGATAATCGAACGCTTAATCGAATACCGGATTGAACGCGATTGCCTGCTTGGCTACCGTGAGGTGGTCGTACGCGCACCTTCTGCAGGGCGCGTATTAGACGTGGCGAATTAAAAAAATAAAACGGAGTAGTCATTGAACAAGCTCACCGCGTTTTTCACGGAGTTGATGCGCCGGTATTTACCGGACCCCTTTGTCTTCGCAATCGGACTCACCCTTTTGACCATGGCGCTGGCAGTGCTGGTGGAAGGACAGAGTCCGTTTCAAACGCTACAGAGCTGGGGAGATGGGTTCTGGAGCCTGCTGGCATTTACCACTCAGATGGCCGTCATTCTCGCGATGGGCTATGTGCTGGCGACCTCGCCCCTCATCGATGGCCTGCTCGAAAAAATCGTCAGCCGGGTCGACGCGCCACGTACGGCTATCATTGTCGCGACCCTGGTCGGAGGAGTGGGCAGCTATCTGAACTGGGGTTTTGGTTTGGTCATCGGCGGAATCGTGGCGCGCAAGCTCGCGCTTCGTGTCAAAGGGGTGCATTACCCTTTGATCATCGCCTCGGCGTACAGCGGATTCACTCTTTATGGGTTAGGCCTCTCAGCGACCATCCCGGTGCTGATCTCCACACCGGGTCATCCACTGGAGTCAAAGATGGGGCTCATTGGGCTCAGCGAGACGATCTTCTCGCTGCCCATGCTCCTGACCTCGGCAGTGGTGCTGATCACCATGCCGCTGCTTAACGCCTGGCTGCATCCTCGACGTCCCGAGGACATCATCGAAGTCGATCGCAGTATTGAAGAGCTCAATGAAGGTAAAGGCCCAGGGGCAGTGGACGGGCTGTTTGCCGATGGCACACTGGCTTCCCGGCTCAACAACAGCCGTTTATTGAGCCTGCTGATCGGGTTGTTGGGTCTCGGCTATCTGCTGATGCACTTTCTCAACGGTGGTAGCCTTGACCTCAATAAGGTGAACTTCCTGATCCTGTTCCTGGGTGTGCTGCTACTGGGTACGCCGGCCAACTACATTGCCAAGTTGAGCGAAGGGATCAAGACCATCAGTGGCATCATCCTGCAGTACCCGTTCTACGCAGGCATCATGGCAATGATGCACAGCTCGGGCCTTGTCGACAGCATATCGCGCGTTTTCGTTGAGATTTCCACCGCCCAGACGCTGCCGTTCTGGGGACTGCTGAGCTCGTATGTGATCAATTTCTTCGCGCCTTCAGGCGGTGGTCACTGGGCCATCCAGGGCCCCTTCATGATCGAGGCGGCCAAGTCCCTCAACAGCTCGCTCGCTCAAACGTCCATGGCCGTGATGCTGGGCAACGCCTGGAACGACCTGATCCAACCCTTCTGGATTCTACCGGCCCTGGCCCTGTCTCGACTCAAACTCAAGGATGTCATGGGCTATACCGTGATCATCATGGTATGGGTGGGCCTGATCTACATCAGCGCAGTGCTGCTCTGGGGTTATCTGAGCCACTGATTCCCAGCCGTCTGTTACTTATCGACCAGAGGTTTTCGAAAATGCTGTTTCTAGTTCAGATGCAAGTGAACATTCCCCATACGCTCGATCCTCAGCGTGTTGCCGCGCTGCTGGCCGAGGAGAAGGCCTTTTCACAAGAGTTGCAACGCGACGGACGCTGGCGCCACTTGTGGCGTGTTGCCGGGCAATACGCCAACTACAGCGTATTTGACGTAGCGGGCAACGATGAACTGCACCAATTGCTCAGCGCCTTGCCGCTCTATCCTTTCATGACCATCAGTGTCACGCCTCTGGCTCAGCACCCGTCCGCCGTCGCCACCAACTGAGGGAAGCCTGATGCCGTTTCTGATTGAGACCTGGGACAGACCCGATTGCCAGCAACTGCGCCGCGACACCCGCAGCGAGCATCTGGAGTTTCTTGCGAGCAACAAGTCTTTGTTACTGGCGTGCGGCGCCAAACTCAACGACGACGGCGGCGACCAGGGCGGCGGAATGTATGTCGTTGACGTGGAAACCCGCGAAGAAGCCGAACGTTTCATTGCCGATGATCCTTTCAGCCGGGTACAGCTATTCGAGCGGATTGCCATAGTTCGCTGGCGCAAAGCCTATGTGGCAGGCGAGTGCTTTCTCTAACCTCTTTATCTGGAGCACCGTATGTCAAATCTGCGCTGGAAGCATCGCCCCGATGGCTCCAATTGGGGCGACTTCGGAGCCGACGATCAGCTCGGTCGGTTGAATCTCATCACCCGCGACAAAACCCTCCAAGGCATCGCTGAGGTCAGCGAAGGCAGGACTTTCTGCCTGAGTTTGCCACTTGATTACCCAGGTGGCAGCGGATTGAACCCTAACCGCCACCCGCCAGTGCTTCGACCGACGCTGCGACGAGGGCAGGTCAATTTCAACTGCCTGCTCGGCGAGCAGGAGCCTGGGCGCTCGGACGTACTCAGTGACGACCTGGCCATCCTGCACTTGCAGTACTCGACCCAATGGGATGGCCTGGCCCATGTCGGATCGCTGTTCGATGTCGACGGCGATGGCGTATCCAGAGCCGTCTACTACAACGGCTTCGCTGCCGGTGAGCATGTGGTGGGGCCTGCTTCGGTCGAGGATTGTGGCATTCAGGATCACATGCGCGGTGTCAGCACCTCGGCGGCCAACGCGCTCGGCATTGATCAGATGGCGCAAAGTTGTGTGCAGGGCAGGGCGGCGATGATCGACTTGCGTGCTCATCTGGGCGACACCCGTTCCCTGGTCGGGTATGACACGTTGATGCGCGTTATGGAGGCAGACCGGGTTGAGGTTGAACCGGGTGATATTGTCTGCTTGCACACGGGGTTTGCCGACGTGGTACTAGGCATGCACCGACAGCCGGACGCCGAGCGTCTCGGTGCCAGTTGTGCAGTGCTCGACGGCCGCGACGCAAAGCTGCTGCAGTGGATCACCGACAGCCACCTCGCTGCGATTGCAGCGGACAACTACGCAGTGGAGGCGCACCCGGCAACCACTGGGGACTCATGCTGCTCAGCCCTGCCGTTGCATGAGCACTGTCTGTTCAAGCTGGGCGTTCACTTGGGCGAGCTATGGCATTTGACGCCACTGGCCAATTACCTAAGGTCTGTGGGTCGTTATCGGTTCTTGCTGACGGCTCCGCCATTGCGCTTGCCGGGCGCTGTTGCATCACCTCTGACGCCGGTGGCTACCGTCTAGGACCACTGCGAACGATGGTCGCCAGTCAGTGCCTGGCTGATTGCTCGGCGATGCGTCCATCTACTGTTTTGCACTAGCCAAAGCCTGACAGCGGTTCAAGGAACCGCTGTCAGGCCACGTTCATGCTGCCTACGGCAGATGCACCCTGGAGGACTGAACCCTAGCCAGCGGTGCCATCGCTCAATTGGGCTTCTGTCAGGGTTTGCAGTTCGGCGAAAGTCAGCCCCGGTATCATCTCGATCACCTGCAAACCCGTGGACGTTACGTCGATCACGCACAGGTCGGTATAGATGCGATCCACGCAGCCTTTACCGGTCACGGGGTAGGTCAAGCTTTCGACGATTTTCGGTGCGCCCTCTTTGGTCAGATGGTCAGTGACCACGAAGACTTTCTTCGCGCCGATGGCCAGATCCATGGCACCGCCCACGGCAGGAATTGCGTTTGCGTCGCCGGTGTGCCAGTTGGCCAGGTCACCGTTGGCGGCGACCTGAAACGCGCCCAAAACGCAGATATCCAAATGCCCACCGCGCATCATGGCAAACGAGTCACCGTGGTGAAAAAAACTCCCCCCTTTGAGCATGGTGACGAATTCTTTGCCTGCGTTGATCAGTTCCGGGTCTTCCTCGCCCTTCGCCGGGGGCGGACCAAAAGCCAGCAGGCCATTTTCAGAATGAAGAAAGATCTCCTTGTCGGCGGGCAGGTAACTGGCGATTTTGGTTGGCAATCCGATGCCAAGATTGACGTAGGCGCCTTCGGGAATGTCCTGTGCGACGCGTTGGGCAATGTTGTCGCGCGAGCGTTTGGTATAAGTCATGGTTAAGCCTCTGCGATCGGGTCAGGAGCGCTGATGCGCACGACGTGCTGAACAAAGATGCCGGGTGTGACGATATGCTCCGGGTCCAGAGCCCCCAGTTCGACAATATCCCTGACCTGGGCAATGGTGGTGGTGGCGGCCATCGCCATGATCGGCCCGAAATTGCGCGCCGACTTGCGATACACCAGGTTGCCCCAGCGATCTCCCTGATAGGCTTTGATCAAGGCAAAGTCGGCTTTGAGCGGATACTCCAGCACGAAGTGCTTGCCGTCGATCTCGCGTACTTCCTTGCCTTCGGCCAGTAAAGTGCCGTAGCCGGTAGGGGTGAATACCGCGCCAAGACCGGAACCCGCCGCCTGAATACGGCATGCAAGGTTGCCCTGTGGGACCACCTCCAATTCGATTTTGCCCGAGCGATACAGGCCGTCGAACACCCAGGAATCCGCCTGACGGGGGAAGGAACAGATGATTTTACGCACCTGGCCCGACTTCAATAGTAACGCCAGGCCGTAGTCGCCGTTGCCTGCGTTATTGCTGATCACGACCAGATCCTTGGCGCCATGCTCGATGAGCGCGTCGATCAGTTCGGCGGGCTGTCCGGCCGGACCAAAGCCACCAATCATAATCGTGGCGCCATCCTTGATCTGGCTGACGGAGTCAATCAGTGACATTTTCGTTTTATCTAACACGTGCCTCTCCCGGATGAATCCAAAAATAGTTCTGAAGCGTCAAGAGACGGTGAGGTAGGCGAGCGGTGCGGTGCTGCCTCAGCGGGTTTTCAAACACGCCTAAATTGGAGCGAGCCCCACCGTCATGCCGCCACAGACGTACAGCGTCTGACCGGTAACAAACCCGCTTCGCTGATCGAGGAAGAAAGACGCCGCTTGAGAGACGTCGTCGGGCAGACCGATACGCTTGACCGGAATCGAATCGATGATTTTCTGTGTGCGGGGTGCGCCCGCAGGATTGGCTTTATTGAAGAGCTCGGTGCTGATGGGACCTGGGCCGATGGCGTTGCAAGTGATGCCGTCTGCTCCAAGCTCCAGCGCCCATACTCGAGTGAAACCCAATAGGCCGGCTTTGGTGGCCGCATAGGCGCTGCGCAGATCCTTGCCAAGCGCGGCCCGTGACGACACATTCAACACGCGACCGAAGCCGGCTTCCTGCATGCCGGGCAGTAGCGCCTGTAGGCACTGCATCGCGCAACGTAGGTTAAGGGACACCGCAAGGTCAAGCTCGGCCAGGGTTTGGTCCTTGATGCTGCCGGGCACCACGATGCCGACGTTATTGACCAGACGGGTAATTGGACCGTCCTTCAGCGCTTGCTGCAGCGCCTTCGCGGTGTCTTCAGGCGAAGACAGATCAGCAATTATCCCATCGCCTACCCGGTCGATAACGACCGGCTCATAGCCATCAGCATGACAGCGCCGAGCAATGGCGGCACCGATTCCTGAAGCGCCCCCGGTAATGAGTACGCGTTGCTTGATCATCATGATCTCCACTTAAACATTTGAGTTGCGTAGCGACTGTCTTGGGTGCGCGGGTGGCGCAGCGATCGCTATTAAGTCAGTCGGGTTTTGCTTCCCGTGTTCGTCTCAATACTCTCAATGCCAACAGTTCCCGGTCGCGCCAGGCCACTCGGTCAGCCCAGTCATCCAGGGACAATATCTGTCGCCGTTGTTTAGCGACTTCAGCGACAAGTTCAGTAGGCCAGGCCGTGGTATCGCTGCGTTCTGCCGCCATTTCGGCGTATGCCTGACCCATGCGCTGAGCATGATCGGTAATACCGCCGCGGTAATTGAGATCCGAAGTTTCGAAAGGGCCGATCACTGACCAGCGCAGGCCAAGGCCATGTTTGACGACAGTGTCTATATCTTCGACCGAAGCCACGCCACCGTCGACCAGACTATAAGCCTCACGCAAAACCGCGCCCTGAAGACGATTGAAAATAAATCCCTTAATTTCTTTATTAAGCACCGCCGGTTTCAACGCGCAGCGAGTATAAATTTCCCTGGCGAGATCAACGCTGGTTTGAGAGGTTTGCGAAGAAGGCACTATTTCTATGACAGGTATCAGGAACGGTGGATTGCCAGGGTGCCCAATGAGGCAGCGCGGAGCGCAAGCAAGGTCACTGCAGAAGGCCGAAGAGGGCAGCGCCGACGAGGAACTGGCAAAAACCGCATGTGGAGGGGCGTGAAGTTCGAGTTGCTGGAAAATTTCCTTCTTTATTTCCAACTTTTCGAGGACGCACTCTTGGACAAACATGACGTCCTGAACCGCAATCGCCAGGTCGTCTTGCAAGATGACTCTCGCGAGCAAGTCATCAACCGATGTGTCTAGCAAGCCCCCTTCGGCAAGCAGTTTGGCTTGCCTGGCCAATCTTTCCTTCGCCGACATGAGCGACTGCTTATCACTGTCGTGAAGGTTGATCTGGTACTCGGCTTGGGCGAACAGCAGTGCGAAAGCGATGCCGATACTTCCCGCTCCAATAATGGCGATTTTGTCGGTAGTTGAAGTCACAGAAAACCTCGCCTCGCGTTAAGAAATAACGATCTCAGATAAAGAACGCTTGCCTGATCGACTTAAAACTATTTGAGGGGCGTTATTTTTAACTTGGTTGTTATTTTCGATTGTTTTGCGAATCACCATGATAGTCGCCGTCGTCGAGCGGGCAATCCTTCAAACTAGATATCGTTCGGTTATCGCACAGATTGAGCATGAAATTGGTAGCGAGGTGCGACGAGAGGGCCCGCTATAGCCACCGATCAGCACGTCACAGTAAGCGGCGTTTTACGATGAGACGGCATTCGTTGGACTGCGTTGGGCAATCTTGGGACTTGATCATTTGCGCAAGCCGTTGGCGATGAATCCATCCTCGCTCCTTATAGGTGTCAACAATGACGTATCCAATTCGTGGCAGATCCAAGGCAATTTTTTCTTCAGTCAAAACTATTCTCTTATCGAGCGTCAGGATTTGCTTAGGCAATAGAAGGTCGTACGGAAAAGCGCGCAGTGCTTGCACACATTTCTCTGGCGCTCAAATGACTGCTTCTGGCCGAAGGCGGTCGGTGCCTCAACGCTATGACATGGTCACGACCAGGTTATCTGACTTTGCGATCAGCCACGAGGGCTCTACCATGATGTCCTGCTCTATCAAAAGGCTAATGGAATGGCACTGCGACTCAGGCAAGCTTGTGCGACCGATCTCCCTGCGATCTATCGAGGCGAGGAGAGCTATATTCTCTGCTGGGAACCCGAGCACGAGGCTTTATGGCGCTCGCAACTGGAGCGGCACCTGACGCGTTGGGTAGAAAACCTCGACCGGCTTACAGTTGCGGTCGTAGGGGATCAGTTTGCGGGCTATTCATTGTGGACACCCGAACACAGCTATGCGCAGCTTTGCACCCTCCACGTAACGCCGGACCATCGTCGACGCGGCGTGGGAATGGCGCTCCTGGAAGCGTATATGCAGGAGGCGGCACGGCAGGGTTTCACGCAATTACGTTTGAGCGTGCGGCCTGATAACCCCGCGAAGCTGATGTACCAGACAGCGGGCTTTTCATGCACCGGCACTGGCCTACATGACTACCTGACTTACGAGCGCCAGGCTTGATGGTTTCTTGCCAAATGTGACTTTGGCCCCAATGCCAAGTCGTTTTACAGGACACCTGAGGCTCAAAAACAGTGATCGAAAATCACGTGTATGTCGGTCCCGCAGGCCGTCTATTTTTTGCTTTATCGGACCCTCGCGCGTCAGCCTGTGCGAGCGCATTGGGCTCGCTCTGGATCCCGTGTTCGAGAAAATCGATGAACGCGCGCACCTTTAGATTCAATGCCGACCGCTCCGTGACACAGGCGTAGATGTGCATCGGTTCAGGCACTGCGCATGTTGCGTTGCGACTGCCCGACTCGAACAGGGGCAGCAGTCGTCCGCTGTCGATGAGAGGCTGAGCGACGAAGCTCGCAAGGCGTGCGATACCGCCGCCATTAACGGCGATCTGCGCGATGGTATCGATGTCATCGCAGACGAAGCTCGGGCGGACCTTGGCCTCGAAACTTTTGCCGTTGAGCGCAAAGGTCCAGGGCAGAAAACGCCCATCAGTTGGATAGCGAAAAACAACGCAGGCATGCTGCTTCAAGTCCTCTGGGTTAGTGGGCACGCCTGCGTGGTTGAGATACGCTGGCGACGCGCAGAACACGAACGGACGCGAGGCGATACGTCGGGCAATAAGCTGATCGTTCAGTTGCGCTTCGATACGGATACTGACGTCGACGCCTTCAATCCGATGATCAACCCGTCGGTCCGTACTGATCAGTTCGATGTCGATGTGCGGGTATGCCTCCTTGAAGGCGGGCATTAGCGGCGCAAGCACATGACGGCCGAACGCAGTCGTTGTGGCAATACACAGCGGCCCCTGCGGCTTGGTTGCGACAGCAGCGGCTTGCGAGGCGAGATCGACGTCGCGCGGAATGTGGCGCACCTTATCGAAATATCGAGTGCCGCTTTCGGTCAGCGCCATGCTGCGGGTGGTGCGCGAAAGCAAACGCACCCCCAAGTGTGCTTCAAGTCGGGTGATGCTCTGGCTGACGGCGGCGGGGCTCATACCTTGCGCGCGGGCTGCCGCCGCTATGCTGCCGTTTTCTACCACGCGTATATACGTATTGATCAAGCCCAAAATATCCATCAGACCTCAGTGCTCAATTCGTCAAATTTATTTAAGGATGATTTAAGCGCCACGCGCCTACCAGCACCTACAGCTGCTTGTTAACTTTGTCGCTCCTTCGCTACTGAAGATTAACAAGGATTACCTGATGACCGACGGAACAGCTCAAAACACGGCACGGTTTCGCCTCCCGAAACACGCGACGCCTTACGTATTCGCGCTCTACATGGCGACGATCATGGCGTTTCTTATGTGCCTCGTCATCACCATTGCAGAATTCGGCGTTGGGGAGAATTACATGGAACATGTGATGAGTGCGTACCGTGTGGCAATGCCTTCGGCATTCGTCTGCGTGCTCATCGTGCGCCCCATCGTTGCCCGGCTCGTTGCGTGGACCGTGCAAGACCAGTGACTCAGAAACGCGGTTGGTGGGTTCGGGGCAATTTACTCGCTGGCTTAGTCATCAGGGCTAAGGACGATTCTAAAATCGACCTATAGGGTACGCCCCTAGGACCGCTCTTGTTTTAAATGACCGCTTCTCGCCCAGAGTGTGTGAAAACGAGCAGTGCAATGTCGGCACGTAGCCCGGACAGTTTTTTGCTATGTAGTCGCTCGCGGTAAGCCCTGCGGGTCGTCACTAGGGTCATGGAGGCTTCAATAAAGCCGCTATGGTGCAAGGAGGCAACAAAGCCAACCCTTTCAGGTTGACAACGCCTTCATCAAGCTGCTGGTGCCGAGGATTTTCATAACCCGCTTCATGTTGTAGGCGAGTATGTTCAGGCTCATTTCTGGACTGAAAACGCCCATCAACTTCGGCTGCTGATGTCATGGGCTTGGGACATACGCGGTCTACGACGGCGGCGTTGATCCGTTTGGTCTGGAGCGCGCCGAAGTGCTCAAGGGCGCGTCCTCGGTGCTGTACGGTCAGTTGTCGCCCGTCGGTTTGATCAACGCCGTGAGCAAGCGGCCCACCGACACGGCGTTGCACCGGGTGAGTGCCGATGTCGCCAACCCTGGCGTAGCGGGGACGTTTGATCCGATCGAAGGCGAGCAGTACGAAGTGGGCATTCGCTACCAGCCACCGGGCAGCAACACGATGCTCAGCGCGGCGATCTACGAGCTGACGCAGACTAACGCCATCACCTACGACGCGCTGACCGCGCAGTATGAGCAATACGGCAAGAGCCGCTCCAATGGGCTGGAACTCGAAGTCAAGACCGACCTGACCGACAACATCAGCATGACGGCGGGCTGCACCTATACCGATGCTCACGTGCTGGAAGACAACGTCGTCACCAATATCGGCAAACGCTTTGAAGGGGTGCCTTACCACAACGCTTCGCTCTGGACGGATTATCGTCTGGCTGCGTTCGGCCTGCCGCAGGTCAAGTTCGGCGTGGGCGCGCTGTACACCGGTACCACACGCACCACACCTACCGCCACTGATCGCAAGATCCCGGCTTACACCCGCTTCGATGCACGGGTGAGCTACGACATCGACGAGCATTGGCAGTTGGCCGCAAAGGCGCAGAACCTGAGCAATGAGTCCTACCTGTCGTGCAACACCGCGTGCCGGTACGGCGACGAGCGCAGCGTCATTGGTTCTGTGAGTTATCAGTGGTAAAGCCTGGCAAACCCTTGATCCCTCAGACAACAAGCACAATCTTTCCCTGAGTGCCGCCCTGTGAAGCTCGGCGATGCGCCTCCGATGCCTGGGCCAGCGTAAATGTGCTGTCGATTACCACGCGAACAGTGCCGTCATCCAACAAGGGGCCAATCTCCGCCAGTTGGCTGCCGTTGGAGCGCACCTGCGTCGAGGACACGGTGATGCCCAGATCAGCTGCCTGTTTATGCCCGGAGAATCCCATGGGGTTGACCAGAAAGAGAGCACCACCGGCCCTTATAACGCTCAGAAAGCGTTCCATATTCGCACCACCGACAGCGTCAATGACCAGATCCACATCCTTTACGACCGATTCGGCAGCGGTCTTTGTGTAATCGATGAATTCATCTGCGCCCAAGTCGCGAAGCAGATTCTCATGCTTGCCAGACGCGACCGCGATCACCCGCGCGCCTTTCCATTTGGCGACCTGCACCGCCAGATGGCCTACGCCACCGCCAGCACCGTTGACCAGCACTGTCTTGCCTTTCAGCGGGACAGGCGCGTGTTTAAACGGCTGGAACGGATTAGGCGCGTCATGGCCCAGGTCAATCAGAAACTGCCAGACGGTGAGCAGCGACATCGGCGCCCCTGACGCCTGAACATGATCGATACCCTTGGGCTTCAACGCCAACTCGGCCTCATGGATGCGTATGTATTGGGCGTAGGCACCGCTGCCGGTCATCAGATCTTCCGGGAAACGCACCATTGCATAGACTTCGTCACCAATGCTGAATCCGGAAGCTCCGTCGCCGAGCGCCACGACCACTCCCGATACATCCGTGCCCAGGATTAGCGGAAACCTGGCCTCGGGCCGCCACTCAGGGGGTAGTGCCCGATAGCCGTCTCGCAGAAAAAGATCGGGCGGATTGAGACTGGCTGCATGGACCCGGACGAGCACTTCGCCCGGTTGTGCGACGGGTTTGGGTGCATCTTCGTAATGCAGCACATCGGGGCCGCCAAACTCGTGCAATTGCACTGCTTTCATCGTGTCGTTCATCACAACCTCGTTCATATCAATGGGCATGACTCAGAGTAAGCAGTGAACGCGAGGTTGATAAGAAGGTTACATTTCGTTTCAATGGTGCCATGAAGGAACCAATCGGATTTGAACGCCTGAGTGGGTTGATCGCATTTGCGCGTGCCGGCTCTCTGGGCAGCTACAGGGCTGCGGCTCGCTCGCTGTCCATTTCACCGTCTGCGATCAGTAAAAGCATCCAGCGCCTGGAACGTCATTTCGGGGTGTCGCTGTTCACTCGCACCACACGCTCGCTGGCCTTTACCGCTGAAGGGCGCGATCTTCACGAGCGTGTTTTGCAGCTGTTGCGCCAGGCAGAAGAGATTGAGCAAGTGGCGAAGTCAGCGCGTTCCGAGCCGGCTGGCACGTTACGGATTGCGACGTCACTTCCCATCGGGCTGCACATAATCGCGCCCGCCATTACGGAGTTTCGCAAGCGCCACCCCAAGGTATTGATCGACCTGCGGCTGAGTGACCAGATGGTGGACCTGGTCGAGGAGGGCATTGATCTGGCCGTACGGATCGGTGAGCTTGCGGACTCATCGCATCTGTCCCGACGGCTCCTGCCGTACACCCTCTGCTGTTACGCCTCTGCCGACTATCTGGCCAGATGCGGTACGCCTCAGCATCCCGATGAACTCACGGAGCACGAAACAGTGAACTTGCGCTATCAAAGCACGGGTCAAACCCTACGCTGGCCGTTTCGTATCGCAGACAAAGAGCTCGAAATACTGCCGTCATCGCCTGTCGTCGTTGATGCAAGCGAGGCTGTCCTGGTAGCCATTGCCGCAGGCGCGGGGATAGGAATGGCCGCAAGTTTCATGGCGGCTCCCAGGGTGAAGCGCCAAGAGCTGATCCCGATTCTCACGGAATTTGCGGTGCAGAGGCACAACATCACGGCCATTTGGCCTGAGAGTCGTCGCGCCAATCCTGCCGTGCGCGCGTTTCTGGATGTGCTGATCGAACTTCGCTGAAGTCATGACCTGTGGTCTCAAGTGAGATTGCCGGGCGGTCCACCTAAAGCGGCCGATTGCAAAATACGAGGGACATGAGCCGATGGATAGCGTGTACGTGGGATGTGCAGGATGGGCGTTGGGTCGTGAATACTGGCCAGAGTTCGACAGCCAAGGCACTCACCTGGAGCGCTATGCAGTGCGCTTTTCTGCGGTTGAGATCAACAGCTCTTTTTACCGTTCCCATCGCCCAGCGACCTATGCCAAATGGGCGTCATGCGTAGGCAACGAATTTCGCTTCTCGGTGAAGATGCCTAAAGCCATAACCCACGAAAACCGCCTGCGTGATTCATCGTCGCTGCTTGAGATGTTCCTCAGCGACTGCGATGAACTGGGCAACAAACTGGGATGTCTGCTGATTCAGCTGCCGCCGTCATTGCTGTTTGAAGCAGCGTTGGCCGAAGATTTTTTCGAGACGCTCAGGGGGCAGTATTCAGGCCCTGTGGTCATTGAGCCGCGTCATGAGTCCTGGGTGCTTGCACAAGAATTATTGATTGATCAGCGAATTTCCCAGGTGGCTGTAGATCCCTCTCGTATCAGCAACGACGACCGTCCAACGGGATGGCAAGGATTTCGATATTGGCGGCTTCACGGTTCCCCGCGCATTTACTACAGCGCCTATGAACGTGAACGGATTCTAGCGTTGGCATCGCAATTGAGTGCTAACCAGGATGGCGTATCGACGTGGTGCATATTTGACAACACCGCGTCCAACGCCGCCTTGGGCAATGCGCTTGCCTTGAACGCGCTGCTGACCTAAGCCGCAGCTCAGCAACACTTCAGCGGGATTTGTGCTCGTTCACCGGTATGGAAGCGGCCTCCAAAAAGGCCGCTGCCGAGGGGTTACTGGCGACGCATCATCAATAGCGCAATGATCACTGCCAGAGCGGCGATCACGGTGGCAATAATACCGATCGAGCCCAAGCCGAAGTGGCCAATGCCTATGCCGCCAATAATGGCGCCCAGGCCAATACCCGCGTTGGCCGCAGAGATATTCATGGTGGCGGCCAGTGCCTGAGCCTGAGCCCCGGCCTGCATCACCCGCACCTGGCACACCACGAACAGCGCGGTATAACCGATACCCCATGCCACCAACGCAACGATTAACCAGGTGTGATGAGGTGCCAGCGGGACGGCCGCCAGCATGCCCGCCCCGGCCAGCACCAGAAACAGCACCATCGCGGCAAGCGGTTTGCGATCGACCATGCCGCCAGCCAAGTGGTTACCGATCATGCCGACCGCGCCGAAGCCCATCAGCCACCAGCCCACCTGGCCTGCAGGTATACCGCCCAATCTCTCAAGAATATCGGCCAGATAGGTATAGGCGGTAAACAGCGAAGTGAAGGTCAGGATCGACAGCAGCAAGTGAGCGAGGAATCGCGGTTGACGCAAGATCGCGGTCTGCTTTTGATCAGGGTGCGAACTGGCAGACACCGGCAGCTTGGGCATCACCAGATGCATTAGCACGCCGATGAAGAAGGAGATCGCCGCCAGTATCCAGAAGCTCCCGCGCCAGCCCACCGAGTGGGCGGCAAGCGTGCCCAACGGCACACCGAACACCAGCGCCGCAGTAATGCCCAGATAAACCCGACCCACAGCCTTGCCTGCCTGGCCGGGACCTGCCAGTTGGCCGGCTGTTTCGCTGGCGGTGCCCCAGAACACGGGCAGTGCCAAGGCCGGGATGAAGCGCGCCAGCGCCAGCACCCAGATATTGGTGGAAACGGCGGCCAGAACGTTAGAGGCCGCGAACACCATGAGAATCAAGGTGAACAGTTTTTTGCGTTCAACGTGGGCCAGTTTCGCGGTGAGCACGGGGCCGAATACCATGACCGTGAAGGCGAACAAGGTCACGACCTGGCCAGCCAGGGCGATCGAAATATTCAGCTCTCGGGACAAGGCCGGCAGCAAGCCGACGATCAGGAATTCAGTGGTCACGATAATGAATGCCGCCACCGCCATGATCAGGATTTGCAGGCCTGACCCGGAGGTTGCGGAGGGGGCCAGCGTGTCGCTTGCCGTGGAAGAGGACTGCATGATGCTTAACTCCGAACAGGTTTTGGCATAGCCTATTGGAGAAAAGCTGTTTTATCCCGGCTGGTTTTTATCAAGTGAATGGAATTAGATTCATCAATTGGAGTGGCTATGTTTTCCTCTGAACGGCTCAAGGGCATCGATGTGTTCGTCATCGTGGCCGACATGGGCAGCTTTACCGCTGCGGCCGAACGCCTCAATCTCACCAATTCCGCCGTCAGCAAAAGCATCGCTCGACTGGAAGGTCGCCTGGGCACTCGCCTGTTCCAGCGCACCACGCGTCGATTGGCGCTCACCGAAGCAGGGGAAACCTTCTATCGCACCTGCACCACAGTGCTGTCGGATCTGGAAGAAGTGGAGATCGCCCTGACCTCGACCCAGACCGAACCGCAAGGGAAAGTGCGCATCGATTTGCCCGCCTCCTATGGACGCCTGCATGTCCTTCCGTTGATTCTGGAATTCATGAAACAGCACCCGCGCTTGTCCCCACATATTTCGTTTTCAGACCGCTATGTCGATCCCGTGCACGAGAACATCGACATCGTTGTCAGGATCGGTGGTTCGGATGCATGGCCGACATCCATAGGGCACCAGTTCTTCGGCACCCCGAAACTCATGTTTTGCGCCTCGCCCGAGTATCTTCAACAATACGGCCAGCCCCAGTCGAAAGCGGATCTGGATGGGCACCTGTGCGTGGGTTATGGACAGAACGACGGGATGGCCATCCCTTGGTATTTCAAAGGACGCCAACCGGGAGAAATGGAGCGCAGGATCATGCATCCGCACATCGCCGTGGGAGACGGGGAGGGCGAGGTGATGGCGGTTCTGGCGGGGCTGGGTATTGCCCAGTTGCCCACCTGGCTGGTGCAAACGCATTTGAACAGCGGCAGGCTGGTAGAGGTCCTGCCGGATTTGGCTACAGACGGTTTGCCCATGAATCTGGTCTGGCTCAAGAGCCGTGAAGTGCTGCCCAAGGTAAGCGCCTTGATCACCTTCCTGGCTGCCAATCTCACGCCAGACGGGCGGCGCTGAGTGGGTAGCAATTCAGCGAACAGCGCTAGTTATCGATGATCCGAGGCTCTATCCCTGATAACTCATTGACCTGGCTCAACCGTGAACGCTGGAAGAATGTGCTGCGAAAGCTCATCGATCACTTCCAGAGCAGGACGCCGTGTGGGTTTGAGGTTCAGCGCAATATGATTGACCCCGGCTTCTCTCTGACGCGCGAAGAAGTCTTTTAACGCGTGTCGACCGCCGCCAAGCACTCGGCCCGTTCGCAGAGGCGCGTCGGGATTGACGTCCAGGTCAAACATCGCGCCATACCCGAACGGGATAAACCCCCGCGCAGCTGTCACTTCAAGCCAATGCGGCACGACTTCTGCCATGCGCATTGCATCGCCGTGCCAGATCCATGCGTCGACATTTTGCGCCAGCCATTCGAGGGTCTGGCCAGCACGGCCAATGGCAACGATCGGGATGCGCGGACCTGCGGGCTTGGGTACAAGATCGATATCCCCACGCAAGTGGCCGAAATGCTGGGTCTTCATTTGCGGAAATGACTCTGAGGTCAAGGTCTTGATCAGCATGACAGCCTCTTGATAACGCTCTACACGGCTGGAAAAATCGACGCCAAAGGCCGGGTATTCGGTGGGGCGATCACCCGATGCCATGCCCGCGAGGAAGCGGCCCCCCAACAGCTGATCGGCCGTGGCGATCTGCTTGGCCGTGATGATGGGCTCGCGCAACGGAGTGACGATCCCGGCAGTGCCGATGGCAATCCTGTGGGTCAGCGCTGCCAGCCAGCCGGCATAGACCAAAGGGTCCAAAATCTGGCCCGTATCACCAAACGAGGGATCGTAAAACGGAACATCCCGCAGCCATAGCGCGGCAGCGTCACTCTGGTCGAGGCGTTGGACTATTTCGGCCTGATCCGACAGGTCGGGGAAAGGACTGTCTGGATAGCCACATGCAGGAGAGATGAAGCCAATGGTCAACTGGCCCTGTTGGAAAGTGCGGTTGAACGCTACATGGTTAGCCAACCCGTGCGACTGATTTTCCTGAGTCATCGTTCTTACTCCAATCCGGGGAAAGATCGCACCAGTCTAAGGGTGAACCGTTGTGCGATTTCCGATCTTTTGGATGAAGAGTGATGAGGGAAATTCCCGAATAATCCGGCTCTTGGACGGTCACTATTCTCACTTGCGAGCGCACCGTTGCAGCGCTGAACATCTGCAGGGTCAGCTTATGTCGTCCATAAACAGGTGGGCGGCTCAGTCGCCGCCCACATGGGCACTCAGATCTGCTGTTGACCACCGTCGACGAACAGCTCAATGCCGTTGACGAAGCTGGCGTCGTCCGATGCCAGGAACAGCGCAGCGCTGGCGATTTCTTCTGCTTCACCGACCCGGCCCATGGGAATCTGCGAGGCCAGGTAGTCCAGCAAGCCTTGTTGCTGGGCGGCGTCCGGGCCAGCCAGGTCCACCAGACCCGGAGTGCGCGTTGCGCCGGGGCTGATGGTGTTGATCCGCACCTGGCGGTCCTTCAAGTCCAGAATCCAGTTGCGAGCGAACGAGCGCACGGCGGCTTTCGAAGCGGCGTATACGCTGAACGCGGCGGTACCGGCGCTGCCTGCGGTGGAGCCGGTGAGGATCACTGAAGCTTTCGGAGCCAACAGCGGCAAAGCTTTCTGGACCGTAAACAGCACGCCTTTGACGTTGCGGTCGAAGGTATCGTCGTAATGCTGTTCGCTGATTTCGCCAAAGGGCACCATTGAGCCGCCGCCTGCGTTGGCGAAAAGCACATCGATGCGACCATGGGCGGCGCTGATCTGGCTATACAGTGCGTCCAGCTGGTCAAGCTTGGTTGAGTCAACCCGAACGCCAGTGGCATTGCCAACCGCTGCTACGGCTGCATCGAGTTCGGCCTGGCGACGACCGGTAATGTAAACGTGAGCACCTTCTACGGCGAAGCGTTTGGCGGTGGCCAGGCCGATGCCTGTGGTGCCGCCGGTGACCAGTGCGATTTTGCCTTCAAGTTTGTTAGCCATGATGTTTCTCCCGACTATTAATTAAAACGTTGCGATTGGTTGAATCGCGGTGTGGGAGAAGCATATCGACGGTGGTGACTTTTCAAAATAGAATTGCTTGAAATCCATCGTTGCAGAAATGAAATGAGCAAACTTCCAGATTTCGAGGGATTGGCGATGTTTGCCAAGGTGGCAGAAGAAGGCTCGTTCGGGGCTGCGTCGCGAGTCATGGGGGTTTCCGTGCCGACCGTGTCTCGTGCGGTCGCGAGACTCGAAGAGCGCTTGGGCGGCCGACTGTTCAACCGCACCTCCAGGCAGTTGGCACTTACCGAGTTTGGCGCAAGCATGGCCGCCAAGGCGGGCGAAATCTATCGGCAAGCCGAAGAGGTAGAAAGCCAGGCCCAAGACTTGTCCGTACAGCCCCGGGGCCAAGTGCGGCTAGCGGTACCGATGTCTTTCGGCCTGCGCTGGGTTACACCGCTTATGCCGCAATTGATGCGTCAGTACCCGGAGTTGTCGATAGACTTGCACCTGTCCGATGCCTCGGTCGACCTGATCGCAGAAGGCTTCGACGCGGCTTTACGTATTGCGGTATTGCCGGACTCGTCGCTGGTTGCTCGCCGGATATGCGCCGTAACTCAGTACCTGGTCGCTTCACCTGGATATCTGGAGGAGCACGGACATCCCACCCACCCTCGTGATCTGGCAACCCGCAGGTGCCTGAGTTATGCGTACCGCTCACGCAGCCAGGTGTGGCGATTTACCCGTGACGACGACGGCACCGAAGAAGACGTCGTCCCCAATGGCCCGCTGCGGGTGACGAACGCTGATGCTTTGTTACCTGCTTTGCTGGAAGGGTTGGCGATTGCCGAACTGCCTGAGTTCATTGCCGGCGAATATCTCGCGGATGGGCGACTGATCGCTTTGTTGCCGGACTGGCACATGATGCGCGGGGGGCTTTACTTCGTGACGCCATCGGCACGCACGCGGCCTGTGAAAATCACGGCGCTGTCCGATTTCTTCTTCATGCACCTGTCAGAACCGAAGTGGGCCCGGCCGTGAGAGGGTGCCTTGCAGTACAAAGACGCAAGGCTCCAAGAGCCTGATTGCAACTGTCGAGAAGCGTATCGTGCTTGCTGAAGCGACGACGGGTTCTACTACTGCTGCGCAGCAGATCGTCAGCACGCTGGACTCCTCCGGCCTCCGGCCAGCAGCGAGAGCGATCCATCCATGAACGCTCAAACCGGGGTGCATAGAAACCCGTAGGAACGGACTTGTCCGCGAAGACGGAGTGTCAGGCGCTAGAAATGCGTTGGCAGTAATGACCCCTTCGCGGACAGGTCCGCTCCCACGGGATTTGTGGCTAACCACAAGACTCTGATCGTTCCTCACGCAGCCTGTGACGCCGTTGCCAGCGGTAACGCTGAAGATTTGCTGCTGCCGAAGGCGTAGGAGTTACCGCAGTCAAGTAGCCACCGCAGCAAATCCGCCCTTGAGTCGCTGCTTGAGAAATCCGACCAACTCGCTCACCGACTTAGGCACATGGGGCGAGTACGGCCGTATGAGATAGATCTCGTTGGCAAACACGCCTTTGAGGGTCCATCCCTTGAGCACCTGCACCAAGGTTCCGTCGTTGAGCGCAGCCTGGGCGCTGAAGTCGGGCAGTAGCGCGATGCCCAAATGATTGAGGGCCGAATCCCGTAACGCCTCACTGTTGTTGGTGGCAAAGCTGCCGGCGATGGGGACGGTCTGACGCTCCATGTCCTGGCTGCCACGTTTCGGTCGGTCAAAGGTCCAGGCAGGCGCATCGGCGCTGCGCGGATAGTAGAGACAGTTATGGGCGCTTAAGTCTTCAGGCACTTGCGGCTCGCCGTGCCGCTGGAGATATTCCCGGGTCGCCACCAGCACCGAAGAGGTGTCGCACAGCTTCCAGGCAACATGGGTTTCTGGCACGTGAAAACCGTGTCTCACGGCGAGGTCGTAGCCCTCGGCTGCCAGTGAACTCAGCGAGTCGGAGACGTCCAGATGGATCCGCACCTGGGGATACATCTGCAGAAAATCGGACAGATGAGGGACTAATTGCTGCCGCGCGAAAGCGACCGGAGCAGTCATACGGACCAGGCCCCGTATGTCACCCACCGAATCCCTGACAGACGAGAAACTGCGTGCGATCTGCTCGTAAGCGCTACGCACTTGTTGCGTGAGCGACGTGCCTGCGTCGGTCAAACGCACGCTGCGCGTGGTGCGTGTGACCAACTGCGTGCCGGTCGCCTTTTCCAGATCCGAAATCCGTTGGCTGACCGCTGACTTGCTCACCCCAAGGCGTAGGGCGGCCGCTGTGTAGGTGCCTTGTTCTTCGAGCACCGACAGCCAATGGATGTACGTCCACAAGCCCTCGATTTCTGATTTTTCCATGATTTGATTGTTCGTAGCTGAGGACAATAAGTTCTGGATTCTGCTCTGGTTCGCGACAGACTGAAAGCCTATCGTGTGCTTCGACATTGGCCCGGCATCACTATGCGAAGCGCCAACTCCGTCTAAAGCCATCGGATAAAAGCCATGACCCAGACCATTGCACACTTCATCAATGACGAGCGCGTCTGCGCTGACAATCGCTACCAGGACGTTTACAACCCGGCCACGGGCGAGGTGACCGGGCGGGTAGCGTTGGCCAGCCGGCAGACCGTTGACGAAGCGGTGGCTGCTGCCAAAGACGCATTTGCTTCATGGAGCGACACGCCGCCGATTCGTCGTGCACGGGTGCTGTTCCAATACCTGCATCTGCTGCGTGAACGTAAAGACGATCTGGCCCGGATCATCGTGTCCGAACACGGCAAAGTCTTTACCGATGCCCAGGGCGAAGTCGACCGCGGGATCGACATTCTGGAGTTTGCGTGCGGGATTCCGAACCTGCTCAAGGGCGAGCACAGCGACCAGGTTTCCAGTGGGATGGACAACTGGACGATGCGTCAGGCGCTGGGCGTTGTGGCGGGCATCACGCCGTTCAATTTCCCGGTCATGGTGCCGATGTGGATGTACCCGATTGCGATCGCTGCGGGTAACACCTTTATTTTGAAACCCAGCCCGACTGATCCAAGCGCTTCGTTGTTCATGGCCGAGTTGCTCCGGGAAGCTGGCTTGCCGAAAGGTGTTTTCAGCGTCGTGCAGGGGGACAAGGAGTCTGTCGATGCGCTGATCGAGCATCCCGATGTCAAAGCTGTGAGCTTCGTTGGTTCAACGCCGATCGCGCAATACATCTACGAAACCGGCGCTCGTCACGGCAAACGCGTTCAGGGGCTGGGCGGTGCGAAGAACCACTTGGTGGTCATGCCCGATGCCGATATCGAGCGCACGGTCGATGCCCTCATTGGCGCCGCGTATGGCAGCGCGGGTGAGCGTTGCATGGCAATCTCGGTCGCTGTGCTGGTGGGCGATGTGGGCGATAAAGTCGTTGCGGCACTGGCGTCACGGGGTCGCGAGCTACGGATCACCGACGGCCGCGATCTCAAGGCCGAGATGGGGCCTATCGTGTCGCGAGCTGCACTGGATCGCATCAGCGGTTACATCGAACAGGGTGTCGAGTCGGGGGCGGAGTTGATTCTCGATGGCCGTGGTTATGTGCCAAGTGAGCCAGGCCTGGAAAAGGGTTTCTGGCTCGGCGCGACACTGTTCGACCACGTCACCACGCAAATGAGCATCTACCGCGAAGAGATCTTCGGCCCGGTGCTGGTGTGCGTGCGTGTTCCGGACTTCGCCTCTGCGGTGAAGATCGTCAATGAGCACGAGTTTGGTAACGGTGTGAGCTGCTTTACCCGCGACGGCAATATTGCGCGCGAATTCGCACGGCGCATCGAAGTGGGCATGGTCGGGATCAACGTGCCGATTCCTGTGCCCATGGCCTGGCATGGCTTCGGCGGCTGGAAAAAGAGCCTGTTCGGCGACATGAATGCGTATGGCACCGAGGGGGTGCGCTTTTACACCAAACAGAAATCGATCATGCAGCGCTGGTCGGAAAGCATCGAACAGGGCGCCGAGTTCGCGATGCCTGTTTCCAGGTAGCCCTCAGGGTTATTGGCCCCGCGAGCAAGTCGGGGCCTGAACTTGACGACCGCTGGACGTGGCCGAACGAGCCCAAGTGCGGCCCATGCATAGCGACGATTGTCGTCTGATCGTCGCTATTGATGGGGCTATCTGATCCAGCTAGCAGGCTTGGGCCGCCAGGTTATTACTGACGTTACGCCCCAGCACAAGCACCGTGACAAAACCGCAGCCCACCAGGGCCGTGGCCAGACTCAACAGCACCGAGCTGCCCAGCTGGTCGACGATCTGCCCGCCGAAGAACGACCCCAACGCGATGATCACCTGGAACAAGGCGACGAACAGTGGCATGCCGCGTTCGACATCCTTGGGCGCTACCACAAACATCCAGATACTGGCGCAGGCCGGGAAGGCGCCGAAGGCAAAACCCCAGAGCGCGATCAGCGTCGCCGCGCCCGTCATGCCGGTGGCAAAGTAGGGGAACAAGGCGGTGCTGATGCCAATCATCAGGGCAACCAGCAACAGCGTATGACGCACGCTGCGGTTGGCGGCGAATCCGGCAAAAATATTACCGATCACTCCGGCCACGCCATAGAGCAGCAACAGTGAACCAATGGTCGGCCCATCGAATCCGGCATTTTGTTTGAAGAAGGGTGCGACATAGGTGTACGCGGCAAAATGCGCCAGGCCAATGAGCAATACAGCGATCAATCCAACCCGAGCTTGCGGATTGATGAACAGGGCCGGCAGGTCACTGATGCTGATCGCCTTATCCGGATTGAGCCGCGGCAGTAGAAAGATCTGCGCCAATAGCACCGGTATGCCCACCAGCGCGGTGACCAGAAAGGTCATGCGCCAGCCCATTAAACCACTGAGCCAGGTACCGACGGGCACGCCGAGCACGGTGGCCAGGGTTACGCCGACCATGATGATCGAGGTGGCTTGAGCGACGCCCACGCCCTTGGGCGCAAGGCGGCCGCTGAGGGCAATCGCGGTAGCCCAGAAACCGCCAATGCTGATGCCCAATAGCACGCGGCCGAACAGCAGCAGGTTGAAGTCGCTGGCGTAGGCCACGACCGAGTTGGCGATGATCATGATCAGCGTCAGGCCGATCAGCAGATAGCGACGGTCCATCGCACCAATGCCCACGGACAGCAGCGGGGCGGCGAGGGCGGCCATGATGCCGGGCAGGGTCACCATCAGACCGGCGTGGCCTGCACTGATACCCAGGTCGCTGGCGACGTCGTTGAGTACGCCCACCGGGAGAAACTCACTGGTCACCAAGGCGAAGGCACCCACCGCGACTGAGAGAATCGCCAACCACTGTTGTTTGACGCTTTGTTGAGAATGTTCGGGGAGACCGCGAGGGGCCTGACTGGCGCTTGGCATAATGCTGGTTTCCAAGGGGGGAATGTCGCCTGCAGGCAGGCGGAGGAAGCGGGGAGAAATCGCAGGCGATTATAGGAGTCAGCGCTGGCAACCCATCAAGCAGGCCTTTCGATAGTAATCATCAGTGCAATCGATTAGACGCCTTATAGCGGGCGTCTGAGTCTGGGGCGGACCGTGCGTGTAGTTTCCATCTTGGTTATCCTGCCGAAATGTTGGAGCAAGAAAAAAGATTCGCCTGCTCCAACGTTTCAATCCTCCCTCACCTGCGCTTTACTCTGGCGCGACCTCTTTCTCTACAGCTTCGTTGATCAACACCATGCTTTGCGGCGCAGACAGCGCGATGCCCAGCTCTCGTAGACGCCCCAGCACGGTAAACAGCAGGTCGCTGCGCGCGCCACCCACCGAGCGTGGGCTGTTCACGTAGCCACTGGCACTGATGATCAAACCGGTGTTGGTCAGGTCTTTGAAGGTCACTGACGGCGCGGGCGCATCGAGCACAGCTTCATGCTCGGTAAAGGCCTGCAACAGCAGCTCGCGTATCTGCAATACGTCTGTTTCCAACGGCAACGTCAGGGTAATGCCGACAACTCCCAACGCATTGCCCATGGTGACGTTACGTACGTTCTGGGTAATGAACTGGGAGTTCGGCACGATCACCGTGGAGCGATCGGACATCTGGATTTCGGTCGCACGCACGTTGATCCGACGAATGTCACCCTCGACGCCTGCGAGACTCACCCAGTCACCGACTTTGACCGGCCGCTCGGTCAGCAGAATCAGACCGGAGATAAAGTTCTGCACGATCGCTTGCAGGCCAAAGCCTATCCCCACCGACAGCGCACTGACCACCCAGGTCAGATTGGTGAGGCTGATGTTAAGGGTGGACATCACAACGGCGATCACCAAAACGAAGCCGATGTAACCGATCAGGGTCACCAGGGACGCCTGCATGCCGGCATCCATGTTGGTCTCAGGCAGCAGGCGTTCGCCGAACCACTCCTTGAGTACGCGTATGCACAGCATGCCGATGACCAGACAGCCCAGTGCCAGCAGGATATCGCCGGGGACGATATTCAGGTTACCCAGGGACTTGTTGGTGACTTCCAGCCGGGTAAAGCTTTCGAGCAGCTCGCCCGGGCTCGAGCCCGATGGCAGGAAAGCGAGGAGTATTGCCGCGAGCAACAACAAGGTACGGCCGATGCCTGCCAGCAGGGTGCTTGCCTGCGCCTGGTGCCGAGGAGACAAGCCCAACGCCGAACCCAGTGCAAGGCCACCCGGTTGCTTGGGTGACAAGAGGGTCTCGCAGATGTCGCCGAAAACGGCAATCAGCAGGTAGCCGGTGGCGGCCACCACACTCATCCAAAGCAGTTTTACCGCGAGGAAATACGCCAGCGTCAGGTAGCCGCTCAACAACGCCAGCAAACTCAGTCCGACCCAGACCGCAACGACAAAAGGAATCAGACCGGCAAAGCCTCCCACACGCTCCAGCTCAAAACGGCGGCGGGTCCGGCGGTAGCGCACCAAGGCAAAGAAGAACACCAGCGATACCGCCAATGCGGTCAAGCCATTGACCGCCACCGTCAGCGCCAGACTGCTTGCGATGACGCTGTTGATCCGCTCCTGCGTGCCGATGACCATCAGCGCCAGTGCCAATATGGCCGGGAAGCGGCCCAGGGCCGTGGCGATCTCGTCAGGAATCTGCGGCAGGCGCCACGAGGGATGGGGCAGCATCAACAGTGCTCGGCCCAGCCCGAGAATGAATGCGCAGAACGTGATCAGCGTCTGCAGCTGATCGAGCAGATTGACCACGTCGTTACTGAGCACCGTATTGCTGACGACACCCCATCGCAGCAAGGAAGTCGCAGCGCTGATGGTAAGAATTGTCGACAGCCCGACGGCCAATGCCAAGGCGCTACGGCGCAGGCGGCCCTCTGGCAGCCAACGAATCATCAGCCAGATCAGCAAGCGCTCGAGCACGCGGCGCACAACGACCCATATCAAAAACGCGCCGATGACAACGCTGATGAACAGCGTTCGATTGCCCTCTGCCAGCGCGCTTTTGAACATGCCGCGCACATCTACCAGCAAGCCGTTCAGGCGCCCGAGGTCGTCATCGGTCGGGCGAATCAGCGTTGACCAGAACGCCGAGCTGAGCGGACTCGCCGTGCGGGTGCTGATCTGTGAGTCGAAGAGACTGCGGCGCAGGCTGAAGATCTGGGTCGCCAGATCCTTGGCTGACTGGCTCAGGGTATTGGTTTGACGTTCATCACTGACAAGGGCGTTCTTTTGAGCCGTCAGCGTCTTGCGCTGGCTGGTCAGACTCTGCGCCTCGTCCGGTTGCACCGGGCCGAGAATGTTGAGCTGATCATTCAGGTGTTCGATGTCGACCGCCTGGCGGGCAATCAGATCATCGGCCTGTTTTTGCACCTGTATCGCGGCCTGGCGCAAGTTCGACAGCAAGTCATCATTGGCGCTGACGGTTACTTTTTGCCGGATCTGGTCAAGCTGCTCATTAAGGTCATCCAGGCTGGGCGCTTCAACCTCCGGCGATGCACTGACCGGGGCAGTGGTCTGAGGCGCGGCAGCCGACTGAGCCCAGACAGGCACGGTGATGCACAGCAGCAACAGGGCGATCAGTCCGGAACAAAAGCGTTTCAACGTAGCGTGCTGCATTCTCTTTCCTTCTTTGCGTTAACCGGCTTTGCGAGCCAGGTGCGTTTAGCTCGCATCTCAAGCGTAGGGCGTTGATAGGCCCTCTATTCCACGGCCTCGGCGACGCCCTGATCCTCACCCAGAAACCCACCGCTCTGGTGATGCCATAGTCGCGCATAGGTACCGTTTTTCCCGAGCAACTCGGCATGGGTGCCTTGCTCGATGATGCGTCCGTCGTCCATGACGATCAGCCTGTCCATGGCAGCAATCGTGGACAGACGATGGGCGATGGCAATGACGGTCTTGCCTTGCATCATCTCGTCGAGGCTTTCCTGAATGGCCACTTCGACTTCTGAATCCAGCGCGCTGGTGGCCTCGTCGAGTAACAGGATCGGGGCGTTTTTCAGCATCACCCGGGCAATCGCCACCCGTTGCCGCTGGCCGCCGGACAGCTTGATGCCACGTTCGCCCACCAATGTGTCGTAGCCCGAGTGTCCTTGTTTGTCGCTCAGTTGGCTGATGAAAACATCGGCCTGGGCATTGGCGGCGGCGGTGCGGATTTGCGCGTCGGTCGCATCGGGTCTGCCGTAGGCGATGTTGTCGCGAATGGAGCGGTGCAGCAGCGAAGTATCCTGGGTGACCATGCCGATGGCACTGCGCAGACTGTCTTGGGTGACGTGCGCGATGTTCTGCCCATCGATGCGAATCTCGCCCTTGTCCACGTCATAGAAGCGCAACAGCAGGTTGATTAGCGTGGATTTACCCGCGCCAGAGCGACCCACCAGGCCGATTTTTTCGCCGGCGCGGATGGACAGACTCAGGGCGTCGAGCACCTGACGTTCGCCGTTGTAGTTGAAGCTCACGTTGTCGAACGTCACCGCACCGCCTGTGGTCACCAGCACGTCCGCGTCCGGCGCATCCTGCACCTTGGGACCGCGGGCCAGGGTGCCCATGCCGTCCTGCACGGTGCCGATGTTCTCGAACAGTGAGGTCATTTGCCACATGATCCAGTGCGACATGCCATTGATGCGTAACGCCATCGCCGTAATCGCCGCGACGGCACCGGTGCCGACTTCGCCCTGGTGCCACAGCCACAAGGCATAGCCGCCAGCCCCCATGATCAACCCGACCACCAACGCCTGATTGACGATCTCGAACTGGCTGACCAGGCGCATCTGGCGTAAACCGGTGAGCTTGAAATCTTCCATCGCTGCGCGGGCGAAGTGCGCTTCACGCTTGGAGTGGGAAAACAGCTTCACGGTGGTGATGTTGGTGTAGGCATCCGAGATACGCCCGGTCATGGATGACCGCGCATTGGCCTGTTCCTGGCCGACCTTTCCCAGGCGGGGCACGAAGTACCGCATGGCCAGACCGAACAATGCCAACCAGGCAATGAAAGGCAGCATGAGCTTGAGGTCAAAGCCGCCAGCCAGGGCGATGATCGCAATGAAGTACACGCCGATGCCGGGTGCGATCTCGATGATGGTAAACAGTACTTCGCGCACCGACAGCGCCGTCTGCATTACCTTGGTGGTGACGCGGCCGGAGAACTCGTCGGAGAAGAACGAGAGGCTTTGTCGCAGCATCAACCGGTGGAAATCCCAGCGCAGGCGCAACGGCAGGTTGATCGCCAATATCTGGTGCTGGACCATCGTGCGCAGCGCCACCAGCCCGATGCTGGTCAACAAGACGATGCCGATCCCCCACAGCACACGCGTTTCCTGCATGCCGGCCTCGCCGCCAGCCTGCCAGGTCGATAGCAGATCGACGACTTGCCCGAGAAACGAAAAAAGCCAGGCCTCGTACATCGACACACCGGCGCTGAGCAGTGCAAGCGCGAGGATATAACCGCGGGCGCCCCGGGTGCAGGCCCAGAGAAATCGCGCCAGGCCATCGGGTGGCGGCGGTGCCTCATCAGGCGGGAAGGGGTCGAGCCATTGTTCAAACGCGCGAAGCATGGTGGTCTCCAAACGATCCAGTGAGGAGATTCTGGCATTTAATGAGTGCTTTGAGGGGTTTGTGCGGGAGGGAAGGTTACTCGCGCAGCACTTTTTCCATAATGATTGTGCGCTCGGCGCCATGGAACTCGTCTCGGACTTTCAGGAAACCGAGAGAAAGATAAAACCTTTCAGCTGTGATCGAGGAGGGGACACGCAGCATTTTCATTCCGCTTTGAGCGGCCACTGATTCTAGATTCGCCATCAGTCGACGCCCCAGGCCTTTGCCCTGATGGGCAGGGTCGACGAATACGCTTCGGACGATGTTTCGGTCCAGACTTCCCGTCGCCACGACATGGCCGTCGATGCACGCGACATACACCTGACGCTGGGTCAGAAAGTGCAGGATCGCGGAGGGTGAAAAGCTTCGTTGCACCTGTTCGATGATGTCTGGCGAATAGTCTTGAGCGTTTGATTCGCGCAATGCTGTGATGACGACCACGCTAATCGCTGTGGCGTCCGCGCTCGTTGCGTGTCGAATCATAAAGTTCATTGATGTCTCTGGCTCCAGTGTCGTTATTTAATCGTCAGTGCAGGGGGACAAGGGCGATGTGCAGCAATGAATACTGACCAAGAGTAATGAGTAAGTTCTAAGTCGGGATACAGACGCTGCTTCTTTCTCGGAAAATCCGTTTGCGCATTAATGCATTCTCAAGCTCGACACCACGTGACACGGAATGTCGGCGCTCCAGGACTTCAAAGCCATTGCGGATAAAGAAGGCCTGCGCTGTCTTGCTGACGTGTGAAGTTAGCTCATCGTACTGGTGGCCAGCGGCCTTTTGAAGAAGGTAACTCATTAACTGCTGACCTATACCTTGACGTGAATGAAAGCCCGAAACAAAAAAATGATCGATGTAACCGGTAGGTTGAAGGTCAGCGTAACCAACTATTTGCTCATCCAGCACTGCGACGAAGGGGTTTATGCCTCGAATGCGGGTGTTCCAAGCCATCCAATCCGGGTCCTTGGGTGCCCAGGCTTCTACTTGTTGAGACGTGTAGTCGCTACACGCGACCATCCGGATAGCTGATGAGAACACCTGAAACAGTGCTGCTTCGTCGCCTTCACAAAAAACTCGAATAATCATCCGGCTGCCCTCCTGCTCGCGGAGCAGCCATCTTAGCGAAAGCTGGAGGCTTCTAGCGAACGATCAAGGGTTATAAAACTTTAAACGAAAAACGGGCAACTGGCGCTTGGGATGGTGGCCAACAGAACGCCAGTAACCAGAAATTCAATCGCTGACGGTTTCTCTTGTATGACAAACGCCCGACTCATGCAGCCGGGCCCATTATTGGACTAGACGGTCAGGCTGTTGGCCAGACGCGAGAGGCGAGAGGAACTCATTGAGCAGGTAGCCAAGCGCTGTATGAATTTCAAGAACGTCAAAGCCCGCTTGGGCGGCACGACATGCGCCATGACCGAACGCCTGGACAATGCTCTTGATTTCTGCAGTCTCAAGCGCATGGGGAGCCGGACTTTGTTCCGTGAAAGGTATGGCCAAAAGCGCCCGAGGCCCTCTGTCCCAAGAACATACGCAAGTTTGAAACTGCTGGCTAAGTGATCCCCTTAGTTGCATTGGCTATGTTCAACCCCATTGGTCTACCTGATTATTTCGGAATTGGTTATCGGCCCATTTGTGCGTCTCTATTAGGATAGGGGCTTGCCGGAATAGGCCCTAATAGCACCAGAACATCAGGCGGTTACCCGCAAAATGTCAGCGGTTGCTCATATCTGGCGGGGGTGACCCGCAATGTCTTGCCACGACTAACAATTCACTAGGATCAGTTAACCAAGAGGCATAAGTCCTCAGGTTTTTCGCAGCTATTCACTTGTCACCGCAGTATCCAAATACTCGTGCGCAGACGCGCTTAATTGATCGGCACTTCACTTGACGTCGGCGTGTAACGCGCGAGTGGATGACCGATTTCCCGATTCTCCTCGCCTGGTCTGAGAGTTAAAAAGTTGTCATCCCCGATATCTGCGCCTGTCGCTGCATCCGGTTCCGCCTCGTTTGATGGTCGCCTGGCTGTGGGCCTGTTTGGAGTGCTGATTGCGGCGCTCACTTCCGGGATCAACGACCGTGTCACTGACATCACATTGATCGACACCCTCGGCGTTTTTGGTCTTGGCCATGATGAGGGCACATGGGTGAGCACTGCGTACGCTGCTGCTCAAGTGTCTGCGATGCTGATAGCCCCCTGGCTGGCGATTACCTTTTCTATCCGCCGCTTCGCGATTGCAGTGACGGTTGCGTTCACACTGCTTGGCATTGTCATTCCGCTCTCGCCCAACCTTCAAACGCTGCTCGTGCTTCGAGTGATGCAGGGCCTTGCGGGCGGTGCGTTGCCGCCGCTGTTGATGACGGTTGCCTTACGCTTCTTGCCCTGGAACATCAAACTTTACGGGTTATCGGCTTATGCGCTGACAGCCACATTCGGACCGAACCTGGCGATGCCATTGGCAGGGCTGTGGACGGAGCAGAGTGACTGGAAATTAGTGTTTTGGCAGATCGTCCCGACAGGTTTTCTGGGCGCTGCGTTGATTGCCTACGGTCTGCCACAAGACCCTTTGCGTCTGGAACGATTCAAGCAGGCTGATTGGCTCGGTGCCGCGCTTGGCGTGGGCTGGATCTCCATGCTGGTGATTGCTTTGAGTCAGGGCGAACGTCTGGACTGGATGGCCTCGCCGCTCATCGTTGCGATGTTGATGGGGGCGGCGGTTTGTCTGCCGCTGTTCTTGGTTAACGAGTGGTATCACCCTTTACCGCTGTTCAAGTTGCAACTGCTGCAACGACGCAATTTTGCCTATGGGCTGGCGACCCTCTGCCTGTTTGTCATCGTGGCCAGTGCAGGAGGCGCCATCCCTGCGGCCTACCTGATCGAAATTCAGCATTATCGCCCGCAGCAAGTGATGCCCATCGCCCTGTTGATTGCCGTGCCTCAATTGCTCCTCGCACCGCTGGTGGCGTTCGTCATCAATCGGCGCTGGCTGGATTCACGTTATGTGCTTGCGGCAGGTCTGGGTCTGTTAACGGTGGCGTGCGTCGGTGGCTCATTCATCACCAGTGAGTGGATACGCGAAGACTTTTACTTGTTGCAGGTACTGCACGCCATCGGCCAGCCAATGGTAGTCGTCCCCTTGTTGATGAACGCCACGGGCGTCATCGCGCCAATGGAAGGCCCGTTTGCCTCGGCGATGGTCAATGCCCTGCGGGGGCTGGCGGCCGTGGTTGCGGGCTCTGCGGTCGAGAACTTCGTCACCTGGCGCGAGCATGTTCACTCCAACGTTCTGCTCGATGCCGTGGGCTCGCGCTGGCACACCCTGGCGCAAACCCTGCCCCGGTTGCCGATGACCGAACTCGCCGAGCGTGTCAGAGCGCAAGCCTTCGTGCTGAGTTTTTCCGACGCCTTCCTGGCGCTGTTGCTGGTGATCGCCGTGCTGTTTTTCATCTTGTTGACCCTCCCGATACGCGCCTATCCACCGCAACCGCCGGTAACGCCATGAAGCATAGAACCGCTATTTCCCTCGTTGCCGCTGCAGTGCTGCTGTGCGTTGTTTATGGCATCTATCGCCTGTTGAGCGGTGGCTCGGTGCAGACCACCGATGATGCCTACATACGCGCAGATTCGGTGTTCGTGTCGTCGAGGGTGTCAGGCCAGGTCACGAAGGTGTTGGTCGAGGATGATCAGCCGGTGGACGTCGGGCAGCCGTTGGTGGTGCTCGATGATCGTGATTTTGTGGTTGCCAGGGCTGCAGCGGCAGCCGGCGTTCAGGGCTCCGAAGCGCAGGTGAAAAATCTGGCGGCGGGCATTGAGCGTCAAGCAGCGGTGATCGACCAGGCAGCTGCGACCACGCGATCCACCGCTGCGTTGATCAAATTTGCCGAGTACAACGCTCAGCGCTATCTGAACCTCTCCAATTCCGGGGCCGGGACCCAACAGGAGCGACAGAAGGCAGAAGCCGATCTGCATCAGCTTCAGGCCGCCCGCGACCGCGATGAAGCTTCGCGGGTTGCAGCCGTAAAGACTCTTGACGTGTTGAAAGCACAACTTGAAGTGGCCAAAGCAACACTGGCGCGCGATCAAGCGGCGTTGCGACAGGCCGATTTGAACCTCTCGTACACCCGAATATCTGCCCCGCAAGCCGGCATGGTTGGGCCGCGCTCGGTGCGGGTCGGCGCCTATGTGTCCCAAGGGCAACCACTGCTGGCTGTGGTGCCGCTGGCTGAGTCCTATGTCATCGCTAATTTCCGGGAAACGCAGCTTGCGCACATGCGTCAGCGCCAACAGGTGGAAATACGGGTGGACAGCCTTTCGGGGCAGATATTCAAAGGACATCTCTCTAGTGTGGCGCCGGCCAGCGGGGTTTCCTTTTCAGAAATCGCGCCGGACAACGCCACCGGTAACTTCACCAAAGTCACCCAGCGTATACCGGTAAAGATTGTGTTTGATGCCAACCAGCAGGACCTTGATCGCCTGCGCGTCGGCATGTCTGTAGTGGTCAGCATTGATACCGCTCAGGAGCAATGACATGAAGCGCCCGTTGCTGTTGCTGACCTGTCTGGGGCTTGGCGCGTGTTCGGTGGGACCTGACTTTCTCAAGCCCCAGCCGCAGCTGCCTGAGAGCTGGGCCGTTGCGCCAGGTTCCGAAACCTCGGCCGGCGGGGCAGTCGACAGCCTTTGGTGGCAGCAACTGGGCGATGACCAATTGACCTCTTTGGTCGCGCGCGCAGCGAAGTCCAATCTGGACGTGCGTACCGCCAGCAGTCGCTTGGATCAGAGCCGGGTCCTGCGCCAAGTCACAGGGAGTCAGCAGTACCCGGGTGTTAGCACTGGCTCCAGTTATCAGCGCGATCGAAGCAGCCAGAATGGACTGCTGGATCCTTCCAATCTCAATGGAAAGTCGCCTTATGAAGTCTGGACTGCAACCCTGGATGCCAGTTGGGAAATTGACCTTTGGGGGCGCGTGCGCAGAAATGTCGAAGCCGCCGACGCTGATATTCAGCTCACATCGGCACAGCGCGATGGCGTATTGCTGAGCATCGCCGCCGAAACCGCAACGGACTACATTCGCTTGCGTGGCGTTCAGGCGCGGCTCGCGGTTGCCCGGCAGAATCTTGAGATCGCCCGGCAAAGCGCCAACCTGACCCAGATTCGTTTCGACAACGGCGTGACCACTAACCTGGACACCTCCAACGCCGCTGCGCAGGTCTCCACCATCGAAGCCACGCTTCCCGTCTTGCAGGCGCAGCAAGACAGCCTGGTGAATGCGCTCAGCTATCTGCTCGCAGAGCCGCCACGCGCCCTCAGTGCAGAACTGCACGACGTAAAGCCGATTCCGCGTCCGGCGCCTGACGTGCCGCTCGGGCTGCCGTCTGAACTGGCTCAGCGACGACCGGATATCCAGCAAAGCGAAGCGGCGCTGCATCGCGCAACCGCCGAGATCGGGGTGGCCCAGGCGGACTTCTATCCGCGGGTTAGCCTGGGCGCAAGCATGGGCTATCAAGCATTGAACGGGTCCGATCTCGGCGCCTGGAATTCACGCCAATGGTCCTATGGCCCCAGCCTCTATCTGCCGATTTTTCAGGGCGGGCGCCTGACCGGGACGCTTGAGTTGCGCAAGCGTCAGCAGCAACAGGCAGCCTTGAATTATCAGCGCGTGGTGCTGGGCGCCTGGCATGAAATCGACAACGCGATGACTGATTACGCCGGTGAGAAACAGCATCACGCTGCCTTGCAGCAAGCGGTGCAGCACAACAGCGACGCGCTCGCCACCGCGCGTGATCGCTACAACCAGGGCGCCACTGATTTCATCAATGTGCTGGCGGTGCAACGGGCTTTGCTCGCCACGCAAAGCGAACTGGTGGACAGCGCCACTGAGGCAGCCATCGACCGCGTACGTCTTTACCGAGCTTTGGGCGGTGGCTGGCCGGCGCCCTGACTCTGGCAACACAAGGAAAATGGAACAGCTAAAGGGATTTCGATTGATCCACTCGCAATCAAAATCAACCGACAGATCTATGGATATCCAATGAATACCGACATCTTAATTGCAGGAGCCGGGCCGACCGGTCTGACACTGGCACTGCGTCTGGCACGCATGGGCGTTCGCTTTCGTATCATCGAGGCCAGCAGCGGCCCGGGCCAGGCGTCACGGGCAATGGTCGTCCAGGCCCGGACCCTGGAGTTCTACCAGCAACTTGGGCTGGCAGATGACTTGATCGAGCGGGGTATCCGCATCGACAGCATTCATTACAGCGAAGAAGGGCGGGATATCGCGAGCCTCTCCTGGGGTGACGCTGGCAAGGACATCACGCCTTATCCGTTCGTGTTGTCGTTCCCGCAGGATGATCACGAGCACTTTCTGGTGGAACAGCTGAGCAAGCTGGGCGTTGAGGTGGAGTGGGGCGTTGCGCTTGCGCGTTTTGAACAGCACCCGGATCGGGTTGACGTCACCCTGAGTCGAGGCGGCGTAGAAGAGCACTGCCAGCCCCGTTATCTGTGTGGATGCGAAGGCGCCCGCAGCGTGGTGCGCAAGCAATTGCAGGTAGGGTTTCCGGGCGGGACCTACAACCAGCTGTTCTACGTGGCCGATGTTGCGCTTGAAGGGCCGGCAAGTACCAATGTCTATCTGCATGCGGGCAAGCACAACATGGTGTTGATGGCGCCTGTGCGCAGCAGCGGCATGCAGCGGTTAATCGGCATCGTGCCCCCTGAGTTCGAAGGCCATGAAGGGCTGACGTTCGAAGATTTGCGACCCGGCGCTGAAGCGATGCTGGGCGTCACTGTCGGCAAGGCCAACTGGCTGTCGACCTACCGCGTCCACCACCGGGTCGCTGAACATTTCCATGTGGGTCGTGCATTTTTACTGGGCGACGCAGGGCATCTGCACAGCCCGGCGGGCGGCCAAGGCATGAACACCGGCATCGGCGACGCCGTCAACCTGGCGTGGAAGCTGGCAGATGTCATTCAGGGGCGCGCCAGTGAATCGTTGCTCGACACCTACGAAACCGAGCGCATCGCCTTCGCCCGCAAGTTGGTCGAAACCACCGATAAGGCTTTCGAAGGCATGGTCGGGGAGGGCTGGCGCAGTAAATTTCTGCGCAACTGGATGCTGCCTCATCTGGCCCCGCTGCTGAGCCACTTCGACACCTTCCGCAAGTCGCTCTTCCAGACCCTCTCGCAAACCAGAATCAAGTACCGCGACAGCTCGATCAGTGAAGGCCAGGTCGGTGAACTTCATGGCGGTGATCGGATGCCCTGGACCGGCGACAACTTCGGGCATCCGTCGAGCTTGTTTTGGCACGTGCAGGTGTTCGACGACGTCAATCCGGATTTTGAGCGCGAAGCTGGGCGTTTGGGTTTACCGGTGCTCAAGCGGCCGATGTCCGCGCGGGCCAAAAGCAATGGACTCAAGGAGAAGGCAGCCTACCTCGTCCGACCTGACAGCCACATCGCACTGGCGATGGAGCATCAGGATGGGAGCGTGTTGTCGGCATTTCTTCAGCGTAACGGCCTGACGCTGGTGTAACCTGCCTTGAAGTGCCGTCTGGCGATGCTGCAGATGGCCTTCAGCAGACACTGCGTCAAGCGCGCTTGCTGCGATCGAAATCGCGAGCAGGGGTGCAGGGTCAAGCTCCAGTCTGAGTCCTCGCAACTGCGTATGAACGGTCGCGCCCGCTCACAGGCTACTCCAGGACGAGCATTGCGGCCGTGCCGCAAACGTCATCGGCCCCCTTTCATTGCAGCCTAAAATTCCAGAGTGTTAAGCGCGACAGCCCATTTATCTGGACCGAAATCTCGACTGTACTAGCCCCCAAGCGCACTTGCGTCGAAGCCTTACAAGGCGTTCAACGAGGGCATTCAATTATCGAGGTCCAGTAAATGAGCTCACTTTTTTCGGCCTTCAAGTTACGCCAACTGACCGTTCAAAATCGCATTGCCGTCTCTCCGATGTGCCAGTACATCGCGAAGGATGGTCTGCCGAACAACTGGCATCTGATTCACCTGGGCGGGTTGGCCGCGTCGGGTGCGGGGCTTCTGTTCATTGAGTCGACCGCGGTCCTCCCGGAGGGCCGCATCACGCCAGGCGATCTTGGTTTGTATAACGACGCGACGCAGGCGGCATTCGTCCCGGTGCTTGCGGCGGTGCGCGAGTTTTCGAGTATCCCGGTGATTCTTCAACTGGGCCACGCCGGTCGTAAGGCTTCCAGTGCAACGCCATGGGACGGGGGGCAGTTGATTCCCGAGGGTGAGGGCGGTTGGACCACGTTTGCGCCTTCGGCAGTCGCGCACAAAGCCGGCGAACCTGCACCGCACGCACTCGACGCTGAAGGCATGGCGAAAGTGCTTGAGGCATTTGTTGTCGCAGCTGAACGCGCTGACAGGCTGGGTGTGGACGGTCTGGAGTTGCACGCTGCACATGGCTACTTGCTGCATCAGTTCCTGTCTCCCATCTCCAACCAGCGAACCGATGAATACGGCGGTTCACTTGCAAACCGCATGCGCTTTCCCCTCGAGGTTTTCCGCGCGGTACGTGCGGCATTCCCGCAACAAAAACCGGTTGGTGTGAAAATTACCGGTTCCGACTGGGTGGACGGCGGTATCGAGGAGCGCGAAGCGATTGCGTTCGCCGCTGCACTCAAGACGCTGGGCGTTGACTGGGTCTCTGTATCCTCGGGCGGTATTTCCCCGCTGCAGAAGATTACGGTGGGGGCGGGCTATCAAGTGCCGTTCGCTGAGGCGGTGAAACGCGCAACCGGTGTCACCACTCTCTCGGTGGGTCTCATTACCGAAGCTCAGCAAGCCGAAGACATCATCGCCAGTGGTCAGGCCGACTTCGTCGCGCTGGCCCGAGCCATGCTCTACGACCCGCGCTGGCCCTGGCATGCGGCTGAGAAGCTGGGCGGGACAGTTGAAGCGCCCGCTCCTTACTGGCGTGCACCGCCAACCGGTGTACACGGATTGTTTCGCAACATGACCTTTGGCGCACGATGACCCGCGATCAGTCCTCAGCCATGTTGGACTGCCTGCCGGAAACGCGCTTGATCAGCTCATCCGCTCGGGACAGGACCAGCTTTAGGACTGGGGAGGCATTTTCAGCAGCGTATGCCATGGCGAGCGCCACCGTGGGTGTGTCGCCGGACAGCGGCCGATACACGACAGACCAGGGCAGCAGGTTTTTGGCGTGCGCGGGCATCAGTGAGTCGACCAACAAGCGATTTATTACATGAGGGAGTTTTAGCATGCCACTGATCACAATCAAGGTAGCCGGCGCTGAACTGAGTGTTCAACAAGCCGAGCAAATTCAGGACGGTGCCGTAGACCTCATGGTCGATGTGTTGGGCAAGCAGCGCGATCGAATCGCGGTGTTCCTCGACAATGACCCCAAAGCCTCAGCGCGCGTAGGAGGCAAGCCTGCGTCGCTGGTTGCGCACATGGACGTCACGATCGGCGAGGGCACCAACACGGCGGCGCAGAAGAGTTCTTTCATCAACGGCGTCTACGAGTTGTTCGTCGCCCAGTTGGGGCCGGAGTTATCCCCTGTGACCTTTGTGGTACTGCATGACCTGCCGCTGGACTCATGGGGCTATGAAGGCATCACCAATGCCAGTCGGTATGCGAAACCAAGTTGATATCACCCGCTGCGAAGACTTTACCCCGCTGTTGCAGACCAGCGAAGTCGTCGTCAGCTAATACGGTGCTCTTTCACGACGGGCACCTCCAATTTTGAGTGTCATTAAAGGCGTCACGGCGCCGCGGAGTTCCCATGTCTCGTGTCATTGGTTTTACTCAATATGGCGGTCCAGAAGTCCTGACGTATACGGACATCGATGTACCAGCACCCGGCGACAACGAAGTACGAATTCAGGTCAAGGCCATCGGCCTCAACCGAGCAGAGTCGATGTGGCGCAACGGCGCCTATGTCGAACCGGTTAACCTACCCGCGCGTCTGGGCTACGAGAGCGCCGGTATCGTCGAGGCCGTGGGCAGCAATGTCACTCACGTTTCGGTCGGCGACCGGGTCAGCACGGTGCCGTCGTTCTCGTTGAACGACTACGGGATGTACGGTGAATTGGTCCTGGCCCCGGCTCACGCGGTAGTGAAACTGCCGGACTTTGTCTCCTTCGACCAAGGCACCGCGATCTGGAACGTGTTCATCACGCCCTACGGTGCGTTGATCGAAAACGGCCTGCTCAAGGCTGAGGATTTCGTGCTGATTCCCGCAGCCTCAAGCGCCGTAGGGCTGGGTACGATCCAGATCGTCAACTCTGTGGGCGCAACGGCAATCGCCATGACGCGCACCCGCGCCAAGCGTGACGAACTGCTCAAGGCCGGCGCGGCTTACGTGATCGTCACCGACGAACAGAACCTGGTTGCCGAGGTGAACACGATCACTGACGGGCGAGGAGTGAACATCGTCTTCGAGCCCGTGGGCGGCGCCAACTTCCCCAAGTTGATCGACGCATTGACGCCCGGCGGAACCGTGTTTATTTACGGTGCGCTCGCCGAGGACATAACGCCATTGCCGTTGCTTTCGATCATCTACAAACAACCGATCATCCGCGGCTATAACCTGTTCTCCACCACAACCGACGCGGCCCGCCAGAAAGCGGCGACCGACTTCATTTTCAAAGGGCTGGAATCCGGCCAGTTGAAAACCGAGATCGCCGCCAACTTCGCCTTTGACGACATAGTCGCCGCGCACCGTGAACTGGAGAAGAACCAGCACCTGGGCAAGATCGTGGTGAACGTCTAGTTCATTACGCAGCGGGGAGGGTGCAACGATGGCGACAAAAGTATTGATCATGGGAGCCACCGGGAAGGTCGGTGGCGCTGTCGTTTCGCTTCTGCGTGACGATCCGCAACTTCAAATCGTGGCCGGTGTACGTACGCCTTCGAAAGCCACTGACCTGGGCGTTCCTATTGTCGAGCTGGACATGGATCGCCCTGAAACTTTAGCGCCTGCGCTGGCCGGGATCGAACGTGTATTTATGCTCACGGGCTACACCGTGGACATGTTTCAGCAGAGCAAGAATTTTCTGAATGAAGCCAAACGAGCCGGGGTGAAACACATTGTCCATCTGGGGGCGTGTGGCGATGACGACACCAAAGTCGCGCATTGGGGTTGGCAGCAATTTGTCGAGAGGTACATTGAGTGGGCGGGTTTTACATTTACCCATTTAAGGCCGGACATCTACATGCAGAACTTGCTGAGCTACGGCGGGGCGAGGGCGGTGGATAGCGGCACGATCCGGCACTACGTCGCCGATGCACGGATCAGCTGGGTCGATTGCGATGACGTCGCCGCAGTGGGCGCAGCGTGCCTCAGGCTTCCGGAAAAACATGCTGGCAAGGTCTATCGGCTGGCGTCTGACGAGCAAACATTTTCTGCTGTCGCGGACACGCTGACCAATACCCTCGGGCAGACGTTTACCTACCAAGCCAGACCACCAGAAGAGTTCATGGACAAGGTACTGGCTGCTGGCGCAGACGCGGCCTACATGCATTCCGCGTACGAAAATTATGCCTTGTACACCGCTGGCGGAACGCCTGAGCCCGGTGCTGGGTTCGATGTGATGAACGCCATTCTCGGGCGCCCCGGGATCAAGTGGGCAGAGTTTGCCATCCGGCATGCCGCGCATTTTAAATACTGAACTCAAATCAGGATCGGCATTGTCCTTCGAGGAGTATTTATGAAATTCGATTTCACGCAAATCAGTCGCGAAATCCGCTACAAGCTGTTGGGTTCGACCGTGGTCCCACGTCCGATCGCGTGGGTGTCCACCGTTGACGGACAAGGACGCGAAAACGTTGCGCCTTTTTCGTTCTTCAACGTGTTTGGGGAGGACCCGCCGATCGTTGGGTTTTCGATCCTGCACCGTTCGGGGACCGACCTGAAGGACACCGGAAGAAACATCCGGGAGCGCGGCGAATTCGTTGTCAATCTCGTCAGCGACGATCAACTCGAAAGCATGGTCAGCTCCGCCGTTGATTACGGCCCGCTGGTCAGCGAGTTCGAGGAGGCGGGGCTTGTCTCGGCGCCGTCGGTTCATATCTCCACGCCGAGGATTGCCGAAAGCCGCGTCTCCCTGGAGTGCAAGCTGGTACAAATCATTGAGCTTGGGCCGATGCGCTCGCTGGTCTTGGGCGAGGTGCTGATGATGCACGTTGCCGATGAGTCGGTGATCGATGAGCAACGCGGCTGGATCGATACCGAGAGCCTGAGGCTGATCGGCCGTATGGGGCCAAATCGGTATGTACGCACGACTGACGTAGTCGAAAAAGCCGTTCCCTCCCGGTGAACATCCGCACATTTGCACTTAAGAGTTCCATACCCGACAAATTGAGCGGGCGGGATAAAGGCGAATACAGCGTCTTTCAGGCCTGTTTCCATCGGAACAACACGTTAAAGTCCGCCTTCTCAACGCGAGTATTTTGATCATGGATGTGCTTTTTGCCATGAAAGTGTTCGCCCGAGTCGTGGAAACCAACAGCTTTACACGTGCTGCGGACACGCTCCAGATCCCCAAGGCTTCGGCCACAATCATCCTTCAGCAACTGGAAGCTCATCTCAAAGTCCGACTGCTCCACCGCACGACTCGCAGTCTCAGTCTTACACCGGACGGAGCGGCGTATTACGAGCGCTGTGTATGCATTCTTGCGGACATCGAGGAAGCCGAACATGCTTTTTCCGTGACCGCCGACGCCCCCCGGGGAACATTGCGAATCGATATGCCGACCTCGCTGGGAAAGCTTCTGGTCTTACCGCACGTTTACGCCTTTCATGAACGCTACCCCGATATCGAGTTGATGCTCGGATTTGGGGACAAGCCCGTTGACTTGATTCAGGAAAGCGTCGATTGCGTCATCAGGGTGGGCACACTGCCGACGTCCAACCTGATCGCCCGGCGCCTTGGCCTGTATCGGCCCGTGACCGTTGCCAGTCCCGATTACCTGGCACGTTACGGTGTGCCTGAGTCGCTGGACGATCTCAAGCAGCATGTGGCCGCTAACTTTTTCTGGGGTCGTAACGGCCGACTGATGGATTTCAGTTTCACGCTCCAAGGGCGCAGTGTCGACATCAGAATGCGCGGTAACCTGGCGCTCAACGATACTGAAGCCTGGCTGCAATGTTGTTTGAAAGGGGTCGGTATCATCCAGGCGCCCCGATTCATGGCGGCGCCTTATCTGCTGTCGGGCGAGTTGGTGGAGTTGTTGCGCGAGTTCACGCCACCACCGATGCCTATTTCTGCGGTCTACCCGCAAAACAAGCATTTGTCCCCCACCGTCAGAGTGTTCGTCGACTGGGTTTGCGATCTGTTCGACAACCATCCGTTGCTGACGCAATGATAAGGCTGGGGGACGCCGGCCCTGAGTCGATGAGGGGTGTTGCGCGCTACCGGACGACTTCGCTGATTTGATAAACCGGTTTGGCGTTGGTGAAGTGGGCGACATCGTCCGCCAGTTCTTCGCCGTGAGGCGCAATGCCGGTCTGAAATGCCTCCAGCGATTCGCTGTACAGATGGCACATACCCACATAGAGCGGGGCGCTACCAGGCTCAATGCCTGAAAGTCCTTTGTCGATGCTGTACGAGGAAATGCTATCGCCCAGACGCTTCTGAACCAGCGGCATGTGGACATCGCGATAGTAGTCATGGTCAAAGGTCACACCGGGAGTAAGCGGGTACATCACACTGATCTTGATCATTTCAACACCTTCGATGGGTTATCCAACGTTACTCAAGAAGAGGGCAAGGCTAACGACCCGCATCACTGCAGGATTGTCCTTCGCGTCTGCGATGTGCCTGAGTGTCGTGAATCGTCAGCGATGCAGAGCCTGTCAGCGAGCGTTATAGGTCGCCGCAAAACGCTTGGCGAACGCTTCGATTGACGTGCCACCGAACGTTGCCTTGGTCTCGAAGAAGTGCTCGAACAGCAGGCCTTTGTCCAGCGTGTCGAACATTTCAACGTAGTCTCCGGCAGCGCCCTTGGCGAAGCCATAGCCCAGCAGCACCTGGCGGAAATCCTCCTGATCGAACTTTTCCCACTTCAGGTCTGGAATACCAATTTCCTTGCCGATCAACGTGGCAATCTCATCCGTGCCCGTCAAATCACTCACGACGTATTGATACGAGTGCCCCTTGAAATTCTGCGTGGCGAACGCCGCTGCGGCAGTCCGTGCGATGTCCTCGGGGTCGACAACAGTGAAAGTGCCTTGTGGGATATCGAACATGTTGCCCATGTGACCGGCTTTCTTAATCAGGTCGATCGACAGCAGCAGGTTGGAGTAGAAATACCCTGTGCGCAGGCTCAGCACGTTCACCTCCGGACTCAATGTGTTCAGCACATCTTCCGCCAGCCCCATGCCGCTGATCGGACCCGCGTCGTTGTGGCGATGAGCACCGTAGCTGCTGAGAAACACCACGTTCTTTACGCCCGTGGCCTGGATCGCTGTCTTGAAGTTTTCTGCGTACTTGATGCTTTGTTGCTTCTGGTCTGCCGAATCCCACATCGGTGGCAACATCAGATAAACACCGTCGGCACCGGCGAAGGTTTCCGTCAAGAAAGCCAGGTCTTCCATATCGCCGATGGCCGCGGTGGCGCCTTGTTTGATCAGGCCTGAGATATTTTTCGCGTTGCGACTGACGACGCTGACCTCATGACCCGCCTGAAGCAAGAGCTCGGTCAGCGGCTTGGACACGTTTCCAGCACTGCCTGTGACGATAAATTTCATGATGATCACCCGTTGGTAAAGGAAGAATTGCACTTGGCTACGAAGCCCGTAAGAGAGGACTTCGTTTCGGTGAAGTGACAATACGGTTCGCTTTAGTCGGGATAAATGCACTCAAATCGTAAACAGTATTTGGTCCTGCTAAACAATGCCGTGCGAGGAAATAATTGCTTGGAGTAGAGCGATGTTAGCCCGGCTCCCCGGCCCGCCTCAGTGTGATCCGCGTCAGCTCCGACGGCACGCCCAAACGCAGGGCAAAACCGGGCCAGAGCGCCGTGCCGTTGTTCACGTAAAGCTGCATGCCGTCAACGTCATAGAAGCCGGAAACGAAACCCTCGTTGGCCCGGGCGATGATCAGGTCGAGCGGGCGGATCATGCCGCCGTGGGTATGGCCGGATAACTGCAACGCCACGCCTTGGCTGGCAGCTTGCCGGGCATTGCGTGGTTGATGGTCCAGCAGGATGATCGGCGTATTGCCCGGCGCCCCGGCCAGCGCCTGTTTCAGGTCCGGCCCAGGCAAGCCGGCGCGCGGCGCGCTCAGGTCCGTGACCCCGGCGAGAATCAGTTGCGCGCCGCCACGCTCGATCAACGCGTGGCTGTTGGTCATGCGCTTCATGCCCAACGAGACGAAATGCTGCATCCACGCCTCATTGTCGAAGAAGTACTCGTGATTGCCTGGGATCACATACACACCATCTGGGGCATGCAGGTCCCGTAATGGCTCCACATCCTGCGTTCGGGCGCTGAGTGGGCCGTCAATCAGGTCGCCGGTGATCAGGATCATATCCACCCCCAAATCATTGGAGCGGTTCACCACCGCCCGCGCCCACGGCTCATCGAACAGCTTGCTGATGTGCATGTCACTCAGTTGCAACACCGTGTAGCCGTCGAATTGCGGCGGCAGATTTTTGATTGCTACCTCGATATCTTTCACCGGCGGCACACGCACCGCCTGGTGTACGCCAATGCCCGCCAGCAGTAGAGCCGCGGTGCCAACGGTGTAGCGCAGCGTGGCGGGTATGGTCAGCCACTGTCGACGAACCAGCATGGTCAGCAAGGTGCCCAGGTCGATGACAATTTGTAGCACGGCGATCAGCAGGATCGCGCCAAACGCCCAGTTGAAAAAGATCAACACCACCCTTGGAAATTCCGGGGAAAACACACTGCCGGACGAGAACCTGGCGTACAGGTGATATTGCGAGGCGGCCAGCAGCAACAGTGCACCGGCCAACCGGACGGGCAGGGGCCAAGGCATGGGCCAGATGAACCGAATGATCACATACAGGCAAGGGGTGCTGAACATAGCGTGAAACATCAAATTGCTCCTGAGGCTGTGATTGATCGGCCGACCGCTTCGCAAAAAGGCGCTGAAAGCACTTTACCAGAGAGGTTGAGATCAATCGCCACAGCGAAACGTTCATACTGATCCGCGTTTGCCCTGCACGTATTCGGCTGCGCGGCGCCAACGCAACTACGCGTCGTCGTCAGCCGTTTCAGACCAACACGAAATAAAATGTTGTCTCTTTCGGATCAAAACCTACATCCTTGCGTGTGGTTGTTTTCACCACGATCCATTTGCGCTAGCCGCCATGGATCAAATCCCCCCAGCGGGGCAGCTACAACGATGCACCGTGGACCGGATCGCCCAGGCAGCTTGCGCCGCATCACTGGCAAGAGCATGACCTCCTTCAAGAAGCCGTCCTTTTACCCCCTTTGATTCATCCCTGCCTCAGCTACGCCTACGGGTGCACGACCTCTGTCGTTGCCAGACTCGCAGGCGTCATGCTGTCCTTTGTTTAAATACTTTTGAGAGAAGCCATGAACCTATTTCGTCGTTGTCTGTTGAGCGCCTTTTTCGCCAGTGCTGCTTGTGCGGCCGTGCCATTTGCTCAAGCTGACGTGTTGTCTGATATCACCGGCAGGGGTGTGTTGAAAGTAGCGGTTCCCCAGGACTTTCCACCCTTTGGTTCCGTTGGCACGGACATGAAGCCGCGTGGTCTGGATATCGATATGGCGCAACTGATTGCCGACAAGCTTGGGGTCAAGCTGGTCCTGACGCCGGTCACGTCTGCCAATCGAATTCCTTTCCTGACCACGGGCAAAGTGGACCTGGTCATCTCAAGCCTGGGCAAAACCCCTGAGCGCGAAGAAGTGATTGGCTTCAGCAGTAAGTACGCGCCGTTTTACATGGGCGTCTATGGCCCTGAAGAAGTGAAGGTGAGCAAAGCTGCCGATCTGGACGGCAAGTCCATCGGCTTGAGCCGCGGCGCCCTGGAAGACATCGAAGTGTCCAAGGTCGCGCCGCCGGGCACCAAGATCAAACGGTTTGAAGACAACAACACCACCATCGCCGCATTCCTGGCCAATCAGGTTGACTTGATCGCCAGCGGTAACTCCACCATGGCAGTGATTGCCGACCAGAACCCGCACCGTCCACCGCTGCTCAAGTTCAAGCTCAAGGACTCCGGTTGCTACGTAGGTGTGGGCAAGGATGAAACAGCGCTCAAGGATAAGATTAACGGCATCGTGGCAGCCGCCAAGGCTGATGGAACATTGAACAAAATGTCGGAAAAATGGCTGAAGGAATCCCTGCCTGCCGATTTCTGATGAATCACGCCTCGTGGCTTACCCCTCAACTTTGCAACGGTTATTGCGCAGAGTGCTCAGTAATGGTGCCAAGGAGGGCCTGGAGGGATAAGTTCGGGTCTTCATGTCCTCCAAGGTGCTACAGGCCTGAACGAGTCCTGCAAAAAACGCATGAAGTTACGCGTGCGTTCGGGCAAACCTTCCCGTTGATGTGTCAACGCCACAACGTCCGCGTCCGGTAATTTCCAGGCCGGTAGCAGTCGCACAAGGGTGCCTTTGGCCAAGGCGTCGGCAACATCCCATTCAGACCGCAGGATGATGCCTTGGCCTTCACATCCCCATTGCCGGATGACGGCGCCATCATTACTGCTCAAGGTCGGACGGATGCGCACGCTTCGCGTTTTCCGTCCTCGGGTGAACTGCCACAAGGTCACGTCTTCGTTGTTCTCGCGTAAGGCAATGCACGGCAGTTCAGCGAGTTGTTCGGGCGTCTCGATTGGCCCCTGTCGTTCGAGAAACGCCGGCGAGGCACAGACGAACCGACGATTCGGCGCAAGGGTTCGGCCCACTAGATTTGACACTCCAAGCTGACCGATATGAATCACCACATCGAAGCGGTCGGTTGCCTCGACCATGGGCTGGTCAGAAAGGGTCAGCGCGATGTCGACCTCTGGGTGCAGGTTCTTGAAAGCGGCAACCGCAGGTGCAACGTACTGCCTGCCAAATCCAAAGGGCGCATTGATTTTCAGCTTGCCAACGAAACCCTTGCGCCTCTCATGCAAATCTTCCAACAAGGCGTCGAACTGCTCGAGGAGCTCGGCACCGCGCGCGCACAACAGCTCGCCTTCATCAGTGAAGCGCAACTGCCTGGCTGAACGGTCCACCAGACGGATACCAAGTTTTCTCTCCATTTGCTGAAGACGTTGAGTTACCGCTGACGGCGTCAGCCCAAGCTTGCGTGAAGCCTCCAGCAGGCTTTTGCTTTCACGAATCACGAGAAGGAAGCGAATTTCAAAGGCATCAGTCATTAAGGATTACTGAATCATAGAGTGAGTGAGTCTAAAGTTCACGACGGTTTTGAGGGCTTAGAATAGCGCCATTACCGGAGAGAACACATGGCAGAATTAGTCGAAACACCCTCGCTGTTACTGGACGTAGATCGGCTGGATGCAAACATCCTGCGAATGCGTGAAAAGCTGGCGCCATTCAATGTGAAACTGCGGCCTCACGTTAAAACCAACAAATCCCTTGAAGTGACTGAGCGCCTGTTTGAGGGTGGGCGAGGGCCGATCACAGTCTCGACCTTGCGTGAGGCGGACTTCTTTTTTGCCGCCGGCTTTACCGACATTCTTTATGGGGTCGGCATCGCCCCGAATAAATTTGCCCATGCCGAACGGCTGCTCGAACAGGGCGCTGCCTTGAAGTTAGTGCTGGATAATCTTGAGAGCGCTCGGCTGTTGGCGGATTTCGCCAAGAGCAGCGAGCAACGATTTGAGGTTCTGCTGGAAGTCGACTGTGACGGCCATCGTTCAGGTATTGCGCCGCAGTCACCCCTGTTGGTGGGGATCGCTGGCGTCTTGCGCGGCAATGGCGTGAAAGTCAGCGGAGTCATGACTCACGCCGGCAACTCTTACGACAGCCGCTCCATCAGCGAGATCCAGGCTTATGCCCGCCAGGAGCGAGCGGCTGTCGTCGATGCGGCGCAGTTGCTCAGCGATGCAGGATTCGAACTGTCGATCATCAGCGTAGGTTCCACACCCACGGCGCTGTTCACTGAGGATCTTTCAGGTGTCACCGAGATTCGCGCTGGCGTCTTCGCCTTCTTCGATCTGGTGATGGCGGGCCTGGATGTGTGCCGGGTCCAAGACATCGCGGTGTCGGTGCTCACCACTGTCATCGGACACCAGCCTGAGAAAGGCTGGACCATCGTCGATGCGGGCTGGATGGCGCTTTCCCGCGACCGAGGTACCGCCAGGCAGCGTGTGGATCAGGGATACGGCATTGTTTGCGACATCCACGGCGAGCCCATTGGCGATCTGATCGTCACGGCGGCCAATCAAGAGCACGGCGTCATCTCATCACGCTGCGGCGATATCGAAGCGGCCAAAGAGCTGCCCGTCGGGACGCAGCTGCGCATTCTGCCCAACCATGCCTGTGCCACTTCTGCGCAGCACGGCGGTTATCACGTCCTGACCCAGGGACGCCTCCTGGGTTACTGGCCGCGCATCTCGGGCTGGTAACGACGTACAACTCATGACTGGAGAGATTTGATGGAACTCATCACCTCACAAAAGTTGCCCGCGCCGGGTGGGCATTACTCGCAAGGCGTGGTGACGGGCGGTTTGCTGTTCGTTTCCGGGCAACTGCCGTTTGATCCGGCAACAGGCACCTTCGCAAAGGGTATCGACGCTCAATTCGTACAGGCGATGGCGAATGTCGAAGCGGTGCTGCTGGCTGCCCATGCAAGCCTGGCGAATCTGGTGAATGTACAAATCTTCATCGCGGATGTAGAGCAATGGCCCATCGTAAATGCGCACTACGCGAAAGTGATGGGCACCCATCGACCGGCGCGGGCAATTATCCCATGCGGTCAGCTCCACTACGGCGCCTTGGTTGAAATTACCGCTATCGCAGAACTTCCTCACCTTAAACAGGAAACACTGTAATGACTTCAAATCTGTCTGCGAACTCGGATAAGGGGCAACAGTGTGCCTCAGTCGAACTCGTATTATTTGATCTGCTCACCGCTTTGCTTGATTCCTGGACGCTGTGGAACTCCGTTGCCGGATCAGAGCAAATGGGCCGGACATGGCGGATGGCCTACCTGAAGGCGACCTACGGATGCGGCAGCTATCGGCCCTATGAGACCCTGGTGGAAGAAGCCGCCATTGCAGTGGGGCTTGGCAGGCAAGCAGCCGCTGAACTTGAAGCGCGTTGGGGCGAGCTGCAGCCTTGGTCTGAAGCCAAGGCTGTACTGGCTTCACTTAAGCCCCACTACAAGCTTGGGATCGTGACCAACTGTTCGGAGAAACTGGGGCAAATCGCAGCCGATCTGCTGGGCGTCCCTTTTGACGTAGTCATCACTTCAGAGAAGGCCGGCTTTTACAAACCAGACCCTGCACCTTATCGGATGGCGTTGGAGACCCTCGACATAGCGCCCGCCAATGCAGTCTTTGTGGCGGGCTCCGCTTACGACCTGTTTGGCACCCAGAAGGTAGGACTGCCGACGATCTGGCATAACCGTGTAGGCCTTGCTGCGCCTGAAGGTGCTCCGGCGCCGTTGCTTAGCAGGCCCACGCTGGAGACCCTCGCAGCGGACCTGTTGAGCATCAACCCGGGGGCATAATGGCGTTGGTGCGGCTGCATCGCGGATCAGCCAGTCGTGATGATTGTATACAAAGGTATAGACATAATTCGATAATATTGAATACAGTACCTCACAACAAAAATGTGGGTACCACCATCATGATCGAGTCCCAGACTACCGCTGTCCGCCCTGAAGATAAGAACCTTGGCCTTTTCGCCAACATGGCTTATGGGCTTCAGCACGTGTTGACCATGTACGGAGGCATCGTTGCGGTGCCATTGATCATCGGCCAGGCGGCGGGGCTGTCTCCTGCCGAGATCGGGCTGCTGGTGGCCGCCTCGCTGTTCGCTGGAGGGCTGGCGACCCTGCTGCAAACACTGGGCGTGCCGTTCTTCGGCTGCCAACTGCCTCTGGTGCAGGGCGTGTCGTTCTCAGGAGTCGCCACCATGGTGGCGATTGTCGGGAGCCAGGAAGGCGGCGGCGTACCGTCGATTCTCGGTGCCGTCATGGCCGCATCGTTGATCGGGCTGTTGATTACCCCGGTGTTCTCGCGCATTACCCGTTTCTTCCCACCTCTGGTCACCGGCATCGTCATCACCACCATCGGCCTGACGCTGATGCCGGTCGCCGCGCGTTGGGCCATGGGCGGCAATAGCCACGCCGAAAACTTCGGCAGCATGGGTAATATTGGTCTGGCGGCGCTCACCCTGGTCTTGGTGCTGGTGTTGAGCAAAGTGGGCAGCGCTACCGTTTCGCGCCTGTCCATTCTTCTGGCCATGGTGATCGGCACAGTCATCGCCACTTTGCTGGGCATGGCTGACTTCTCCACTGTCAGCCAAGGGCCGGTCTTTGGTCTGCCGAGCCCCTTCCACTTCGGGGTGCCGACCTTTCATCTGGCCGCGATCATTTCCATGTGCATCGTGATCATGGTGACGCTGGTGGAAACTTCGGCCGATATCCTGGCCGTAGGTGAAATCATCGACACCAAGGTGGACGCCAAGCGACTGGGTAACGGCCTGCGCGCCGACATGCTGTCCAGCCTGCTGGCACCGATCTTCGGTTCGTTCACCCAGAGCGCCTTCGCCCAGAACGTCGGTCTGGTGGCCGTCACCGGGGTGAAAAGTCGCTACGTGGTTGCCACCGGCGGCGTGTTCCTGGTGATTCTTGGCTTGCTTCCGGTGATGGGCCGAGTCATCGCCGCCGTCCCGACTTCGGTGTTGGGCGGCGCCGGCATCGTGCTGTTCGGCACCGTGGCCGCCAGCGGTATTCGCACCCTGTCGAAGGTCGACTACCGCAACAATATGAACCTGATCATCGTCGCCACCTCCATCGGTTTCGGCATGATCCCTATCGCCGCGCCGAACTTCTACGATCACTTCCCCACCTGGTTTGCCACCATCTTCCATTCCGGCATCAGCTCGTCGGCGATCATGGCCATCGCTCTCAACCTGACGTACAACCACTTCACCGTCGGCAACTCCGACCAGCAGTCAGTGTTCGTCGCCGGCACCGAACGCAGCTTGCAATACCGCGACGTGGCAGCCCTGCGTGACGGTGACTATTTCAGCGGCGGTAAGCTGTATAACGCCGAACACCAGGTAATTCCCCTGGTGGGCGAGGCCCATGGAACGCATCCCACTGCGCAGCGCGAGGCAATGTCGCCAGCTTCGGAGCATTCCTGAGCAACGTGCAGCCGCCCACAGCGGCTATTTCTTACTGCCGATGAAGCAGGTTTTGCAGGTTCATGAGGATCGAGACACCGTCGTAGGGCTTGCGAACGACGGGTGCTCGTTTCAGGTGGTCGGGGATGGTAAAGCTATCACCGTAGCCCGTTGCGAAGAGGAAGGGGATGTTCAGCCGTGTCAGCTCTTCGGCAACCGCTATGGAGGTTCCAGTGCCCAGGTTGATATCCAGCACCGCAACATCGGGTTTCCTGACAGCGAGTAGCCGCATTGTTTCGGCTTCGGAGCCGGCCGTGATTACGTCTTCTATGTTCGCATTAAAAAGGATTTGCTCGAGCCCGACCGCAATGACCAGTTGGTCCTCGAGTATCAGCACGCAAGCGTCGGCTAAATTGCTGAAGTCCAGGCCGGGCAGGGCGTTCGTTGCTGTCGTGTGCGGGATCTCGACGGGGTCGGCGAGGGTAAGATGCTTTGCCGGGACCCTGAAGTGTCCCTGAAGGCCTTCGGGTAGATATTCAACCGCGCTCGTCCCGCCGAGGTCAAAGGGGATGCTCCGGTCGATCAGCACTGAGCCGAAGCCGGTGCGGCTTGGCGGGCTGACCGTTGGCCCGCCGCGTTCGCGCCATGCGATGCCGCAAGCCCCCCCGGCATCAATCGACCAACTGACTTCGAGCGCCCCGGCTGCCCGGGATAGCGCTCCGTACTTCGCAGCGTTGGTTGCCAATTCGTGAAGCACGAGCGCCATGACTGAGTAGGCGCGGGCATCGAGTACGACATTGGGTCCGGTCAGTTCAATGGCGTCGGCGCAGGTGCGATAGGGCGAAAGCTCGGCGTTGAGCAGGGCGCGCAGGCTTCCGCCGCCATCACCCCGTACGACCTGATCGTGCGCGAGCGAGAGCGCCTGAATGCGCCCCCTCAGCGTAGCCACGTAGCCGCTGAGGGTTTGTCCTTCCGTTGTGGGATGGGCTACAAGCGCTCCGATCAGGGCGAGGATGTTCTTGACCCTGTGATTGAGCTCTTCGTTGAGCATCCGCTGACGGACGTCCGCCTTGGAACGCTCCACGTTCAGAAGCTCGCTGTTATGCAGCACGACCTCGACAATCGCCACGCGTATGGCCTCACCGAACTGGCGATCCTGTTCAGTCCAGGGTAGCGATTGCTGACGCACGGTTTCTTTCCACACCGAAAAGCTCTTGCGGGGAGTCAGGCGGTCGCCCAGGGGACCGGTGTCGTAGGTCTTGTTTGGATCGCCGGCCCAGTCAAGGGTCTCGACCACTTCCTTGCGGAACAGGATCAGATAATCCCTGGGGTGCTGCGACATAGGGATGACCAGCACGCCTGAAACGTCTGCGGCGTAGTCCTGCGCGATGGCGTGCACCATTGAAAGACGGTTGGAAGCCCAGGTTCGGCCTTCGGTCATCCCCTCGACAAAACGCAGCAGCGCCGGGACGGCTATGTTAGCGGGCGTCAAGCCATCCGCCGCCCACTGGCCACCCAATGACATGCCGATGCCGTCGCACGGTATCAACGCCTTGAAGTCAGACATGCGAGAAAGCAGAAACTCTTCGATGTCCGTGGCCCGGTTTGCGTCTCGAAGCAGGGTGTCCAGCAGTTGCCGGGCATGCGCGCCAGCTTCCAGCTTCTGCCGGGCCCGTAAAGTCTCGATGTGCATCGACAGAAATTCGCCGAACATCTCAGCCGCGATCCGCTGCCCCATTGCCAGGGTCCTTGGTGAGTAATGGTGGCAAGCAATCAGCCCCCAAAGTGCTCCATCGACGATGATTGAGATCGACATCGAGGCGCCCACGCCCATGTTGCTCAGGTATTCACAGTGAATAGGCGAGACGCTGCGCAGATGGGCATAGGACAGGTCGATGGGCTCGCCCGACAGGTCCAGCACTGGCACGATGGGTACGGTTTCACCCTTGGCGTCCGAGATGATCCGTATGGGGTTGCGCAGGTACAGCGCCCGCGCCTGCTGGGGTATATCTGAAGAGGGGAAGTACTGGCCCTTAAAGCTTTCGAGATCCACGCGCTTGGCTTCAGCAACTACCTTGCCAGCGCCGTCAGCGCCCAGTTGATAGATCATGACCCGGTCATAGCCGAGCATCGCTCGCGCAAATCTGGCGGCATCCCGAAACAGCCTGTCGGTCTGGTCGATCTCCCGGACCTGGGCGATGAGGGTGCGCGCAAGTTCAATGGGTTCTGCAATGCTCAGACCACAACGCTCGAACTCGATGATAGCCATACCCTTGAACAGGTGGGCAGAAATATCGAATGTTTGCCCGGAGGCGAGCGTCACGCCGAACGTCAGGACCGGGCGAGACGCTTCCCTGGTGCGCGCCAGGGAGTTGCGTATGGTGTGGGCAAGTTCCTCGCCGAGAATCGATTCCAGTCGCTGACCGTTCAAATCGTTCGACGAACCCAGCATGTGCGGGGCGTTTGCGGAATGTCGCAAGACGATGCTGGCCGACGCGTCACAGGCCAGCAGGCAGCCGTGTGGCTGGATGCTGCCCGGAAGGTGGATCGCCTCGCGGTCACAGTTGGTCAGGTTAACGCGAGGTTCTGGAGTCATTAGCTCTGCCGGTTGACGAAAAGAGTGGCCGTCCTGATGACTGCCAAAGCATTCTCAATATAAAGGGACAGCTACAGCGGCAGTCTATCCGCAGACCCAGGCTTCGTCACGCTGACCAAGAGCGCTCGGTAGCGCCTCGCTGCCATCGCCAGGGCGAAATAACCGAGTAGTCTCAGGCGTGGATGAAGAATGGCTTGAGCACTGAAGCTGTCGCCACGCCCCGGCATCCGCCTCGTGCACATTTACTTTACCCGACGGGAGTTCGAACCATGCCGCTGGCCCGACGTCAGTTCAATACAATCACCTTGCTGAGCGTGCTCGGCGTTGGAGCATTGACCATGAAACAGACCTTAGCCGCGCCTGTCGTGCAGACACTGATGCTGAAGGCCAATGGCGGTATCCCTAACAATCCGACGCTGCCCGTCCTGATTTATCCCGCCGCGCTGGGAGTGACCGGCAGCGATCCGGCTTCGTTGTTCGAACGCACATTTGCCGACAACGGCTGGCCCCCGCAATGGCGCTACGGGGTGTTTACTTATCACCATTACCACACTCGCGGGCATGAAGTGCTAGGCGTTTATGCCGGCCATGCGCAATTGATGCTGGGTGGGCCAAACGGCCACGTGGTCGAAGTCAAGGCCGGGGATGTGTTGTTGCTGCCGGCGGGGACGGGGCATTGCAACCTCGGCTCCAGCGATGACTTCATGGTGGTCGGCGCCTATCCGCCGGGGCAGGAGGGCGATATCAATCGTGATCCGGCCACACCCGCGCAGATCGAACAGATAGCGCACCTACAGTTTCCCCACACTGATCCGGTATTGGGCGACAAGGGCGGGATAGTGGAGCACTGGCGCGTGTGATGATCGGAAAGCGGAAACGCGCCTTAGAGTGTGGACATAGGCGCACGCTAATCTACGGCGTGCGCCTGGCACATCAGGCGGTTCGAAACTCGACGGTCAGATGGCTGATTTCGTGAACAGGCTTGAGGCGTTCACGGATGCTCTCGGCGTTTACAGTGATTTGGCCAGTCACGCTGACGATAGCCGCATGGGCTTCTGGTCCAACCCGCCAGACATGCAAATCTGTAATCGTTGCGTCCCCGGACCGTTCAACCAGATCGCGAATTTCCTCGGCAACGTGCTCATCCGTTTGATCGAGCAGTACGCCGGAAGTGACGCTGATCAGGCTCCATGACCAGCGGGCGATGACGATCGCACCGACGATACCCATTACCGGATCAAGCCATACCCAACCCAGGTATTGACCGGCGAGCAATGCAACGATGGCCATTACGGATGTCAGCGCGTCGGCGATGACATGGACATAGGCCGACTTCAGGTTGTTATCGCTGCCGTGGTGGTGATGCGCGTGATCTGCGTGGTCGTGATCTGCATGGTCGTGACCATGGCTGTGTCCGTGGCCCAGGAGGAGGGCACTCACGATGTTGACCATCAACCCAACAACCGCGATCAGCGTGGCGGTGCCAAATTGCACCTGCGTTGGCTGCAAGAGGCGCATGACGGACTCGACACCGATGACCAGCGAAACCATCCCGAGAATCAGCGCTGATGCAAACCCGCCCAAGTCTCCAACCTTTCCGGTGCCAAAGCTGTACCGCTGGCTGGAAGCGTGGCGTTTGGCATAACCGTAAGCAGCCGCTGCGATGCCCAATGCGCCGGCATGGGTTGCCATATGGAAGCCATCGGCAAGGAGTGCCATTGAGCCGGTGATATAGCCCGCGGTGATCTCGCCAACCATCATGACCACCGTAAGCGCCACGACCCAAAGCGTGCGCCTGGCGTTTTCTTCGTGGGCAGAGCCGAGGAACACGTGGCTGTGCGTGTGATCGATATTGCTGTGGGGCGTGCTCATGAACCTGTACCTGTCGTCATTACTTGGAATAGCGGCGGATGGCTTCGAGAAGCTCTTCGACACCCTTGCTGCGCTCATCTTCGCTAAGCGCGGGATTGGCTACATGCTCGCGGGCGTGTTCTTCGATGATTTCTTCCATCAGTCCATTGATTGCTCCACGGGTAGCCGCTACGAGGTGCAATGTTTTAGCGCAGTCCAGATCCGATTCCAGCGCCCGCTCAACGGCCTGGATTTGTCCGGCGATGCGTTTTACGCGGTTCAGAAGGCTGTCTTTGTTGGAAGATATGTGACCCACGGGATACTCCTTCGACCTGTGTCGGAGGCATCATAGGGGTACCCCCTATACCTATGCAAGGGCTGGTCGGCACTGGATCATTCGGTAGCGCGAATTTCGAGCAAAGGTGGATCTCAACTGTTGGTCCGCCTATGACCGGCTGTACCATCATCACCCCAGCATCTAAGCCGTTCGAGACTTGTATGAAATTCATTCACCAGCGCGAGCACTTGAACGAAGGTGACATCGTCATCATCGAGTGTTCGAACGCCTGCAACATACGCCTGATGACCGACGCCAGTTTTCGCAGTTTCAAGAACGCTGGGCGTCACGTCTATCACGGCGGTGCCTTCGAGAAGTTCCCGGCCAAAATCGTCGTGCCCAGCAGTGGCTTCTGGAATATCACGCTTGATACGGTGACTCGCAGGCCGATCAGCGTGACGCGCAAACCCAATCTCAAGTACACGATCAAGATTGTCCGACGCTCAAGTGGCAGACCCGTTTAGGCGCCAGCCCATTGGCTGGCAAATTCTTGTGAGCCAAAGCGGCGCCGAGCGAAACGCTGCAAGAGCGGTTGAGGTCGTGACACAACAGATCGACAGATCGACGCACGATGAAGGTTGATTGTCTGTGTTCAAACATAATCGCGAGCGGGTTGGAATTGATGCCGAGGCGCTGATCAATGACCTGGAGCACGATCGGATTTGTTCGGCGCAAACCGCCTGGCACTATAACTCTACTAAACGGGCATTTAATTGAGCTGGGAATGTGGCCCGCAGGAATAAGTCAAGGTTCGCATAACGTATATTATGTTAAATCATGTGTCAGAGTGGTCTATCTGCTGGGTCGCCATTTTCCCTAACCCCCCTTGCACGTCTCGAAATTCCGAACTAATTCAGATTCTTTCACCCCTCGGACTACCTATATTCTGCAAATTAGAAACTTTAGTACGCAATTTCTGTAATTTCCAAACTTTTGATTTGCTGATCACACCCCACCGGATGGTCTAAGCTTTGCTGTATTGGCCAATCATTTGCCTTTCATGCTGCTTCCCAGTCGTGAGACCAGTTGATGCAGAACACCTTATCGCTTGCCGCTGAAAAGAATGCTACACGCATGAATCTCCGCCATTACCGAGAGGCTTGGGGTGGAGATTTGCCAGCGTCTGTGTACACGTTAAAACGGTACATCTTGGCTATGGCCGGCTTAGTTGACGTTAAGTTAATCCGATCTCGCGTCAACGCCGTTTCTAAATGGCACCGTGACAACGCCCAACCGGATCCGGGAGCAGACGTGGCCGTACGAGCGATTCTGCGTGGGGTAGTCAAAGTTCATCGTCGTGATTATGCGCCAGTAGAAGACGTAAAGACGATTACGTTCGGACACCTTGAAAAGATTTGCCACGAACTTGAGGTTCATCCTAAATCGCGCCAAAATTACACCTCTAGGTGCCTGAGTATGCATCGGAACCAAGCACTTTTCTTATTGGGTTTCTGGGCAGTTTTAGTGATAAGCATCATTCCGGATTTTTTTCATGCGCCGCGTTAGTTTGGCTCTGGTGAAGTTTCGGTCACTGTTATTCACCGACTTAAAATTGCTGCCGTCGACAGCAAACAGGCTTTCCGAAAAAAGACTCAACCCCCGACACAGCACAACAAACTCCCGCAAAAACCTAGGTTACGTCTGAACGTCAGAGTGAGCTTCCGTAGTTTTCAGGTTGGTTGTTTTTGAGCTATAAAAATTAAGCCCCAGGATCAAGCAAGCAAATTACCTATCTACTTTTAAAAAATTCTCTGATATCAAAACTTTACATCTTTGCGAGCACGAAGAATTTAGGGTTGCTTATCAATATCCACTTATTCCCCAACTACCTTATAGGAATAACGACATCTGGCGTAGCGCTTCAGTAACAATTTCTCCCGCAGGACAGCACCACGACCCACAAGGTTCAAAAGAATATTTTTCTGTATCCCAGTACCAAGACCCAAAGGGAATTTGTACCCCTGACCCGCAGACACTCACAATACGAATGGATAAGTTATAAAAACCATTAACGATTGTGGATATCAAACATGTGGAAAAACAGCAGCCCATTCTTGAAAGGGATTCGACAGCCGTTGACCGGTGAAATGATCGTCGATGACCTTCGCATCGAAGGCGATGTCCCTAAAGAACTTGAAGGTGTCCTATTCCGAACCGGTTCAAATCAGCGTTGGCAGCCAGTACGCCCTGATCGATATCACTGGTTCGACGGAGATGGAATGGTCCATGCTTTTTACATCAGCAACGGTGCCGTCAGCTACCGCAATAAATGGGTGCGTACAGAGGGATTCAAAACAGAAGATGTAGCCGGAAAATCACTTTATAACGGTATTTATGGGTCCTACGACGTCGCGCAGCCGCGACATGAGAACGGTGAACCCGTTATAAAGCAGGTCGCTAACGTGAATGTTGTTGAAATTGACGGACGCGTGCTGGCGACGCAAGAAGCCGGCAGACATTATTACGAGCTTGATCGCACGACCTTGGAAACTATCGGCACCTTCGACTTTCATGGAGGAATCCATGCGCCGGTAACGGCCCATATTCACACGGACGCGATACATAATCAGCTGATGTTCTACACCGTCGAACCTGAGAGCCGACGGTTTGTCTGTGCAATGTCCGACAGGCAAGGCAATATTTTGAAGCAACACGTCATTGATCTCGATGCCCCGGCATATATACATGACTTCATGTTTACCGAAAACTACTTCGTTTTCTTTTTTGGGCCTATCAACTGGAAACCCGAATCACCCGACCGAGTGCCAGAAGGCAAGTCCGCCTGGACATTTGATCCTGAGCTGGGCAACCGAACCTTAGTGGTCCATCGACAAACCGGTGTGACTACCTGGCTCACAGATGAAGCCTACCAAACCACGCACTTCGTTAACGGTTATGAAGAAGATGGCAAAATAATCGTAGACGGGTGCGTCAGTAACTTGGTGTTTACTGATGATATAAAAGTCGAGAATTTTTTCCCGTTTCCTTTTCCTGACGTGGGGCGCTCTCCATTCACACCGCCCATGCTGTACCGGTGGACCCTGGATCTGGATGCGGGTCAAATGACGCGAGCACGGATCGGCGATTTTTCCGTCGAATTCCCAAGAATCAATGAAAAACTACTGGGTGCGAAGCACCAATACGGCTACTTTGCCGGTGTACACCAACCCAAAAGCGATAGTCATGACTTCAATTGCCTGATCAAGCATGATTTCTTTTCAGGCAAAACCGAGTACCAGACACTGGAAAATGACAGGGACGTGTCCCCCGCCGAGCCAATATTTGTGGCCAAACCTAATGCGGTGAGTGAAGACGATGGTTGGTTGCTGGTCGTATGGTGGGATCCGCAGACAAACAAAAGCGAATTGGCGATCCACGATGCAAGTGACTTCGAAGCCGCGCCGTTGGCACGAGTAAAGATGGATCATCACATACCGCTGGGCTTTCATGGGAACTGGATCCCGTAACCTGACAGCGAAGTTCATGCCACGTGCTTTGGCATGCGTAACGCATCAATGGCTGCCCTGCAGATCACATAGCGCTGCAGGGCAGTCTTTCGATAATGCCGGGCATCTTTAGGGAGAGTGGCGACCGCCTGACTTCGGCCAAAAGCGATTATCGACTCAGAGAAATCGGCTGCCCCCCACAAACTATATCCCCTGCATCGCTTATCACTGAAATAGCGAAATCAGACTGGCTCGCCCTCCATGTCAGAAAACACAAAACTCTAACGATGGTCTGCCATTCGTTTGCCCTTGAGATGCAACAATCTCGCGCCCTCAGGACGCGAGATTCGCCTTTGCGGCATCGTCGGCGAGCGCCGATCAGCAGCCTCTACTAGAAGGGATAGGCACGTGGTTTATGCTGAACCGAAATCCAGTGGTCGCTGGTCAGTTCAGCAATTATCCACTCGCTGTTGAATCGCCCGATACCACTGTTCTTCTCGCCGCCAAACATGTTGTTAGAGTCATCGTTCACCGAAATATCGTTGATGTGCGTCATGCCCGCTTCAATTTGCTGAGCGAAACGCAAGCCTCGTCCTTCATCCTTGGTGAACACAGCGGAAGACAGGCCGAACTCTGTCTGATTGGCCAGTTCAAGGGCATGGGCCTCATCACGGGCGGTAATGATCGGCGCAACGGGACAAAACTGCTCGGCTTGAGCCAAGTCACTCATATTGTCTACATTCACAAAGACATGGGGAGGCAGTACCTGCCCGCTCGCTGGCCCGCCCAGAATCATCTCGATCCCTTGTGCCTGCGCCGCTTCGATGCGGGCCACGGCCCCTTCCAATTGGCGGCGGTTGATCAATGGACCGATGACGGTGTCGGCAAGATCAGGATCGCCCACTTTAAGCTGACGAACACGGGCCACGAACGCTTCGACAAAATTCTTTTGCAGGGAGGCATCGACGATGATCCGGTTAGTGCTCATGCAGATCTGGCCCTGATGCAGGAAGCGACCTACCACTGCAGCGTGAACCGCAAGTTCCAGGTCGGCATCGTCGAGCACGACGCACGGCGCATTTCCGCCCAACTCCAGCCCGACACGCTTGAGCGTTGGCCCGGTCACGGCCAGCGAACCGATGTGGCGCCCTACCCGCGTCGATCCGGTGAACGAGATGAACTTGGGTATGGGGTGCAGCGTAAAGGCGTCTCCCAGATCAGCCACATCACCGACTACCACATTCAAAATGCCCGGTGGAAAGCCAGCTTCTTCGTAAAGTTTGGCCAGCAGCAGCCCACCGGTTACCGGCGTATCGTCTGCGGGTTTGACCACAACCGCATTGCCCAACGCCACAGCAGGCGCGATGGAGCGGTTGGATAAATGCATGGGCCAGTTCCAAGGACTGATAACCCCAACCACACCCAGCGGCTTGCGATAAACCCGGCTTTCTTTATCAGCGGTGTCGATGGGTAGAATCCGCCCGACCACGCGTGTTGCCATCGACGATGCGGTGATCAGGGTCGACCGTACTGCGGCCCATTCCATATGCGCCTTGGTGCGGGTACTTCCGGATTCGCGGATCAGCCAATCGACGACTTCGGCCTGCCTGGCGTCCAGGATGCTGACCGCTTTCATGAACAACGCAGCTCGTTCGCTGGGCAATGTTCGCGCCCACTCCTTCTGTGCAACAGCTGCAGCCTGGTACGCCTGATCAAGATCGGAGGCGTCGCCCAGCGAAATTTCAGTGATCAACGCATTGTCGTAAGGGTTGCGATTATCGAGTGTCTTGCGGGTGCTCCCTGAACGCCAGGCGCCAGCGATGTATTGGCCGGTGAAGTTTTGCCAAGGTGTTGGATGGTCAGACATGGACGTTCTCCAGTTGGATCAAGGTGGGTTAACTACAGTCGCGTCGTGTTAATCAGCTTGGCAGCCGCACTTAGCGCAGAGGGGTGATCGTGTTCGCCGCATTGCCCGTCTTCGGTATTCCGGCCCGAGATGAACTGTGCAACGGCTGCACATTCAAGGGTCGCGACAAGCAATGCAGAAGCCTGTTTTTCGATGCTGATCAGCTTGCCGACGAGCATCCTGATACGGGAATACAAAGCGCTGCGGACAGCGCCGTCAGGCGATACCGACAGCCTGATCGACGCCTGCGCGATTCGCCGGGCCAAGCGGCGGCGCTCTCTCTTCCTGGACGACGGTACAAGCCACCGATACGTAAAGACCGCCGTGTACACGCCCCCCAGAATCGCCGCTGCCTGCAACGCCGAGTGCAGAAAATCGGTGTCCGTGTGCAGGCCAGGTTGTGCAATCAAAAGAAAGGTCATATTCAGGTCGATCGCCATTTTTGCAGTGGCCGGCCGGGCCATCAGCAATGCACCTGCTAGCAAAAAAGGTGCGATGACACCGGCCAATTCCCAAGTGTCAGTGACCTGAGGCAGCAGCCAGAATCTGCATGCCAGGCCAAGCAGTGCTCCCGCGGCAGAGCCGGCCAGCACATCTTTAAGTGCCAGATCAGGCTGGTTGTGGCTGGAAAACAGCGAGGCGAACAAGACGGCGGTCATCACCATGATCGGACCATCGGACCAATCCAGAACCCACCACAGCGCGCTGGAAATACCCATCGCGATCAAGGGACGAAGCGCGGCAGACCAGACTGCGAAGCCGTCTTGCTGTCTCAACATTGTCCACAGTCCGACAGAACGGGAGCGCGGTCTGGCCTGGGTCAACGCAGCAGAGATGCACTGCAAACGCGACACGAGCACCCTCCCCGCCAGGGTCTGGCGATCACTCATGTCCAACTCGGCTATCAATGCCTCGACTGCCGGGACGGCAGGCGCTGCAAGGTGTGTGATCGAAAGATCCGGATAGGCTGAGCGCCAATCCTGAGCTTCAATACTCCTGCTCCAAATGAGCAGGTCGATGACTGCATCAATGACCTCGCGCGCGCGCCGAGCTTCTCGGCGCGCGAGCTGAGTCCCCCCCGCCAACTGATCACTTGCAGTCGTCAGACCCGCGATATCTTCGAGCAAACCGCTCAGACGCTGCTCCGGCGAGGACTGCGGGCCCATAGCGGGTGTAAGGCAATAGGACACGCTCGCCAGCACCAGTGCATCGACCCGGGTGCGCAAGCCTTCCTGAGCGGGCGACTTGTCCGTAAACGCCCATGAGAAAAGGCCGGAGGCCAGAACGCCGATGACCGTGCCGTACACGCGACCAAGAGCCAGGTCCACGTCGAACACCGGGGCCATGATCCCGAAAAGCGCTACGATCGTAGCGGTGTACCCCGCCAGGACGAATCCATAATTTCTGAAGTGTCGAAAGAAGTTGCCGACGCCTGCGCACGCCGCTACCCAGAGCGCCAACGCTAGCATCAGCCAGAGGTGTTCGTTGAAGAACCCCGCCAGTATCAACCCGCCGGCCAATGCGCCCCCGACCGTACCGATCAGTCTGGCACCAATGCGCTCGAGCAAAAGACCCCGCGTCGGTTGAGCCACCAGCCAGACTGTCATGGCCGCCCACCATGGGTGATGAAGCTCGAACATTTGCGCAATGACCAGCGCGGTAAGTGCAGCCGCCGTGGTGTGGAGGCTGAAAATCAGCCGCGCGGATGACGGCCCGGTAACTCTCGCAAACCAAAGGCCCGTCATCGGATACCCCTGCCCTTCACGGTGTGCTTCATGGCTGGCCGCGTACCCCCGAAAATGACCCTGAGCATGGCGCTCCAAAGCGGCTGAGAAGAGTGCTGAACGCCGCTTTATAAATGTACTGTGCTGTTCATTTATAAAGTGAGTTTACGAGGGGCGTCAAGTTAAATGTACAATGCTGCCCATTTATAGGGACGAACGGATCATGCGTGTAAAAACCGAAAAGCGCCGCCGCGCCATCATCGATATCGCGGGGAAATTATTCCTCGAACATGGCTACGCGGCGGTGTCCATGGCCGCTATTTCCTCGCAGGTTGGCGGGTCCAGAGTGACGCTTTATAACTACTTCGCGACCAAGGAATTGCTGTTTGAGGCCTGCGTCATCGCTGCAGGCGAGGATGTCTGCGAAGGCCTGCTCGACCTGCCAGAGCCGGGTGAGGACATTGAAAAGACGTTGATTGCGCTAGGCCATAACTTGCTTCGCCTGTCGCTCAAACCCGAGATCCTCGCGGTGCATCGCCTCATCATCGCCGAGGCCCTGCGTACACCTGAACTCAGCCGTATTTTCTACGGCAACGGACCAGGCAGAACGTTGCTCGACCTTATGGCCGTGATGGCGACCGCAATGGAGCGCAAGCAAATCAAAAACGGCGATACACTCAGGTGCGCCCTGCATTTCAAAGCGTTGTGTGAGGCCGGGCTAGTGGAGCATCAACTCTGGAATATCGTGAGCCCTTTGGCGGCAGATCAGATCGATAAAACCATCATCGACGCCGTCGCCGTCTTCCTTAGCGCCTACCGGCCCACACAAAACAGGCCCGCAAAATAACCTAATATTCCTGCAATTTGGGATTTGTTTATAATTCCTGCTTTACAGGATTTTCAGAAGGGCATAGATTTGATTTCAGTCACCGGGCACTTGCTTGCCCAACGACAATAAAAACAATACGAGGCGTGCGCCATGCATGAACCCACTACCAGCAATGCCCTTGCTGATGTCATCGACAGCCGTCCTGTCAGCCGATTGCAGATCGAAGTCCTTGTCCTATGCGTGTTAGTCGCCGTCCTCGACGGCTTTGATACACAGATTGTCGGATTTCTGGTCACCGCCATGTCTGCCACGCTTAACGTGGCACCCCAGGCATTCGCTCCGGTGTTTGCCGCAGGTCTTTTTGGCTTGATGCTGGGAGCGTTGCTGCTGGCGCCCGCGGCAGACCGACTGGGACGCAAAAAAATCCTGGTTGTCTCCATCCTGCTGTTTGGCTGCTTTGCTCTGCTGACTGCGTTCGTGACCAGCATCGAGCAGTTGTTCGTGGTCCGTCTGATTACCGGCATCGGCCTGGGCGGCGCCATTCCTAACCTGGTGGCATTGACCGCCGAGTACAGTCCCCTTCGCTATGCTCGCAGCGCCGTCACACTGCTGTTCTGCGGTATGCCGCTGGGCGCGATGATCGCCGGCCTGAGCGTTGATCAATGGCTGCCCACTACCGGATGGCAAAATCTGTTCCTTATAGGGGGAGCCCTTCCGCTGGCCGTTGCGGGCGCTGTTGCCTGGCGCCTGCCCGAGTCAGTCGAGTTTCTCAGCCGTAACGCCAGAAACACTGAGGAACTAACGTCAATCATCAAGCGACTTGCCCCTGACCTGCACACCTTGCCGTCAGGCCTGGATAGCGGACGCTCGGTGCAAAGGTCGAATACGTCCATCAGCCGACTGTTCACCTCGGGTGTCTGGCGCCGCACCCTTCTGCTGTGGCTCCCCTACGCCATGAACCTGTTGATTCTCTACTTCATCATGAGCTGGATCCCGACGGTACTGGTCGCATCCCATGCACCGCTGAGTACAGGCATCCGCGCGATCATTCTCTTCAGTCTGGGTGGGGTCATCGGCTCGGTCGTTCAGGGCTGGATGATGAATCGCTGGGGCTCGATCAACGTTCTGACCAGCGAATTCGCAGGCTACCTGGCCATCGTTCTGCTGCTCAACCAGCTGCCGATCACGCTCTATTCGTTTCTTCCCGCCATGCTGGTTTTGGGCATCCTGGTGCAAGGCGCACAAGCAGGTCTCAACGCGCTGGCGGCCGAGCTGTACCCGCAGGAAATTCGCTCGACCGGAGTGGGCTGGGCACTGGGTGTCGGCCGCATCGGCTCGATATGCGGCCCGGTTTGCGGAGGCTTGATGCTCGCGGCCGGTTGGGCTCTGACAGATATTCTCGGCGCCGCACTGATACCGGGTTTGATCGCACTGTTCGCCATTAGCCTGTTGCGTCTTGACCCCTCCAGCAAGCGGCCGATCGCTCCTCTTCCAGCCGCTCCTAACCGTTAATTCAATCAGAGGCATATCCATGAAAATCGCTAGCTTCGTTTATCAGAACCGCGCCACTTACGGCATCGTCCAGGGCGACCGGATCATCGATCTGGAATCACTGAAATCACAACTGGGTAGCGACCTCAAAGAGGCCATTTCCCGCAACCGACTGAGCGAGCTCGACGCCGAAGCACTGGCAGATCTACCGCGCATTGCGCTTGATGAGATCACCTTCCTGCCGGTCATTGCCAACCCGGGCAAAGTGCTTTGCATTGGCATCAACTACGCCACCCATGTGCGCGAAACAGGCCGGGACATGCCGACCTATCCGATGATCTTCACGCGGTTTGCCGACAGCCAGACGGCGCACCTGCAACCGATCGTTCGCCCCAAGGTTTCCCATAAGCTGGACTTTGAGGGGGAGTTGGCAGTTGTCATCGGTAAAACCGCCCGGCATGTAAAGCAAGAAGAGGCGCTGGATTACGTCGCAGGTTATGCCTGCTACAACGATGGCAGCGTGCGTGACTGGCAGAAGCACACCATTCAGTTCGTGCCTGGCAAGAACTTCCCGGCCACCGGCGGGTTTGGGCCATGGCTGGTGACTAGCGACGAAATCGGTGACCCCCAGAACCTTGAGCTCACCACGCGCCTGAACGGTGAAGTGATGCAGCACACCCGTACCAGCGACATGATTTTCGACGTACGTAAGTTGATCGAATACTGCACCGCCTTTACCGAACTGGCACCCGGCGATGTCATCGTCAGCGGCACCACCGGCGGCGTTGGCGCCTTTCGCGAACCGCCCGTCTGGATGAAACCAGGAGATGTTGTCGAAATCGAGATCGAGCACATCGGCGTTCTGCGCAACAGCATCGTGGACGAGCACTGATATGCACCGACCGCTCGATTCTGAAGAAGCACCTGAAGAGTTCGCTGAAAGCAAAGGCTCAAGTCTTGAGCGAATGCTGCGGATCCTGGATTTGTTTACCGAACTCCACCCGATCTGGACGGTGGATGGCATGGGCAGTGAGCTGGGGTTCACTCGCTCCTCGGCCTACCGCTACGTTCGTGAGCTGACTGACGCAAACCTGCTGTTTCAGGTAGAAGCCGGACGCTACGCGCTCGGCGCGAGAATCATTACCTGGGACCGTCAGTTGCGCGTCAGTGATCCACTGGTGCGTGCTGCCCATTCACTGGAATCGACCTTTCCGCAATGGGGTTCAGAACAGGTGTGGCTGGTGTGCCGGCTGTTCAAGGATCAAGTGGTCTGCATTCACCAAACGGGCAACATGGCCAGCCAGGTGAGTTATTCCCGCGGCTCGCCAAGGCCCCTGTTCATGGGGGCTACTTCCAAGGCCATCCTCGCCAACATGGGCTCACGGCAGCAGAGCCAGCTGTTTCTGGAAAACCCGGACGAGGTCCAGACGTGCAACTTGGGCAAGACATGGGAGCAGTTCCGGCGCTCGCTTCAACGGCTGCGCCGTCAGGGCTATGTGATCAGCACCCGCGAAGTGGACGAAGACGTATTCGGTCTGGCAGCCCCCATTTTTGATGGCGAGGGCAAGGTCGTGGGCAGCATCAGCTGTGTGCGACCTGCTGCGCAACACGACAGCGCATTGGATGAAACACACGGCCTGCAAATACTCACGTTAGCCGACAATCTTTCTCAGCTCATGGCAGCACTGGCCCACAGACCTGAAAAACTGGACTGACCACCACGCTGCTCAGGAGGGAATAATAATGACAACCCTTTCACCCATAGACACCGATGTACTGATTATCGGCGCCGGCCCCACGGGCCTGACTTTGGCCAACCTGTTGGGGCAGGCTGGCATTCGCACCACCATCGTCGATCGCAAGGCCGGGACGGTCACTGAACCGCGTGCGGTTTCGATCGATGACGAATCGCTGCGTACCATGCAGGCGGCCGGGCTTGATGAAGCGGTGCTGGCCGATGTGGTCAAAGGTTATGGCGTTCACTACTTCGATAAGCCCGGGGGGCATTGCTTCGGCAAGGTCGAGCCGGTCGGCAAGCTGTTTGGCTTTCCCAAGCGTAACGCCTTCCGCCAGCCCCTGTTCGAGCGCACGCTGCAGCACGGGATGAAACGCTTCGCCAGCCTGGCGCCGCTGTTCTGCCATGAGCTGATCGACTTTACACAGGACGACCAGGGCGTCACCGCACGGCTGAGTAATGAGGCCGGTGAAAACCTCAGCGTACGGGCTCAATACATGGTTGCGTGCGACGGCGGCAGAAGCCCGGTGCGTAAGCAGCTGGGCATAGAAATGGTGGGTTCCAGTTTCAAATCACGCTGGCTGGTGGTGGACCTGGATCAGGACGACGATCCGTTCTGGCAGACTCGTGTTTATTGCGATGCACAACGGCCGATCGTAGAAGTCCCAGGCCCTCACCAGACCCGTCGTTTTGAGTTCATGCTCAAACCTGACGAAACGGACGAGCAAATGCTCAGCGACGCCAGCCTTCGCGATTTGCTGCGTCCGCTTAGAGGTGACAAGCCATTCTCGCTGGTCCGCAAGATCGTTTACACCTTCCACGCCCGCGTGGCATCGAGCTGGCAGAACGGGCGGGTTTTCCTGGCCGGCGATGCTGCGCACCTGACCCCTCCCTATGCAGGGCAAGGCATGAACAGCGGCGTGCGCGATGCCCATAACATCGGCTGGAAGCTCATCTCTGTGCTCAAGGGCCAGATAGCCCCTGGCGCGTTGAACAGCTATGAGCAAGAGCGCCGAGACCATGCCTGGGCGCTGATCAAGCTGGCCTTGAACCTGGGCGTGGTGATGGCACCCGTGTCGGCACTGCGCGCCAGAATCATCAGCCATACGTTCCGACTCATTGGCCTGGTTCCGCCGTTGCGCGACTATTTCCTGCAGATGAAATTCAAGCCCAAACCGCGTTTCACACAAGGGCTGGTGTTGACCAAAGGCAAGGCAGGCAATCTTAACGCCGGCACGATGTTCCCCCAGCCAACGCTCTTCGATGCCGGCGGCAACGCTCGGCTGCTTGACGAATACATCGGCCCTGGATTCGCACTGATCCAGTACGGCGATATGCGCCGCGAGCGCATTGATCAATTGCAACACCCGCTCTGGGATCATCTGGAGGCCAGGCGCATCGTCATCATTGAACGCGACGCGTCAATCCCGGAACCGGTGCCAGGCGTGCAGATCCTTCACGACCGCCACGGCGAACTTCAGGCGATGCTGGGTGAAGCCAACGCCTTTGTACTGCTGCGCCCTGACCGTTACGTGGCGGCGATTTTTACCCAGTCAGACGAAACCCGAACAGCACTGGAGCTACAGGCTGTGATGGGTATCACGCAGATGTCGCGAGCGACCGAAAACTCTGCTCAAACCTATTCCATTCCTGTGACCCTTTGATCGCGGAGCTATCCATGACAACCCTTCAGACATCAACACCGGCCCAACTGTGCTACCTGCATCTGGCAAGCAAAGACCCTCAGCGCCAAGTGGATTTCTACACTCGCATGCTGGATATGACCGCCTTGCCGCAGCCTGATGGCAGCCATGTCATGCGCGGCCTCAAGCGCGCCGCGATCATTTCATCGGCCGATCACAGCGGCCTGTTGGCGGCCGCCTACAACCTGCACTCCACAGACAAGCTGGAGGCCTTGCGCCAACAGCTCACCCAGCGCGGTTGCCCGATGGAGTCACTGGCTTCACCGCTGCTTGAGTCAGGCGCATTCGCGATCCGTGACCCACAGGGTCGCCAAACCGTTTTTGGTGTTGCCGTCGCCGATGCCGTCGAGCCGCTACAGGGAATGCCGGCGCGCTTGCAGCATGTGGTGTTCCAGACCACGGAGCTGGAGACCATCGTCGATTTCTACGTGAATATCGTCGGGTTCACCATTTCCGACAACGTTGTGGATCAGGAAACCGGCAAAGTCATGGTGGTGTTCCTGCGCTCTGACGATGAGCACCACTCTCTGGCGTTCTTCCGTGGATCGAACAATGAATGGGATCACCATTGCTACGAAACCAATGAGTGGAACGACATCCGCGACTGGGGCGACCGGTTTGCCAAAGAGCGCATCAGTATCTTTTTCGGACCTGGCCGACACGGCCCAGGCAACAACCTGTTTTTCATGGTTGTGGACGCCGACCGCAATCGCCTGGAGTTTTCGGCGGAACTGGAAATCAAGCACGCCGAGCATGAAGCCGGAGTGTGGCCACAGAGCGAATACACCTTGAACTCTTGGGGTCGTGCGTGGATACGCACTTGACGCCTCACGCCAACGAGTCCTTTCGAACCGATCACGGAGTTCCCATGAGCAATCAGACTGCCCCTGCCCCGTTTGTCATTCAGGGCCACCAATACATCAACGGTCACTGGCGCGCTGGCCGTTCAACCAAACGGCTGGACAACCGCAATCCGTTCAACAACGCGTTGTTGCTGGAAATGCCCCTCGCCTCCGTTGATGACCTGCACGAGGCGTACCTGGCGGCGGAAAAAGCCCAGGTGGAGTGGGCTGCACTACATGCTGGCCAACGTGCCGTGCTGCTCGAAAAACTTGCGGTCGTTGTTGACCAGCGTCGGGAAGAAATCATCGACTGGCTGATCAAAGAGTCCGGCAGCACGCGAATCAAGGCCAGCATCGAATACCAAAGCACGCTGAATCTGGTCCGCGAGTGCGCCAGCATGCCGATGCACGTAGAGGGTCGTATTCTGACCAGCTACAAGCCAGGCGAGCAGAGCTTCGTGTTCCGCGATCCGCTGGGGGTGGTGGGCGTCATCAGCCCCTGGAATTTTCCGTTATACCTGAGCATGCGGTCTGTGGTGCCTGCCCTGGCGTTGGGTAATACCGTGGTGCTCAAGCCGGCGAGTGATACGGCTGTAACCGGCGGCCTGCTGATTGCCTACCTGCTGGAAGCAGCAGGTTTCCCCAGCGGAACACTCAATGTCGTCGTGGGCGCTGGCTCCGAGATTGGAGACGCCTTCGTCGAACACTCGGTACCGCGCCTGATCTCTTTCACAGGTTCCACCGACGTCGGTCGTAACGTGGGACGGATCGCCACCGGTGGCAAGCACATCAAGCGCGTAGCACTGGAGTTGGGGGGCAACGCCCCGTTGGTGGTCCTCGACGACGCCGACATCGAAGTAGCGGCCCACGCGGCAGTCGTCGGTCGCTTCCTGCACCAAGGCCAGATTTGCATGAGCGTCAACCGGGTGATTGTCGATCGTTCGCTCTATCCGGCATTCGCCGAGCTGGTGGTTGAGCGGGTGCGCAAACTCAAAGTTGGCGATCCCCATGATGCCGACACGGTGATCGGGCCTGTGGTCAATCATTCGCAGTTGAACGGGCTGCTGCAAAAAATCGACCACGCGCGCACCGGCGGACTCAAGCAACTGTTTGGTGGTGCTGCTGAGGGTCTGTTATTGCCGCCCCATGTCTTCGGCGAGGTCAGAAGCGATGACCCGCTGGCAAGCGACGAGACGTTCGGCCCGCTGTTGCCACTGTTGATCGCCGAAGATGAAGCCCATGCCTTGCGATTGGCCAACGGAACCGAATACGGACTGTCCAGCGCAGTGTTCACCAAAGACATGGCGCGGGGTCTGCAATTTGCGCGGGGCATTGTGGCGGGCATGACTCACATCAACGACATTACGGTGGATGACCAGCCAAATGCGCCATTCGGGGGGGAAAAGAACTCCGGCCTAGGCCGCTTCAATGGTCACTATGCCATTGATGAATTTACTCGAGCTCACTGGATCACCTGGCAACCGGGCGGTCATCAGTACCCGTTCTAAAGCACGGGACACAACGTGCAATCAGCCCCGATCGGGGCTGATTGTCATCGACGTCAAAACGCTGAAGCGTGTTATTCGTCATCGCCCCCCAGTGCTGCAACCTGGGCTTCAATGGACCTGATGCTCTGCTTATCGGATGCAGATTGCGGGCTCGCGCCACCTAAGGCTGCGTGGAATGGACATCCCACAAACTTCGGATCGTCCTTGTATTTTTCGATGTAATGCTCGGGAAATTGTTTGTCGAGGTCTTGGATGCCTTTGCGTACGTCCGCTTTTTCCTCACTGGACATATTCATCCTTTCCTCAATGTAACTTTCGGTCGGATCGTCAGAATTCATCTCCATCATGCCCATCATGTAGCCGGCCAGTTGCGGTAAAAGCTGCGCAGCGGCCGGGTCCGGTCGATCCACTTGCATGGTATCGAGGGTGGTCGTCAGCGACATGGAGCGCAGAAGTTGGTGGCCAAACCAATGGAGCTCTTTGGGGAAGAAACGGAAAACGAACTGCTCATGAATAGCTGTGATGATCAGGTTGCCACGCTCAAGTTTGGGTTTGGGAGCGTTTTCGAAGCCTTCGCAGAACTCGACCAAACCATCGAAACTGTCGGGATATCCAGTGATTGGCTGATCATTTTCAGCACGGAACAGTTGGCACATGTCGCGCCAGAACAGATGAGCGGCAATCTTCTCATTGTCGCTGAGCCCTGGAGCACCCATCTTCAACTTCAGGCGGTGCATCGTGATCGCGGTGAAGGCACAGACGTACACGTAATCATCGTTGTAAGAAAAGGCGCCCGGAAACTGTTTGGCCCAATGCGCGTGCAGATTGTTGATGCCCTCTACCGATTTGATCGTGCGGCTGTCCTGGGGGCCGTAAAACCACCAAAGCGCATTGGCGCTCCCCGTCTGTTCTACTCGCGAGGTAGAGCGGGCCACGACCTTGCCCCCGTCCTCGCGCCAGACTGCTCTTGAGCCCCAGTCGGTGACGACGAAGTTGGGAAACGTCAACGCATAGATGAAATTCTGCATGAAATCGTTCAGCCCGTAGCTGTTCGACAGACGCCAGATCTCAACGTAGTCCTTGTGAGGGTCAAGGGTCTGGATCTTGGCTTGAATCCACTTTTTTGGGGCAGTCATAGTGTTCCTCTCATCTTTGAATCGCACACGGCATTTACGATAAAGGGCCCGTGGGCCTCCCTTGATGCAGCTAGTGACCGTAGCCATTGCAGCGGGAGCCTGGGCCTTTCTCGATTGCCTGCCACCCTAGAACGTTAGCCCAGAAGAGTCTCCGGCCTGCGCAGCCAAGTTTGCGCAAGCTTTTGGTATTCCAGTACTACCGCCGCGCTACACTGGAACTTCGGGAGATTGACCTGTGTCAGTGCCTGAATAACGAACGCGCCACTGTTTGATCTGATGCGTAAGGAGTCACGCGTGAAGTCTGACCTATACCTGCACCTGCAGCCAAATACCTCGATAGAACAAGTATTTGCCGCTGCAGCGGTTGCTCCTCAGCAGTTGAATGAAGCCGTCGCTCAGATGGGGGAAGGTGGCGTGGCCTGGGCGTTGGAAGAAGCGGCAAAATCCCTTGAGCGTCTGCAAGGCGAGTTTCAAACGGTGCCCGACTTGCCGACGTCGGAAATACGTCTGAATCTGGAAACCCTGATCCTCGACATTTTCATGAGTTCAGTGCTGAAAAACAGCGATCACCACACACTTAAACTGATTCCGTCGATGGCACGACAGGCCGCTCGCCGGGAGGTGCCTTTCAGCAGCATCGTAAAAAATATGCGGGCCAATCAGATCAACTGGATCAACAGCTATTTTGCGGCGTCCGAATCCCGGACGCTCTCGCCGGCAACAGTGCAGCGGCTGGTCACCTGCGGTGCGGGAGTGGTCGATGAACTGATTGAGTACTTTGTGCTCGCGTATCTGGATGAGCGTCAATTGCTCATGGAAGGCCAGATCGCCAAACGTCGTGCCCTGGTCGAAAAGCTGATCACACACGAGGCTTCGCTGGACGAGGTCGACTTCAAGCAGATCAAGGATGATCACGGCCTTGACCTTCAGCACTTCCATATCGGGATCGTCATTTCCGACATCACCGCCAAACACAATGCTGACTTGAGCAAACTGCAACGAAATCTGCAGAAGGCGCTCGTCGGCGGCACAGCGCTCGTTGTCTCGGCCACCCAGCAAATCACCTGGGCCTGGGTAAGTACGCCGCACCCACCTACCCTCGTTCAGATCAGGCGCCTGGAAGACGCACTGGCTCACGTCACGGGCGCGCGATGTGCCTTGGGCGAAGCGGCCAATGGGCACGATGGATTCAGACGTACGCACCTGCAGGCACGTGATGTCGGCAGCGTCGGGACACCGTCCTCGATCAAAGGTGTCCTGCGCTGGTCGGATCATCTCCTGACGATTCTGCTCGGCCAGGATCTGGAAAAAGCCGCCTGGTACGTCCACTCAGTCCTGGGCCCTCTGGCCGAAAAATCGCCCAAGGCGGCAGCCCACCGCAAAACGCTTGGCGCTTACCTGCTGTCCGGCAACAGCTTGCTGCACGGCGCCGAGGCGCTGGGCATCCATCGCAATACGTTGGTCTATCGACTGCAGCAGATTGAGGCGCTTCTGAACCACTCTGCCCGGGAGAGAGAGCTGGAACTCCGCTGCGCGCTTCACCTCGTCGAACGCTTCGCGGAGCGCGTCCTCAAAGAAAACCTCACAGTGCTTGCCAAACCTGACCCGTGAGGTTTTCAGTCCAACGCGATGCATTGGTACTGCGGTACTAAAAACGGTCGCGCAACTGGTTTGCCAGACTGAAGATTAACGCGCCGATTCCTCATATTGTTCTGATCGTGTAAGGGCAGCCCGCAGAGGCTGCACCGCGTCTATAAAAACAAGAGAGGACCCGCCATGGCACGTCACTGGATTGCAGAACGAATTCGACAGCTAGACGCCACCACCGACTATGACGAAATCTGGAAGCTGGCCACCGCCTACCGGCCCACCGATTTCATCATGAATCTGATCTACGCCGTCACATTCCCCCACTTCTTCGTTCGTCGACTCGACGCCCTTCCATTGTTTGATGGCGGGGCGGGCAAGATTCTCAAAAAGCCAGACGCCAGGTCCGATGACACTTCGTGGAAGATGCAAGTGTGGTGGCACCACGGATCGCGGCATGACAAGACCCGGCAGAACGTCGAGTCCATCAACCGCATCCACGAGCATTACGCAAAGTCCTATCCCGAAAGCTTCGATCGCAATGGCACTTACATTTACACGCTGTGCTATGAGGCGGCGGGCATGCACCGACTGATGTTACGCGTTGGCATGAAGGGCATCTCTGATCAGGAAAAGACTGCAGCCGTGCATTACTGGGCAAACATGGCCAGAATTTTCCGCAATGCCACTTCCGGCGCCGCCCTTACAGACTTTCCAGAGAGCTTCGATGGCATCATGGCTTTCATGGATCTGTGGGAAAGTGAAGCAGTGCCCAAACACGAAATGGGGACTCCCGCTGCTACGGCGATTATTCAGCAGTTCGCTGACAAATATTTCCCCCGCCTTCTGCACCCGGTGGTCTTCAAATGGATCATCAGCCTGTATCCGGATCACCTGATCAGCGCTTACGACCTGAAGCGGCCCAGCACCTTCACGGTCAAGGTTTTCAGGAAATTGACCGCGTGGTTTCTGTGGTCCGGCGAACACATCGTCGCAGACCCTACCGACACCTTTACCGAGCGAAGAAGTGCCGCCAAACGTGCGCAGTGCCCTGTTGTGGCGTCTGGAAGTCAGCACGAAACAGCCTCCACTCGCGCACCACTCTCGGGATGCCCGCATCTTCGTCAGCAGCAGCTCGATGCTGCAGAAACGTGGGTGCAAAAAAATGACTGACATCCTCGCTGCCAAGACACGGCAGTGAGTTCGGTTGCCTGTCAGCCGAGAAAAATGTTGCACGCCTATAGCTGCTCACAAGACTAAAAATAGAGCTAATCCATGAAGATCAAACACACTGTACTGTGCTCTTTTCTTGCGCTTTCAGCGCACTGCGGCGGGTTAATGGCAGCCGACGGCCCGCCTCCACCGAGCGTCAGCGAACCTGCCGGCATCAATCTGGGCGGCACCAGTTTTTATGACGGCTTCGCGGGACTGCCTGGGTATTCGTACCAAACCTATCTGCGCTACAGCAGTGCCAGTTCGATTCGCGACAAAAGTGGAAACAAGGTCAAGGCCTTCGACGACCCGAAGATCACCAGCGCCCAATGGCTGAACCAAATCACCTACTACAGCCCGGATTCGATTGGCGCTGGCGGGCACCTGGGCTGGAGTTTTTTGCTTCCGATCATCGCGCTCGACGGTAGTTTTGGCTCCGGCGGACCCGCACTAAAAGACAATGCCACCGGTTTTGGGGACATCACTACCGGGCCTCTTATCCAGTTCGATCCTATTGTCGATGCTCACGGCAGACCCGTATTCGTTCAGCGTCTTTCGCTGGATGTCATCTTGCCAACCGGCAAATACGATGAGCACAAGGATATCAATGCCGGTGCCAACTTCTTCTCAGCTAACCCCTATTGGGCAGCGACCTGGATGCCCGCGCCTCGCTGGGAAATGAGCTGGCGCTGGTACTACCTCTATAACCTGAAAGATAAAGATCCTGCCAGTAGCACGCCGCAGGTATACCAAGGGCGAGCCGTAAACGACACCCAGGCAGGCCAGGCCTCTTGGATAAATTTCACCGCGTCTTACGAGATATTTCCCAACGTCTCGGCCGGTTTGAACGGCTACTACTTTCGACAGCTCTCGGACGACAAAGTCAACGGTAGCCAGCTCGAAGACTCTCGTGAAAAAGTCCTCGGTATAGGCCCTGGGTTATTCTGGAAAATTCGTGACGGCGACGGACTGTGGTTTAACGTGTATCAAGAGACGGGTGTTGAGAACCGCGCCAAGAATGACCTGTTCGTCACCCTCAGGGCTGCGTTCCATTTGTAGTCAAAAAGTCGGTGCCTGGTACTCGCGGCACCGACGACCTCGGCCCAATCGCTATTTCGGAGGAGCAAGCGGGGGCAATAAAAACCAATCTGCCGGTGCGTAGTGAGTAGAATTCGCCCTCATATTCCCACCCCGACGAATCACTCATGCGCACCAAAACAGACAAAAAGCGACAGGAAATCATAGATGCCGCCTTTGAAGTGTTTATCGAGATTGGTTTCGCACAAGCCGCAATGAGCGAAATCGCCGTGCGGGCGGGTGCATCGAAAGTCACCCTTTACAGCTATTTCCCATCAAAGGAAGAGCTGTTCACTGAGGTCATGTGTGAAAACGCGATCGTTGAGGTGAAAGCCGCATTTTCGTTGCTCGATCCGCAGCTCGCCATTCGCAAGACCTTGACCGACTTTGGGGTGCATTACCTCAATGCGGTACTGACACCCAAGATGCTTGCGGTACGCCGTCTGGCCGATCATGAAGGTGGCCGATCGGGCCTGGGCAAATTGTTTTACGAACGCGGGCCCAAGCGGGGATGGCAAATGGTCGCCGACCTGCTGGAAAACCATGTTCAAAGTGGCCAACTCAGACGCTGCGACACCTCGGTCGCAACGGCCCACCTCAGGGGCTTGTATGAAGCTGAGCTGATGGAAATGAGTATTTTAGGCGTGACGAATGCCAGCACGCCCAACCGTGTAAAGGATGTCGTGGAAAGGGCTGTCGATGTATTCATGCTTGCCTACGGTGGTGCTGGCGCCCTGCAGACCTCGCTTTGACGCCTGCCTGGCCGCGCCGCACCATTTCATGAGGATCGTTCGGGGATCACTGGTATCAACGGGCCGCTATCGTTAATAATAATGGTTATTATCTAGCATTCTATCTGGAACCTCCCCCTCCCATGTTTTTTCCCCGCTCACGAGCCGTATTCGTCATCTGCAGCGCATTGCCCTGCTACGCCCTCGCCGCCCAGCCGGCGCTGGAATTACCGTCGAGCAACGTTCAGGCCATTGGCGAGGAAAAAAAGGATGACACCCTTTACACCAGTCCTACGACAAACACCGCCAGCAAGACCGATACATTGATCAACGATGAAGCGCAGACGGTTAATACCGTGACCCATCAAACGCTGGACGACTACCAGGTTCGTTCACTTGATGATGCGATGAAGTTCGTCAGCGGCATCTCGCAGACCAACACGCTGGGCAATACCAAAGACGCCGTCATCAAGCGTGGTTTTGGTGCCAACGACGATGGCTCGATTCTGCGCGACGGTATCCGTTCGGTCGTAGGGCATAACCTCGGCGCGACCACTGATCACATCGAAGTGCTCAAAGGGCCGGCGTCTTTGCTGTACGGCGCGATGGATCCGGGTGGCCTTATCAACATCGTCAGCAAACAGCCACAGTTCTTACAGCAGACCACCCTGACAGGATCCGCCTTCAGTGAGGGCGGCGGCACCTTCGGCGTCGACACAACGGGGCCGGTGGGAGACACCGGCCTGGCCTATCGATTGATCGCCGAGCGCAGCCATGAAGATTACTGGCGCAATTTCGGTACCAACGAACACACGCTAGTCGCGCCTTCCCTGACTTGGGTCGGCGAACGTTCGAGCCTGACGCTCGCGTATGAAAATAACGATTATTCAGGGCCGTTCGATCGCGGCACGGTCTTCATCAACGGCAGCCCTGCCAACATCAGCTACAAAGACCGCCTCGACGAACATTGGGCCAGAGCCGGGGGTACTAGCGAAACGGCCACCGCTAAATTCGAGTATCAGCTCACCGATGACTGGAAATCGCGCCTGACCTATAGCTGGAACAATGATCGCTACACCCAGTCGATAGCCCAGCCCGCCGCAGCCGGATCGAACCTGGCAACAGGCGTATTGCGTCGCCAAGCCAATGGCGGCGTTTACGATTATGAAACCCGCTATACCGCACTCGACTTCATTGGCGACCAGCGCGTGTTCGGTCAACGTCACGAGATTCTGGCGGGTATCGACACCGAAGCCCAGGATCGTTATCGCGGCAATACCTATCGCAACACCAGTACCACAGCGGGCAATCTGAATATTAACGACCCGAGCTACGGCCGGCTGTCGGAGCCCGCCGTGGTGAGTCCAACACAAAGTGATGCCCGCAACGAACTGACCTCCACCTCGCTGTATCTCAAAGACAACTGGCACCTCAATGATCAATGGATTCTGGTGTTCGGCGGGCGTCAGCAACATTACGATCAATACGCTGACCAGGGTCTGGGAAGCGCCTACACCCGCCTTCGCGACAGCAATGGGGAGAAATTCATTCCCTTTGGTGGTGTGGTGTACCAGCCCACCGAGGCCTGGTCGGTGTATGCCAACTACAGTCGCTCATTCGTCCCGAACACCGATACTGACGACCAGGGCAATACCTTCAAGCCCGAGGAAGGTCGCAGCTATGAAATCGGATCGAAGTTCACGCCGTCCGATTCCCTGAGCGTCAACCTGGCCGTGTTCGATATCGTGAAGAAGAACGTCGTCACCACCTCCACCCTCGCCAATGGCGACACCGTTTCCGAGGCTGCCGGGAAAGTGGGCTCGCGCGGTGTGGAGCTGGATGTGACCGGGCGCCTGGCGCCGCGCTGGGACGTGATCGGCACCTACGCTTACACCCACACTGAAATCCTCGACGACCCCTCCGATGAAGGCAACCGGCTCAACAATGCGCCCATGCACACCGCCAGCCTGTACCTGACCCACCACTTGGCGATGCCCGAAAAAACCGGTAAATGGCACGTGGGCGGTGGTGGCCGCTATGTCGGCAAACGGCCCGGCGACAATGACAACAGCTTCTGGATGGACAGCTACGCCCTGGCAGATGCGTTCCTGCGTTGGGACTTGCCGGTATCGGGTTACAAAACGCGTTTACAGCTGAACGTGAACAACGTGTTCGACAAACGTTACTACCCGTCAAATACCGGCAGTGGGCAGTTGCAAGTCAACGAGGGCGAGCCTCGCACAGCACGTCTGACAGCAAGCGTTATCTTTTGATGGTAATGAGCCTGGTCTGTCTTGGGCTTCAATCCTTGACGGCACCCCGCTGACCCCTTCAGCGGGTGGCTGTGGTCATTGGTCGTGGACAGAGTTTTGCGACGCATTGCGTTAGGGTGTGAGGTTCAGGCATCAACGCGGCATCACCCCAGATCGCCGCCGCCCACCGGTAAGGTCACACCGGTAATGTAGGAGGCCTCATCGGAAGCCAGAAACAAAATGGCCGAGGCCTGCTCATCGATGGTCCCGTAGCGTTTCATCAAGCTGCTTTCGATTGTCTGGTCGACGATTTGTTGGTACCAATCCTTCTCCTGCTCGCTCTGCGGCTGGCTGTTGCGCGGAATGCGACGCGGTGGCGCTTCGGTGCCGCCGGGCGCTGTGGCGTTGACGCGTATCCCGCTGCCGGCAGTCTCCAGCGCCAGGCATGCGGTCAGCGCATTGACGCCACCCTTGGCCGCGCCGTAAGGCACCCGATTGATGCTGCGTGTGGCGATCGATGACACGTTGACGATAGCGCCGCTGCCTTGCGCGAGCATGTAGGGCAATACGCTGTGGCAGCACCACAAAGTCGGGAACAGAGAGCGACGAATTTCAGCTTCAATCTCATCTTCGGCATAGTGCTCGAAGGGCTTGGCCCAGATCGTCCCGCCCACGTTGTTGATCAGAATGTCGATGCGCCCGAAACGCTCTTTGGTCGCAGCCATCACCTGCGCGCACTCCACGTGGCGCTCAAGGTCAGCAGTCAACGTCAGTACACGGTCATGCTGCAGCTCATGAACCAGTTCGGAGCGGTCGACGGCCACCAAAAACGCGCCCTCTTCCAGCAAACGCTCGGCGACCCGTCGGCCGATACCTTGAGCTGCGCCGGTCACCAGCGCGACCTTATCGTTGAAACGTGAGTTCATTACATCTCCTCAGGCGGCATCGCCGGTCACGATTGCGTTGGGCGTGAACTTCTCGTAATAGAAGTTAATCGGGGCGACACCCTGATCCTTGAAATACTGGCGTACCGCATCAACCATGGGCGGTGGCCCGCAGAGATACACATCGACCTCGCCGTCGTTGAGCGCGCCCGCCGCCATGTGTTGAGTGACATAGCCTTGTTGCGGATGACGGGTCTGAGGGTCGGCAACGCAGGTCACGAAAGTGAAGTTCGGCAGGCGCAAGGCCAAGGTTTCCAGGGCTTCGACCATCACCAGATCCTGATCGCGGGTTACGCCATAGATCAGCGACACTTTCTGCGTTTCACCACGTTCAGCGAGCACCTGGAGCATCGACAGAAACGGCGCAAGCCCGGTGCCACCGGCCAGAAAAAGTAGTGGTCGCGTTACGGCACGCAGGTAAAAGCTGCCGAGCGGCCCGGTCATCGGGACGCTGTCGCCTGCCTGAGCACGGGTCAACCAACTGCTCATCAAGCCGCCCTGCACCTGCTTGATCAAGAAGCTCGCGTGCTTTTCACCGGGGCGACTGCTGAATGAGTACGAACGGGTCTGTTCGCTACCGGGCACGCCGATGTTGACGTATTGGCCGGGCAGAAACGCCGGCGCCTGGTCCAGATCGAAGCTGATCTCGATCGCGGCATCGGCATGGGCGGTAATGCGCGTGACGCTGGCGGCAAATTGGGCCGTCCCGGTTTTGCAGAGAGTCGAGGACACAGGCACCGCGATCACGCAGTCCGATTCGGGCACCATCTGGCAGGTCAGCACCTGGCGCTCTTGCGCCTCGTCCTCAGTCAGCGCGTCCTCGATGTAGTCGTCGCCCAGATCATAGGCACCGGTTTCACAGCGGCATTTACAGGTGCCGCACACGCCGTCCGAGCAATCCATGGGCAGGTTGATACGCTGGCGAAAGGCGGCGTCGAGCACCTTCTCACCCACTTTACAGTCGATGAAACGGGTCACTCCGTCTTCAAAATTGAGGGCGATGGAATACGTCATGGGCTTGTCCTCAGATGTGATAGATGTCGATGACCTGATGGATGTAATCGTTCTTGAGCACCACCTTCTTGCGCGTGATCAGCGGTTGTTGCGCGCTGACATCCAGGCGATAGAAAGAAGTGCCGAAGTACGAGTCCGTGGTCTTGTATCGATGGCTGAGGGTTTGCCAGTTGAAACGCAGTTCCACATTTGTACCCTCTTCGCTGAGCACCTCCAGATTGGCGATGAAATGTGCGGTGCGAGGCTCAGGTGTACTGGCGCTGGAGCGCTCGGTTTTGATGCGGAACACGCGATCCTCCAGGCCATCGCGGCTGGGGTAATAGATCAGCGAGATTTCGCTCTGTGGGTCTTGCGTCAGCGTGTCGTGGTCGTCCCACGCAGGCATCCAGAACTCGGCGTCGGGCGAGTAGCATTCCAGCCATTCGTCCCACTGGCGGTCATCCAGCAGCCGCGCTTCGCGGTAGAGAAAAGCCAACAGGCTGTCACGGGAAATGCTCATGGGCGTTCACTCCCCTCGACAGCAGCCTTGTCAGTGGCAATCAGGCCTTGCTGTTCAATCTTGATCGCTCGCTGCAGGGTCTCTGCCCAGTGGGCGTGCTGGCGCACGAACAAGCCTTCATCCTCGGTTTTCACGCCACTGAGCTGCGGGTTCATGCCCATGGCGCGCGCATTGTCGTCAGCGCCTTCGATCCATTGTTTAGCGCCCCGGCTAAGGTCGTTCCACAGACTGGTCGCACCCTGATAACCCGTCTGACAGGCGCGAAACTCCTCCAGATCATCGGGGGTTCCCATACCACTGACGTTGAAAAAGTCCTCGTACTGACGAATCCGGGTCGTGCGCTCCTGGGCGCTTTCACCCTTGGGTGCCATGCAGTAGATGGTCACTTCAGTCTTATCGACAGAAATTGGCCGCACCACGCGGATCTGCGTTGAGAACTGATCCATGAGGTAGACGTTGGGATACAGGCACAGGTTGCGGGTCTGGTCGACGATGAAATCCGCGCGCTCTTGCCCCAGGCGCTCGGCAAGGGCCGCTCGGTGTGCATGAACTGGACGCACCTCGGGGTTGAGCAGACGGGTCCAGAGCAGGATGTGACCGTGCTCGAACGCATAGACACCGCCCAGGCTCTTGGACCAACCATTGGCGTCTACCGTGCGCGTGCCTTCGGCCTCGTAATTGCGTCGGCCCATGGTTGCCGAGTAATTCCAGTGCACAGAGCTGACGTGATAACCGTCGGCACCGTTCTCGATTTGTAATTTCCAGTTGCCGTCGTAGACGTAGGAGGAACTGCCACGCAACACCTCTAACCCCTCAGGCGCCTGATCGACCATCTGATCGATGATGACCCGGGTTTCGCCCAGGTAATCACTCAACTCCGGAACGGCCTCGCTGAGACTGCCAAAAAGAAAGCCGCGATAATTTTCGAAGCGGCCCAGCCGCGTCAGGTCGTGAGAGCCATCGCAATCAAAGCTGTCAGGGTAAGCGCCGGTCTTGGCGTCTTTGACTTTGAGCAGCTTACCGGCGTTGCTGAATGTCCAGCCATGGAACGGGCAGGTAAATGAACCTTTATTACCTTGCTTGCGGCGGCACAACATCGCGCCGCGGTGTGCGCAGGCATTGATCAACCCATGCAACGCACCTTGTTTGTCGCGGGTGACAACGACGGGCTGACGGCCGATGTAGGTGGTGAAGTAGTCATTGATTTCAGGCACCTGGCTTTCGTGCGCCAGGTAGACCCAACCGCTTTCAAAGATGTGCTTCATCTCCAGCGCAAACAGTTCAGTGTCGGTAAAAATGTCGCGGCGGCAACGGAAGACTCCAGTAACGGGATCGTCCTGAACGGATTCGCGCAGTTGATGGGCGAGTCTGTCGAGTGTGCTGATCATGGGGTAGGCCCTCGGTTGTTCTTGTATCAGGCCCCCTCACCCTACTTCTTCGCCGCCTCCATCAATATCCAGTGTCTGCTAATCGTTATCCACTCAGTGCAAAGCCTCTCAATGGGGGCGGCGTCGGGTCTGTGAAGGCAACTCACCGAAGCGTTTGCGGTAGGCCTCCGAAAAGCGCCCCAAATGCAAAAAACCGTGGTCCAGCGCCACTTCGGTCACACTGCGAGCACTCGCTGACTGCAAGGCTTCATGCACACGCTCAAGTTTGCGTTGGCGTATGTAATCGCGGGGAGTCAATCCGATCTGACGCTCAAACATGGTGTACAGAGAACGCTCACTCACTCGTGCGACGCTGACCAGTTGTTCAATGGCGATGTCTTTGGTCAGGTTTTCTTCAATGAACTGTCGCACCGGTTCAAATCCACCGTGTTCTTCAGACGCAGGGATGATGCGCAACACGTTGCTGGCGAGCAATCCCAGCAGTTTGCTGGCGACGATGCGTTCGTATAGCCCCTGGACTTGCGGGTCGGCACCGTTCTCGGCTTCGTGGCAAATAAGCCCGAGCAGTTGCACGAAACCCTCGATCTGCGCTAGCTGGTGGCGCGCAGCATCAAAGCGAATCCCGTGTGGCGGCAAAGTCCAGTGCTGGTCCAGACAGGCGTTTTCCAGCAGCCTCACCGGCAACTTGACGATGAATTTTTCGCAGTCCGCCGAATACGTCAGGTCCACCGGGTCATCGGGATTGATCAACAGAATCTCGCCGGTCCGCAAGAGCTGTTCCTTGCCGTGGACGACAGATCGGCAGTGGCCCTGAAGCAGGATCTGCAGGTGATAGACACTTTCCAGCGCATCAGATGTGACCTGTACCGGCGCGCCATAACTGATTCGGCACAAGTCCAGGGTGGAAAACGTACGATGGCTGATGCTCGCCTCGGGGCGGCCTACGGGCGGCAGGCGAATGCGGTGAGTGCCTACATGCTTGTTAACGTACTCCGACACGGCATAGGCATCGGCACGCTCGAAAATCTGGCTGCGATCACTCAATAACACGGTCATGTTCACGCCTCTTTAGTTTTATTATTCAAGGCCAGGCTGAAGCCAAAAAGCCTGCGTCAGCAATCGCTGCGCAGGCTCGGACATCAAGCGACAGGGTAAGTCACACCTCAAGCGCCCTCACCCGCTCAGGACGGCTTTCATCCTCGGGAGCAGCGGTAGGTTGAAGCACAAAATCGAACTCGATGTCAGCACGCTGGCCATCGGCGTTTTCACTGAAATTAATCTCGGCAATCAGCTCATCACGCGTTGCGTAAGCGAAGTCATCGTGCAGGTATTGATCGCCCGCCAGGTTGATTTGCGTGGTCAGATGACGATGTCCCGGCGCCGAGATAAAGAAGTGAATATGTGCAGGGCGCTGACCGTGACGCCCCAACTGATCCAGCAGTTGCTGGGTCGGACCGTCCGGCGGGCAACCATAGCCCGAGGGCACGATGCTTTGGAAGCGGTAGCGGCCCTCGGCGTCAGTCAAGATACGGCGACGCAGATTGAACTCGGACTGCGAAGGATCGAAATACGAGTAAGTGCCGCCAGTGTTCGCGTGCCAGACATCGACTACTGCATTGGCCAGCGGCTCGTTATCGGTGCCACGCACCTGCCCTGTCATGAACAACACCGTGCCAGGGTCCTGGCCATCATCCAGGCGGGCGTAGTGCTCTGACAAGGGAGCACCGGCCACGTACAGCGGGCCTTCGATGGTGCGAGGCGTACCGCCGGTATGACCGGCCTGTTCATCTTCAGCGTCCATCAGCAGGTCCAGATAATGCTCCAGCCCCAGGCCCGCAACGATCAGCCCTGCCTCTTGGCGGCTGCCCAGATCATTCAGGTAATTGACGGCTTTCCAGAACTCTTCCGGGGTTATCTGCAAATCCTCGATGATTTTGATCGAGTCATTCAGCACACGGTGAACGACGTTCTTCATCCGCTGGTTGCCAGTTGGCTGATCGAAGCCGGATGCTTTTTCGAAGAATTGCTGCACTTCAGCTGTTTGGGAAATACGAACGGTCATGGTCTTTGTCCTCATCACTATTATTTATCTTGTCGATGTCAGTGCTGCAAACCTTCTGAACTCAGCGGTCGTCGGCATGAATCGACGACGGATGGCGGCACATCGGCGTGACTTCGATTTCCATGTAGGGATACAGCGGCAATTGCATCAACGTGTCATGCAGCGTCTGGTTATCCGGCACATCGAATACGCTGACATTGGCGTAGAGGCCAGCGAGACGCCATAGATGGCGCCAGATGCCTTCTTGTTGCAGACGCTGGGCCAATTCCTTCTCATCGGCCTTTAGCTGGTTGGCCTTTTCAACTGGCATATCGGTCGGCAGTTTGACGGTCATGCGTACGTGGAAAAGCATGCTGTGAGTATCCTTTTTGTAATGGCTGATCAGCGGCGCGCAAAGCGCGAAAGACGTTCTTCATCCAGCTCGATTCCCAAACCGGGTGTGTGGGGAATCATCAGCTGGAAGTCTCGATACACGGGGGGTTCAACCAAAATGTCTTCGGTCAACAGCAGCGGCCCGAACAGCTCGGTATGCCACTCCAGCTTGTCGAGCGTGGCGAATGCGTGAGCGGATGCCAGCGTGCCGATGCTGCCCTCAAGCATGGTGCCGCCGTACAGCCCGATGCCTGCGGCCTGAGCTATCGCGGCCGTGCGCAATACCGCCAGTGGGCCTCCGGTCTTGGCGATTTTTAGCGCAAAGATAGACGCAGCGCCCATTTGCGCGAGGGCAAAGCTGTCCTGAACCGACTCGATCGCTTCATCGGCCATCAGCGGTATTGGACTGTGAGCACTGAGCCGCACCATACCCGGACGATCGTAACGGGACAGCGGTTGCTCGATCAGCTCGACGCCTGCATCGGCCAGCAGGCGGCAGGCGCGAATGGCGACGGCCTCGCTCCATGCCTGGTTGATATCGACGCGTACGCTGGCGCGATCACCAAGGGCACGTTTGATCGCCGCCACGTGGGCGATATCGCGGGCCGATTCCCCGGCTCCGATCTTCACCTTGAAGTGGCGGTGGCGACGCAAGTCGAGCATGCGCTCGGCTTCCTCGATGTCCCGGGCCGTATCGCCGCTGGCAAGCGTCCACGCGACTTCCACGCCATCTCGCACGCGACCGCCCAGCACTTCCGCCACCGGCAGCCCAAGGCGCTTGCCCTGTGCATCGAGCAAGGCTGTCTCCACGGCGGAACGCGCAAATGTGTTGCCGCGAATAGCGCGGTCAACCCGTTGCATGGCGGCGTTGAGATTAGTGGCGTCTTGCCCTATCAGCAAAGGACCGAACCATTTATCGAGATTGACCTTGATGCTTTCGGGGCTTTCGCCAGCGTAAGCCAGCCCTCCGATGGTCGTGGCCTCACCGACGCCAATGATGCCGTCGCTGGATTGAATGCGCAGAATGACCAGCGTCTGGCCGTGCATGGTGTGCATGGCCAGCTTGTGCGGTCTGATAGTAGGGAGGTCGACGATTTGTGTATCGAAGCGTTCGATGGTGATAGCGGTCATGAGCGTTCCGTCTGCATTGTGTTTGTTATTGGTCAGAGATTGACGCTGGGCAAGCGGACCGTCCAATATTGATTAGGTCTGGTTTGATACCTTGGAGGTATCGTGGAACTTCGTCATTTGCGCTACTTCCGGGTGCTTGCGCATACCCTCAACTTCACCCGTGCCGCCGAAGAACTGAACATTGCCCAGCCTCCGCTGAGTCGACAGATCCAGCAATTGGAGGAGGAGTTGGGGGTCGCGTTACTGGAGCGCTCTAGACCCGTGCGGCTGACCGCTGCCGGTCGTTTTTTTCACGAGCACTCCAGCCAACTTCTTGACCAACTGGCGCGCGTTGGCGACGACACACGTCGTGTTGCTACGGACCAAAAACGCTGGCTAGGGATCGGTTTCGCCCCCTCTACCTTGTACGGCGCACTGCCTGAATTAATCCGTCAATTGCGCGGCCTGGGCGATGTCGAGCTAGGGCTGTCCGAGCTGATTACATTGCAACAGCTCGAAGCGTTGAAGACTGGCCGCATCGATATCGGATTCGGCAGGATGATCTTCGATGACCCCACCATCACTCAGGAAATTTTACGTCAGGACCCACTCGTGGCGGCACTCCCCGCCGGACATCCTCTGTTAACCGGTCCCGTCACTCTCGAACAGCTGGCTGCCGAGCCGTTCGTTCTTTACCCTGGTTCACCGCGCCCTAGTTATGCCGACCATGTACTTGGCATTTTTTCAGCTCAAGGTCTGAAAATTCGCGTCGTACAAACGGTAAATGAGCTACAAACGGCCATCGGTCTGGTGGCGGCTGGCATCGGCGTCACATTGGTACCCGCTTCAGTTCAGAGACTGCATCGCGACGACATTGGCTACACGCCGCTGTTGGACAGCAGCGCGACTTCGCCCATCGTTGTGAGCTTTCGTGCAGGCGACGCATCGCCGGTATTACACCAATGCCTACAGCTGTTATCCAAAAAATAGAGCTCGCTCTTTTGGCACCAAGGCCCCAATCCGTCGTGTTCGCAATCTCCTGAGCCCCGACGTCGAAAATAAAAGCAGCTCACCAATCGCCTCAACGCCCGTGCGCATTCAACCCTCGAATATCGCCACGGCCCGCACGAAACCGGCGGACGCATGCTTTATTTTGTAGGGAAAGCACGAGACAAGAAACCCGGTTGAGGGCAGCGTATGCAGGTTCGCCAGTTTTTCCATTTGCCCGTAACCAATGTCTCGTCCAGCTTTGTGGCCTTCCCAAATGATGGATGCATCGCCATTCGCCGCGAAACGTTCACGGGTGTATTTGAAGGGTGCGTCCCAGCTCCAGGCATCGGTACCCACCACCCGTATACCGCGCTCTAAAAGATAAAGCGTGGCTTCACGACCGATACCTACCCCGGCGTCCAGATAGCCCGGCTGGCCAAAAATATCGCCGGCGCGGGTGTTGATCAGCACGATGTCCAAAGGTTGGAGGGTGTGATTGATGCGAGACAGTTCGGCTTCTATTTCTGCAGCGCTTACCACATGCCCGTCAGGAAAATTACGGAAATCCAGCTTCACACCGGGTTGCAGACACCACTCCAGTGGCAGCTCATCAATACCAAAAGCGGGCTGTCCGCCATTGGTGGTAGAGGCGTAGTGCCAAGGCGCATCCATGTGGGTGCCGCTGTGGGTGGTAATTTGCAGGTACTCGGCAGCCCAGGATTCTTGTCCCGGCATCTGATCGAGCTCAAGACCTGGAAACATGGCCGACATCTCAGGCCAGCCCTGCTGGTGATCCATGTAATCGATTTTTGGCAACAAACTGGGCGGGTCGGTATAGGGGTTGTTTTCCAGGGTCACCGAGAGGTCGACCAGCCGACGCGTACTCTTGACCAACAGGTGATTTGCTTGAGACACGAATAGGTACTCCGCCGCAGAACCCGGATCGGAAAAGTGCGGGCTCAGACTTGCGATGCCCGCACATTTGGCAGTACCAACGACGCATCGTCAGCACGCTCGTCCTGGCCAGGTATTTTTATTTTCGACGCAGATAAGGGCCGCGTCGCTATCATCAAGGGTCTGCGTAAAACCGCAATTTTACTAATCGCATCTGAGGATAGGTTGTATCTGCCCGCGCGATACATGCGGCATCAGTGCGCAGCGGAAATCAGATCTTGCTGCCCCGGCGAGTATCGTGCTCCACGATACCTGCCATCCCGACTCACGATTGGCCAAATGGATAGGCCGCGCTTACCTTGCCCCACAACCGGCATGGCCTCTTGCAGGCTCGCAGGGCCGTTGGCTACCGTATCCATAAGGACAATAACAATCATGTTTCGATACTTCCCCACCAACTATGTCTGGAACCTCTCTGTAGACCTCGCCATCGAGATGGGCGCTCGTATGGGCGAAATCGAAGAAATGTGCGCGCCACTGCAAGAGGCTGCCAAACAACCCGATGCAGCGGGTACCAAAGCATTCCGCGAAACCTGGGCAAAGATGGCAGACAAGCTTTGCGACATGGCAAAGGAGGACGAACAACAGGGTCGTCTTCTGTCTGCTGGAGAAAAATACAATCGCGCGGCCACGTATTACCTGACTTGCGAACGTCTGCAGGCTCATGGGGGCGAAGGTCGTACGGAACTGTACAAGACGTTTCTCGATACCTTCGAGCGAGGTATCAAGCTCTCTAAAGAAAATTGTGAACGCGTGGAAATCCCATACGAAGGCACCCATATTTCAGGCTTGTTGGTACGTGCCGAAGGGGTAAGCGGTCCACAACCGATTCTTGTGCAGGTCAATGGTCTGGACTCGACCAAAGAAATGAAATACCGCGTGGGTCTGCCGTTCTGGTTGGCGAAACGAGGGGTAGCGTCACTGCTGATTGACCAGCCTGGAACCGGGGAAGCCTTGCGCTTGCACAACCTGATTGCACGTTACGACAGCGAACACTGGGCGAGTCGCGTCGTGGACTGGCTAGAAGAGCGCAGCGACGTTGATCCAAAGCGTATCGGCCTGGAAGGCGTCTCTCTCGGAGGCTACTACTGCCCACGCGCGGTAGCGTTCGAACCTCGTTTCGCGTGTGGTCTGGTATGGGGCGCCAACCACGACTGGCGCGACGTCCAGAAACGCCGCCTTGAAAAAGAAGGAAGCTTCCCTGTGCCTCATTACTGGTCCCATGTGTGCTGGGTATGGGGTGCCAAAGACGTCGACGAGTTCATGACCATTGCCGAGAACGTGCATCTGGACGGCGTGCTTGATCGCATCAAGGTGCCGTTTCTCGTCACTCACGGTGAAAAAGACTCGCAGATTCCTCTGAAATGGGCTGAGCGCACCTACGAGCAATTGGTCAATAGTCCGAAGCGTGAGCTGAAAATCTTCACTGATCGCGAAGGCGGCGTGCAGCATTCAAGCTTCGATAATCCCGTAAACGCTGGACACTATATTGCGGACTGGGTAGCGGAAACGCTGGGTGGTCATATCGCTTAGTCGTGTTCGTATCTGAAAAAAAAGCGCCGACTCTAATCGGCGTTTTTTTATGAAATTCCTTTGCGCTATTAACGTCAATCGCCGGCCAAACTCAGCGGAGGATAGTTTAAACGACCGAAGATTTACTCAGGATTGATGTAGTACCCCACAGCAACCAGGTAATGCCCCACCTTGCTAAACAAAGCGTGTTTTTCTTCCACCTTCCCGGTGACCGGATTTTTCCATTTGTAGTCGTATCCGCCCTGATCAGATTTGCCTATCGAGGCCAGAATCGGCGCCCCAACGGGTTTGCCATCTGGGTCATGGATGCTGGAAAACTTCACTCCGAGCAGCCTTAGATTATAGCCATGGGCCACATAGCGCCCGCTTGGGAGATCCACTACAAATACGTAGAGGTCATCCTCATGAAACTCGGCAGACAGGTGATTGATCGCAGAAAAGCTACCCTCGGGATCTTTCGCAATAGCGGTGGACGCACGCGCTAACAGTTCCTTCGCTTGTTGGGGAGATGCGCGCGGAAGGTACTGGCCTACGGCGATAATTCGGTCGCCAACTCTGCGGAAATAAACCCGCTTACGCTCGACGTGATTGTCTGCCGGGTTCTTCCAATAGTATTCGGCGCTCTGCACCCCTTGTTCTTGCGCGGTATTGAGGGCCTGTTTGAAGGCGGACTGCAGCTGCGGCGCGATTACGTTTGATACATCCCTACCTATCAGCACGGCAGACGGGCCACCGCTCGCCAGCATTTTCCCCTGCGTGTCGACGACGAACACATAGCGCTCACTGTCGATAAACTCTCCCTGGCGACTGAACGCTGCAAATGCAGCGTCCCCCTGGGTCGAGTAATAATCAACAGCACGCTCCAGCAGCGCTTGGGCCGCTTGTTTTTCATCGGCAGGAACAATAAACGGAACCAGAAGCAAGAACGCACCAGCAGCGACTTTTTTCATGACATGACTCTCTGGAACTGGCCCGCATGTAAATCAGAAGAAGTCTGAGTCAATGCGGGCAAGCTAATACCTGAAGGGCACAACTACTCAGCTTTAAGCCGCGCTAAACAACTTATGCGGATCGATCACGAATTTCTTCGGTACGCCTGCATCGAATTCGCCGTAACCGCGCGGTGCGTCATCGAGGGTGATGACTTCGACACCGACCACGTCGGCAATGTTGATACGGTCCCACATGATCGCCTGCATCAGCTGACGGTTGTACTTCATGACCGGAGTCTGGCCGGTATGGAAGCTGTGGGATTTGGCCCAGCCAAGACCGAAGCGAATGCTCAGGCTGCCCATTTTCGCGGCAGCATCGACAGCACCCGGATCTTCGGTCACGTATAGGCCCGGAATACCGATCTTGCCGGCTACGCGGACCACGCCCATCAGCGAGTTGAGCACGGTCGCAGGCGCTTCGGCCTTGACGCCATCGTGACCGTGGCCGCGCGCTTCAAAACCCACGGCGTCTACCGCGCAATCTACTTCAGGTTCGCCCAGCAATGCGGCGATCTGCTCGTGCAGCGGGGTGTCCTTGGAAAGATCAGCGATTTCAAAACCTTGAGCTTTGGCATGGGCCAGACGCACAGGGTTGACGTCACCGACGATGACAACGGCAGCGCCCAACAGCCGCGCCGACGCAGCCGCAGCCAGACCCACCGGGCCAGCGCCTGCGATGTAAACGCTGCTGCCTGGGCCGACGCCCGCGGTCACGGCACCGTGATAACCGGTTGGCAGGATGTCGGACAGGCAAGTGAGGTCGCGAATCTTCTCCATCGCTTTGTCGCGATCAGGCAGTTTGAGCAGGTTGAAGTCGGCGTAAGGCACCAACACATATTCAGCCTGGCCACCGGTCCAGTCACCCATGTCGACGTAACCGTATGCGCCACCGGGGCGGCCCGGATTGACCGTCAGGCACACGCCCGTGTGTTGTTCTTTGCAAGAGCGGCACAGGCCGCAGGCGACGTTGAACGGGACGGACACCAGATCGCCGATCTTGAGGTTTTCGACGCCGGTACCCATTTCGATCACTTCACCGGTGATTTCGTGACCCAGAACCAGCCCCACCTGGGCAGTCGTACGACCGCGCACCATGTGCTGGTCCGAGCCGCAGATGTTGGTGGAAACCACACGCAGAATGACCCCGTGCTCGATCTTCTTGCCGCGTGGGTCCTGCATTTTTGGATAGTCTATTTTCTGTACTTCGACCTTACCGGCCCCTAAATAAACAACACCACGATTACCGGACATGTGCTTCTCCTTATTATTTTGGACGGTGAAATATGACGCCGATTGTTGCGAATTCTGTTTAAGCAGGTTTGTCTTTGCCAGACTCGGCATACGCTTGCCCAAGCGACTGGGGGTTTAGGTCGCTACCCTGGTTTTCGAGCGCCGAGGCTTTACGGGTGCTGACTCCAAGACGTGCTTTAGCAGCGAAGCGGCAGTACCGTCATGGGTGAAACCAGCGGCACGCGCTAGCGGCGTTTTGATGACAGGGAAACTATCCACACCCCCCGTCAGCTCCGGAACGGGGTCGAAGTTAATCAGACTGAGGCAGTCGCGACCGAAGCGAGCCGATAGCGCATCTACCATTTTCGCAACGGACAAATGCAGCACGGGTAACTGCCAGATACGTCGATCCCTATGAGATTGCAGATCCAGCTCTGCTGCATGGATAAGGTTATGAACCGCGCAGCTCACCGACATCCGCCACGTCGTCGCATCTGGCGAAACAGGACAGCGGAACATTTCGTTCTTTGAAACAGCCAGGAGTAGATTGCTCATGACCTCATTGTTCAGAACATGAGGCGCGACGAGATCCGGGAGACGAATCACACGACCATCAACCTCACCGCGTCGGGACAAACTTTCCAAGAGGTACTCAACCATTACGCTGTGATAGCCGTAGGATGAATCGGGCTTAACAGCGGCCTGCTCATCCATACGCATGGGCAGTACTCTCCCGTACACCGCCGTGCTACTTGCGAAAACCAGCACCGCTGGCTTGCGATTCGAGCGCAGCTGACTAAACAGTTCCTGGCTGGCAAGCAGATTGAGTTGGTAGCCGAGTTCGTACTGGGTTTCGGCCACGCTCGGTGAAACACCCGCCAAGTGGAATACCAGATCAATGCCATCGGCCAACACTCGTCGGATTGAAGCTGCATCGCAGAGGCTCAAGGTGTGCCGACGCAGACGTGAATCTTCAGGCAGGCTCGACAACTCTTTATCCAGTACCAGCAGCGCATCGATGACTCTCCCTCGCACGGTCCCTTGCGCCAACAGCCTTGAAGTCAGTTCACGGCCGATGAGGCCATTTGCACCGGTTATCAACACACGCATACCGTTCACCTTAACGCGTGGCCTGGACGATGCGTTGATTGATACCGCCAAATACTGACTTGCCGCAGCCATCGACAACATCCATGCGCACGTGGTCGCCGAAACGCATGAACGGTGTGCGCGGCTCACCGAATTCAAGCAGCTCCAGAGCCCGGCGCTCCGCGATGCAGGCCGACCCGACATTGCCATCGGCGTTCGAGATGGTCCCCGAACCGACAATGGTCCCGGCGCGCAAGGTCCGGGTCAGGGCAGCATGGGCAATCAAATCACCGAAACCAAAGGTCATCTGGCCGGCATGGGGATTACCAAACCACTTGCCGTTCCAGTCAATATGGACCGGCAGGTGCAGGCGACCCTCAACCCACGCTTCACCCAATTCGTCCGGTGTAACTGCTACTGGCGCAAAGCTTGAAGAAGGCTTGGCTTGAAGGAAGCCAAAGCCTGTTTTCATTTCCCGGGGCGCAAGCGCGCGCAAGCTGACGTCGTTGAGCTGAAGTATGAGTCTGATGTGCTTGAGCGCCTCTTCAGCGCTGCAGCCCATGGGGACGTCGTCGACCAGTACCGCGAGCTCGCCCTCGAAGTCGATGCCATGCGCTTCGGAGGGGAGCAGGAGATCATCACGGCCACCGAGGAAATCATCGCCTGCGCCTTGGTACATCAGCGGGGTGTGTTCGGCGCCCTCGATAGGTGGCAGGTTGAACGCTTTTTCCATCAGTTTGCCGTGGCTGGTGAAAGCCGAACCATCCAGCCACTGATAAGCCCGAGGCATAGGCGCCATGGCATTTGCCGGATCAAAGTTGAATGCGCCCTCAGCCATGCCATTGTTGAGATTTTGATAGAGCAGGTTCAGGTCTGCCTCGATGTAGCCCCAGTGTTCGATCGCCAGCTGCATGGTTGCTGCCAACGGTGAGGCATCCACGGCAAATTGCAGGTCACGGGAAATGACCACCAACTGACCATCGCGCGTGTGATTCTTGAGCGTTGCCAGCTTCATGAGTGGGCACCTATAACAAGCTCAGGCGCAAATCGCCCATCGAGCAGAATGAAGACCATGCGTGCCATCTGCTCCGACCGATTGCTCCAGGCGTGATTGGTGCCCCGCTGAACGACAATGTCGCCTGTTTTCAACTGCACTTCTTCTTCGTCCAGCACCAGCCAGACTTCGCCTTCAGTCACGACGCCGTAATCGATGGTTTCGGTTCGATGCATCAGTTTGTGCCTGGCATTGGCGCCGCCTGTACCGGCATGAGCTTCGCCGATTTCGCCGAAGGTAGCAGCGGCTTCCTCTGCGCTGACCTGGCTGTGGGTGCTGTCTGGCGGAATGTCCACCACACGAATCAAACTGCCCAACGCAGTCGGGCTCAGCTGCAGGGGCTTTTCGGTAGGGTCAGTGCCGTTGTCTATGACGGCAGGCGTTTCAGTCGTGTTCCAGACTTCGTAGAACACCGTGCCGGGCGCTGCTTTGAGCGGAAAATTGTTGGGTGTCGGCCCGCTGGTCACGACGATCGCCTTCCCCTCGGCATTGTGGCCGGTCACCACTCGCTTGAAATCCGGTAGCTCTGACATGCTTGTCTCCTATCAATCAATTGCCATCGCCTATGGTGGTCCCACCATCGACAACGATATTTTGTCCGGTGATAAATCCCCCAGCGGGCGTCGCTAACAGCAGCGCTAACGCGGCTACCTCCTCCGGCTGCCCGATACGTCGCAGCGGGGTGAGCGCCAGTCGACGCTCCAGTACCTGCGGTTGCTCAGTCAACGGGCGAGCGAAGTCGGTCTGGATCAGGCCAGGACTGATCGCATTCACGCGAATATTCGACGGGCCCCATTCCACCGCAAGATTTCGCGCAAGCTGAGCCAAACCCGCTTTGGACAAGGCGTACAGCCCTAGTCCTTTGTTACCCCGTATAGCGGCGATGCTGGCCATCAGAACGACGCTCCCTCCTCCCCGCTCAGCCATCGACGGCAGTACCGCGCTGGTCAGCCATAACGCGCTGCGAAGATTGACTGTCATGGTCAGGTCCCAATCATCCGAGTTGGCGCTGGAGATCGGGCCGATATGCGGCGCCACGCCTGCGTTACAAATCAGTACGTCAATGCCTCCGTGAAGATCGAGGACTCGCCTGGCTAAGCCATCGACTTCAACTTGCCCACGCAAATCGGCGGCAATCGCGTTAACACTTATGCCCTGCCTCTCCAGCAGATCGACTGCGCGAGTACAGTCCTCGGCGCTCTCACTGCTGATGACTACGCGGGCTCCGGCCAGGCCGAGTGCCTGTGCGATGGCGAAGCCGATTCCTCGAGTGCCGCCGGTAACCAGGGCTACCTTCCCGACAAGGGTGAACAATTCACTCATGTGCATGTACCTAGAGTTCTGGCTCGACTCAGCAACTTTAAAAGGGTCAGGCCGCAGGTAAAATTGGAGATGCTGATTGCTGATCCTTAAATATCCAGTACGAGACGAGGCGATTTAGAACGCGAGCAACATGGCGTGAACTGGTCATTACGTGCTTGCTCAGCAGTAGTGAGGAACATGTCCCGATGATCAGGCGTACCTTCCAGCACACGCGTCAGGCAGGTACCGCAAATTCCTTGTTCGCAGGAGAGCGGAATGTCGATGCCAGCCTCATTCAAGACTTCGGCGACGGAGCGGTTCGCCGGGATGTGCAGACACTGCCCCGAGCTCGCCAACTGAACCTCAAACGAGCCGTCATCCGCCTTTACCGTGGGCGCCGCAGCGAAATATTCACGGTGCAGGTTTTCCTCAGCCCAGCCTGCTGAACGGGCTGACGACAGCACAAACTCCATAAAACCGGCGGGGCCGCAGACATAGAGGTGATCGCCCTCGGCAAAGCCTGCAAGCAAGGCAGGAGCATCAAGCTTTTGTGCAGCGTCACCCTCGTCAAAATGAAAATGTACCCGGTCGGCGATGGGTGACGCCTGAATGCTCTGCACGAACGCAGTACGCGATGCCGAGCGGCCACAGTAGTGCAGTTCAAATGTCTGACCGATCTGCGCAAGACGGGTCGCCATGCAAAGGATCGGGGTTATGCCGATACCCCCCGCGAACAACAACGAGCGCCTGGCTTCATGGGCCAGTGGAAATAAATTTCGCGGCTCACTGATAGTGAGGCGCGTCCCCTCATGCACTTGCTCATGCATCGCTTTGGAACCGCCGCGAGAAGCCTGATCCAGCAGCACACCAATCAAATAGCGATCTTTTTCAGCAGGCGAGTTGAACAACGAATACTGACGGACGATCGCCCCTGGAATATGCACATCGATGTGCGATCCGGCACTGAACGCTGGCAGCACGCCGCCATCCTCGGCCGCCAGTTCGAAACTGCAGATACCCTCAGCTTCGATGCTCTTACGGGTAACCCGGACCTCCAACATGATTAACCCCGGCCCTGCTGCTCAGCAGCGATCAAGCGATCCAGCACGCGCCTTGCCCGGATGGCGCCGGCATCGCCGATGAGAAGTACCGGCTTCAAATCCCAGAACGCAGCGTCGCCAATCATTTTCTGCTGGTTTTCCAGCATGGGCAGGTCTTCCGTCGTGAACGGTACGTTGATGGCCCCTGCCTGCTCTTCGGCCAAATGTGCGCCGAACTCCCCCATAGCCTTGGGGAAGCACATGGAAAACCAGTAATGCGTTGTGGTTTCGGTTTCTGGGGTAAACAAGTGTGGGATCGGGCTGGATACTCCCTCTGCACGAGGCTTGCCCGTTGCCACCGCACCTGACAACAGCAACATGTTCGCAGGTGCATCCCAGCGCACGTCAATCCAGCGATCGACAAGGGTCCCGTGTGGGATTTGCCATGCGTCATACAGGAAGTCCGGCATGATCTCGGCTACGGTCTGCCGATTGGACCAGACTGTATTTTCCGTCTCCTGAACGCTGGTCAAGGCACTCCTGACGCCATCACCACCTAAAGTGCCCGGATGAAGAAACTCGATATGGCTGAGGTCCATGATGTTGTCGGTCTCCAGCACATAGTTCGCCTTGGCATGCAGGTAACGCTTGCCCACGTAGAAGTGCTCGGGGTCCATGCAGCTGAAATCCGGAATCAGCGCGTCATCAGCCAGTTCCTCCTCACCCATCCAGATCCACAGCAGACTGAAGCGCTCCACTAAAGGGTATTTTTTTACCTTGGCCGCTTTAGGGATGGCGCCATCACCGTGGGGGTTATGCACGCAGGCGCCGGAGCCATCGAACTGCAGACCGTGATAAGCGCAGCGAACCGCATCACCCACCAGAGTGCCCATGCTCAGGGGTGCAAACCGGTGCGGACAGCGATTTGAAATGGCCTGTGCCTTGCCCGCAGTGTCGCGAAAAAACAGTACGGTCTCGTTTAGCAGCGTTCGCTCAAACAGCGTATCAGTCGCAACTTCGGTGTCCCATCCAGCGGCGTACCAGGCATTACGTAAGAAACTCATCGTGGGTATCTCCTTTAGCGAAAAGACAGGTCAGGAAAACGCAGGGCGTCAGGCGCTTTGCGTCAGCGGCAAGGCCGCGCTCTCGGCATCAACCAAGCGCTTCAATACGCGCCGGCAACGGATAGCCCCCGCGTCTACAGGCAGCAGAACCGGGCTCAAGGAAAGCAGATCGACGCTGCCTATCTGACGTTGCTGGGCCTCAACCATTGGTTTGTCTTCGTTAGAAAAAACGCCTACCAACATGTGCTGGATAAAGCCATTGAGTTCGTGATTGTCCCTTTCGAAGCTGCGCGTGTTGGCATAAAAGTAATGAGTGTTGCCAGCATCCTGAGGGGTCATCAGATGCAAATTGACTGAATGTGGCCCCTCTTCAACCGGCTGGCCTGTGGGTGTTGCTCCGCTACGAAGAAGCATGAAACCTGGCGGGTGCCAAACCACGTCAGCCCATACATCGGCGTTGTTGGGGTTTTCCATCTGCGAGCCAAACGCTGGTGGCGCTACATCGTTGGGTGCCCACCAACTGATACGCACCTTGCTCTCAGGCAGCTCTTCCACTTGGGCACGGGCGCTGGACAAAGCCCCTCCTCCCAAGGTGTCGGGATGCAGAAAGTCCACATGACTCAGATCCATGATGTTGTCTGACAGAAGCTCGTAATTTGCTTTAGTCGGCAGATAGCCTTTGCCTTTGGCGGCTTCGGGCGCTTCTTTGTAAAAGGCAAAATCCGGAATGAGGTTTTCGTCGGCAAGCGCCACTTCGCCCGTCCATACCCAGATCAAATCATCGCGTTCTACTACGGGAAAAGAACGCACGCAGGCAGCTTTAGGAATGTTTCCTTCGCCGTGCGGGTTGAGCGTACACGCGCCGCTGCCATTGAAATGCAGACCGTGATAGGCACACTGGATGCTGTCCCCGACCAGCTTGCCATCGTGCAAGGGCGCGAATCGATGAGGGCAACGATCATAGATGGCACGGACTTGGTTAAGCGTGTCCCTGAAAAAAACAATCGGTTGCTCAACAATTGTGCGAGCCAGAAGGCCGCCATCAATGAGTTCGTCAGCCCACGCGGCGACGTACCAGGTATTGAGTAGATACTTCACGGTTAATCACCTCTTTTTATAGTCATGGAGGAGCCTTGATCAACGAGACGAGAGCAGAGGCTCACGTCTGGTTGAGTGCTGGAACTCGACTGAGAGTTGGGCGTCAACAACTGGGATTTTTGAATGGGCATCAGAACTTTCCTCTGCCCCTGGCTCACGCTTCTGAACGGGCAGCAGGAAATAAGCGAGCGCTGGCAACAGGATGAGTGCGCCTACCATGTTCCAGATGAACATGAATGCCAGCAGGATGCCCATGTCAGCTTGAAACTTGATCGGAGAGAAAACCCAGGTACCGACCCCGATAGCGAGCGTGACGCCGGTCAACATCACCACTTTGCCGGTGAATAAAAGCGCGCGGTAATAGGCTTCCGAGAGGCTGGCGCCCATGCGCAGTTGGGCCAGGACAATGCTCATCACGTACAACGCGTAGTCCACTCCAATGCCAACGCCTAATGCGATGACCGGAAGAGTGGCGACCTTCACGCCTATCCCCAGCCACACCATCAAGGCCTCACACAGGATTGAGGTGAGCATCAACGGCAGCACCGCGCATAACACTGCCCGCCATGAGCGGAATGTGACCAGACAGAGAATCACCACCGCGCCGTACACCCACCACAGCATTTCACGGCTGGCTTGTTTGACAACGATGTTGGTCGCCGCTTCGATGCCCGCACTGCCTGCTGCCAGTAAGAACTGCGCTTGCTCGCTGTTGTTTTCTCTGGCGAAAGACTCGACGCTGTTGACCACTCGCTCAAGTGTGTCTGCCTTATGGTCCGACAGATACGCATACTGAGTCAGCAAACTGCAGTCGTCGTTGTACAAGCCACGTGGAGCACCAGCAGTCACCATGTTGAGGGTCGTTTGGTTATTGACCAACTCGTACCATTTCGGGTTTCCCTCAGAGAGCCCTACCAACACGCGGCGATTAAGCAATGCCAATGAATTGGTAGAGTCCACCCCGTCCAATCCACGAAGCTGCCAATCAAGACTGTCGACGCGATGCAACGTATCGTAGACCGCACATCCCCCAGCCGGGGTTTTGACCATGACGGCAAACACATCGCTGCTGGCTCCGTAGTGATGAGCCAGGTAGCTATTGTCCTGGTTATATCGTGAGTCGGCGCGCAGTTCGGGTGCGCCGGAATCAAGGTCACCGATCTTCAAATGCAGGCTGACCATGTATCCGCCTGCCGCTATCAGCCCGGCCACCACCACACAAACGGCGGCCCAACGGCGCTGGGTAAACAGGTCAAGAAAAATCCAGAATCGATGCTTCTCCTTACCCGCCGTCTCGTCGTCCTCAGCCCGAAGACTGCGACGCGCTGCCGCGGAGCTGACACCTATGTATGACAACAGAATCGGCAGGAGGATAAGGTTAGTGAAAATCAGCACCGCAACGCCAATACTGGCAATGACAGCCAAGTCCTGGATCACCTGAATCTTGATGATCATCAGTACTGCAAAGCCCACCGCATCACACAACAGGGCCGTGAGACCTGCGAGAAACAATCGACGGAAAGTGAAGCGCGCCGCTACCGATCGATGCATTCCACGGCCAATGTCCTGCATGATGCCGTTCATTTTCTGCGCGCCATGACTCATGCCAATGGCGAAGACCAAAAAGGGTACCAACACCGAATACGGATCGAGTTGATAGCCCAGCATCGGCAACAGCCCCAGTTGCCAAACCACCGCCACCATTGAACAGCTCAACACCAGCAGAGTGCTTCGTACACAGCGGGTGTACCAGAACAGCACTACACCGGTGATGGCAATGGCGGCGGCGAAAAAAACGAGTATCTGCCGCAGACCATCAATCAAATCACCCACGACCTTGGCGAAACCGGTGATGCGAACGTCGACGTTGTCGCTTTGGTACTTGCTTCTCAACGCGTCGAGTTCTGAAGAAACCTTGCGGTAATCCAGCAACTTCCCATCAGGCGTACGTTCCATTAGCGGTACGTAGATGATGCTGGACTGCTGGTCGAAAGATACCAATTGGCCGATCTCATTAGAGCGTTCGACATTCCGCTTTAACGCGTCGAGGCTGCTGGCGCCCCCATCGTAGCCATCGGGAATCACTGGCCCTCCTTCCAGCCCGTCTTCCGTCACACCGACCCAACGTGTCGCCGGAGTCCAAAGCGACTTCATAAACGCGCGATCAACACCGGGCAGCAGATAGACCTCGTCGTTGAGCTGTTGCAAGGTCTGCAAATAGCGCTTGTCGTAGATCCCGGTACCGGACGTGTTAACCACCGCAATGCGAACGGCGTTGCCCAGTCCGGCCAGATCTTTTTTATGCTCCAGGTAATTGACGATGAACGGATGATCGGTAGGAATCATTTTTTCAAAGCTGGCATTGAGCTGCAGACGCGTCGCCTGCCACCCCAGTAACGCCGTAACGACCAGGCAGATAATCAGCACCAGCACGCGATGGTTGAACAGGCCGCGTTCCAGTAAAGAGCCGGAAGCAGTATTAAAATCGGCAAGGCTGATGGCAGGGGATGTGCGGGAAGAAGAAGTTGGCATTTGCATGGATTACTCCGCAGTCGACTGTATACCGGCCAGTGTTGGCGCGAAGCTTGAAACCCCAGCAAAACCAACACCCACGAGCGTGCCGTCATCAGCGCGTGCAAGCGCAGTTAACGGATGGCCTGGAGGCGCGGCCACGGGTAATAAATTCAACCGCGCGGAGCTGCTTTGAAATGCGGCCCCGGCCTGATTGACGAACAGTAGCTGGTCGCCGCTCAGGTTAATGGCGTTCCAAGACACCGGCGCGGGACTGGTCACTGACCGGAAGCTTTCACCTCGATCAATGGAGAAGAAAATATTCCCGCGTAATCCGGCAATCACCAGTGTGCTATCGGGCAGCAGCGCCGCGGCGAAATAGCTTCCTTCGTAAGGGGGTTGCAACGCGGAAAAAGCATGCCCGCCATCAAGCGAGCGCAGCAAGAACCCCTGCTCCCCCGCCAGGTATATCTGCAAGCCTTGCTGCACCGCTGCGTATATATGCAGGCCATGCGGATTGGTGACCCTGTCCATCCAGGAAGCCCAGGTCACGCCACCATCATCCGTATGGAAGACCATACCGAATGCCCCGACCACAAGCCCATGCTGGGCATCAGTGAAAGCCAGGGAAAGAAATGGCTTATCGGCACCGTCATCCATCAGACGCTGGGCTGAGCGAACCCGGTATTGCGCTGATTCATCATTACCAGCGGACGAAGCAGCTCTGAACTCAAGCTCCGCAGCCTTACGACCGTCCAACTGCAAAGCCCAGGTCTCACCCCCATCCGTTGAATGCAAGACCACACCCGAATGCCCTACAGCCCAGCCGCTCGAAGCATCTACAAACTGAATCGCGGTGAGGGTCGTGCTGACGGGTACCTTGGCTTGCCGCCAACTGCGGCCGTTATCATCGGATAACAGCACGACTCCACGCTCTCCCGCCGCGACCAGCCGATTGCCAGCACGCGTAACGGCTTGCAGTACCGCGCTGTCGGCCCTTGCCATCAATATCGCCGGCGTACCAAGCGCATCGTTTGCCGCCCCCGAGAAAGCACTGGAAGACAACCCCAACAAGCTGGTGGCAATCAGCAGGCAGCAAATTTTATTCTTCATTGTTGTTAACCCCATAGAGCATACGACTGCAGCTGAACTGATCGCCGACCATGCCTTCCCCCTGCTAGCGAATGCCTTCGCCAGCCATCGCATCAGGGGTAAATGTCGAGTCTTTGATTGGACTGACGATGTGGTATTGCTCCTTCGCACCTGACGGGATGTTCAAAGCGAACCAGCTACCGGAGATCAGGTCATAAAAACCAGCCATCGAAGCAGTCGTTGCCGGGATATCCGGCATAGTCACCATGGGTTGCCACAGCACTTTCGAAAGCTGGCCTTGCTGGTCATAACGCTCGCCCAACACAGCGGTCCAGGTGTCTTCATCCAGATAGTAAGTACTCTTGGGCAAGACATGGCGCTTACCGTTGGCCAATGAGGCCTCAACGACCCATACGCGGTGTAATTCCCAGCGCTGTGAGTCCTGCGTCAGATGGTGCTTATCCAGCAAAGTAGTGGGGTCAGTGATAGTGAAAATTTTATTATTGTTATAGGGAAGGTAGATCTCCTTTTTACCCACGAGCTTCCAGTTGAATCGATCTATACGCCCATCAAACACCGACAATTCGTCAAAGCTCATAACGCCAGCCGTAGAGGGTGTTGGCGTATCACAACAGGCATTTGGCAATTTACGTACGCGGCGCTGCCCGGGTAAGTAAGTCCAGGCCGCGCTCTTGTCCTGATCAAGATTGATACGACCGACAATGGCCTCACCAGCGCGCAAAGGCGGCCCGGAGTTGACTAACCGTACAGTCCAGTACACGCCGTCCGACGAGCCACCTGGCAGGTAATACGGCATTTGAAACTCGCCAAGGCCAACAGACGTCAGCACCGTTTTACCGTCCGCAGTCACCAGGTATTGCGAAGCGGTTTCACGCCATGTAGCTCCGCGCCAGCGCAGCAGATGGTTCCAGATGGCTTCGACGCCATCTTTAGGAATGGGAAACGGAATACCACCCTGCGCAGCGGCGTCTGGCATAAGACCGCCGGCGCTGTCGGCGAGCTTGATCGTGGTGGCGTTTTTAAAAGTCTGCTCGTAAACCGACTCTGGCGCCGCGGCAGTGCGGCGGGTTGCGTACACGTCAAGGCGATAGCTTTCCGGGTATTTCTTGAACATCGCCTGTATACCGGGCGCGAGCTTGTCGGCGTACTTGCTCATGTTTTCGGCAGTGATGGTAAACAAAGGTTTATCTGCAGCGAACGGATCGCCACGCTTTCCCGCCGCCAGGCTCTTATCGACCGTGGTGTAACCGCCGGTCCAGGCCGGGATAGAGCCGTCAGCGTTCCCCGCTCTCTCTCCACCCAGCGGAGTCAGTGTCGTTTTCAATTTGGCTGCGTCTTCGGCGGATACAGCAGCCAACACACCGTTAGCCATGAGCAACGACGCGCTCAGCGCGGTTAACAGACAAATAATTTTATTATACTTTCTCATATTACTTCCCCGAACTCAGAAGGTGCGACTAAGACTGAAAGCGATGAAGTCGCGATCTTTCAGTGTTTGTTCAAACGTGTAATTACTGTTTCCATCGAGGAACGTATTTTCAGGACCGTAGTAATGGGTATATGTCAGACCCACGTTCCAGACGTTCAGATAGTTGCCTTTAATTCCGATGTTTAGATCGCCACCTCGATCTGCCCCGAACGCCGTACCCAGCGCAGACGAAGCGCCGTGGGTAAAGCCGGCACCCATGGGCACGCTGAGGTCAAGGCCTGGGGAAATTTGACGATACATGGGCTCGTAAACAGTCCGCATCGACCACGCGTCCCGGTCCGCATTAGGGTCCATCGCATCGGCATTTTTGGTCACACTCAGACGGCGGTTCCAGGCGAATTCGCCCAGAAAACTGGCTTCCCGTGAGACAAACGAAGGCTCGAGCGTGGCCAGCCAGGAGAAGTTGGCGTGTAACGTATGACCTGTGGCGTACAGAGGATCTTTACTGTTGTTTATGGCTTCGCCTGGCAGCAGCGTGCGTTGTAACGTAGACGCCAGAGGCTGATTCCAACGGGTGGAAAGCTCGCCCGCCAGATTGAAGTTGTTAATGGTGGTAGAAAAGCTGGCACCCAAGGCCTCAATGCCTTCTGGATACACCCAGTTGTATTCGCCCGCGTGACCGGTAAACGGGTTCAGCGCTGCGAAATCCGGCCGAACGTTAAGCTGCGGGTTTTTGTCGTGGAAGCGAATGGCATAAAAGCCCCAATCCACAGTTTCCGTACGCCAGCGCAGTTGGAAACCGCCCTGCCCGGAGTCTTTGGCGTCCTTATCCTTGCCGTGATAAAACGCCAGATTTTCACCACCCGGAATGACCGGGCCACCGATGTATAGCCGCTCGTTACCATCACCAAACGTGTCAGTGCTAGAGAAGTAACTACCCGCTGCGGGAAGGCGATTGCCCTCCCATTCAAACTGGTAGTAGGCGCCGACAGAAACATCCGGATTGATCTGAAGCTGACCAGATACCTGTTTTACCGGGCGGATCAGTTCTTTGAACTGCGTATTGGGTACAGACAGAGCTTTAACAACATCTGTGGGCGCCATGCCGCCAGCAATCCCGTTCATCCCGTAAAACAGGCTTTCGCCCCATTGCATGGCGTATTGGCCTACGCGACCTGACGCAGACATTCCGGCCAGTTCGGTTTTGCCAAACAGAAAAGCATCCAGAATCTCGGCTTTGCGGCCATGTAATTCGCGTGTGTCATCGGTGAAGTGATCGTAGTCAACCGAGTAGCTGTTGGCACGACTGGGATCATTGTTATCTGTTTTGCGGTTATACACATCGTCATACCAGGCGGCGCCACTCACCCGGGCGCCGACGTTGTCGTAAACCACATCAAGCTCCGACAACAGGTCAAAACGATTGGAGATCAGGCCCTTGTCGAAGTTACGATCGCCATCATCCTGGTTTAAAGCATTTGCGCCTTGGGTCAGCTTTGAACTCTGATCTTCAGTACGCCAAGCCGCACTGTATTTCAGGGAGTTATCCCAGCGCACGCTCAAATCGGGATTACCCGTGTCTATTTCAAATGCGTGAACACCCGGGGAGGCAATAAGGGCCGCCAGTAAACTAATCTGCATATTGCGAGACGAGGGAGTACACCGACGCCAAGGCGAATTGATCTTGTAAGTCGTCATGCTTGCGACCTCATTGTTTTTGTTTTCAGATCTAATAAATGCTGCTGCGCACCTGAATGCTCCAAGCGCTCCGCAGATAAAATATCGGCACTGCGTTATGTGGGTTAAATAGGCTTCGCTGTCAGTTGGAGCATGGCTTTAAGGAGGCTGATACGGTCAAACGAATGATCTTTTTGAATTTCCTTATCGCCTGCCAGAACAGACTTCTCACTGATAAATTTGCATCGCTCGAATCGCCGGGCCATGAAGCGTTCCAGCTTCTGATGCACTGAGCCGCTGCTCGAAAGCTCCTCACCCAGGACCACGGCGTCTTCAATGGCCATACCGGCGCCCTGACCCAGGTGAGGTGTGGTGGCGTGTGCCGCATCACCGATGATCAACACCCGATCACGGAACCAGGGCTCGTCGACGAAGACCACTTCCATCGGTTTATAAACGACTTGCGCGCTGTCCGTAATCTGTTCCCGCAACTCACCAATCAAACCAGTAAAGCCATTCAGTCGATCGCGCATTTCATGGGCGAGTGTGTCTGGCTCTTTCCAGGGATTACCAGGCTCGTGGGAAGTCAGGTACATGTACATCAAGTTGTCGGCAAGGGGGCACAGCCCGGCCACTCCGCTTGGTCCGTGAAAGTTAGCCAGATGGTCGATTTCGGGACGGCGCGGGAAGTTGTAACGCCACACCGCCTGGCCAGTGAAGCGCGGAGTGTATTTCTCGCCGAAGAGCAAGCTGCGTACTTTGGAGAACAGGCCATCGGCACCGACTACCAGGCTGTATCGGCCTTTGGAGCCATCGGTAAAAACCACATCAACGCCGTCCGCATCCTGGTCCAGAGCGTCGATGGTCAGGCCCAATCGAACTTCAGAGCCCAGATCGATGGCGGTTTTGCTGAGTACCTCGTGCAATGCAAGACGGGAGATACCAACGTTCGCCGGATATTCAGGGCCTGCCAACCGGAGAGATGGAATGCGGGTTTCGTTTCCATCAACATCACAGATGCTGACCACTTCAAATGGGTACGCCGCTTCCAGATAGGCGTCGAGCACACCCAAGCGTGCCATCTCACGGACAACGTTACTCTGTTGAATAATTCCGACGCCGTAAACGGTCCATTTGGCCTTCAACTCGACAACATCGACAGCGATACCTTTACGCCGCAATGCGATAGCAGCACACAACCCGCCAATGCCGCCGCCAACAATCAAAACCTTACTAATTTCACTCATTGTTATAACTCTTGTTTTTTTGAATGAATCACAAAGACGCTGCATTCGCTTTTATCGCATGCGACGCCTGCAAAGGACCGACTGACGAAGATTGCGCACTTAGTGGAGAGCGCAGCCAAACTGAGAACAGGTATTCGCTGAGTGCGAGCTTACCCAGGCGGTATTCCTGGTAAGAATTTGGATCTGCAAGCCCACTGACGATTGAGCAACTAACTCGCCGGTCGCGAACATGCCTTGAGGATTTAGGTTACGGAGGGAGTCATGCACAACGCCTAAACCCAGCAGGCTGCCGATGATGAGGCAAATGGGGAGACGCAGTGAGCCCTTGGCAGAGAGAGACTTTGGGCGAAAAGCTGCAGACGGCTGACCTATCATTATTATTCTCCAGCGCTGGGAAAAAGGGCAGATGAGTGCTATGCCCTGCCACCGGTTCACAGGACTGACACGGACTCATTGTCAGATCGCTGCGTTCATGGATTCAAAAGGTAGGCTTGCACGAGGCGTTTGACTAATCGTGAGTTGGGATGGAAAGTATCGCGAAAATAAATACAACAAGGAGGTATTTTCCCGATGCGGTTCCAACAGCTGGATCTGAACCTATTAGTGGCCCTTGATGTGCTTCTCGAAGAGCAGAACATCACCAGGGCAGCCGAGCGGCTACACATGACACAGTCCGCCACAAGTGGCGTTCTAGGGCGGTTAAGAGCATATTTCGAGGATGATTTGCTGGTGCAGGTCGGGCGGAAAATGCAACCCACTCCCTACGCCAAACAGCTTGAGCTCCCTGTGCGGGGAGTGCTGTTGACGATCCAGTCTTCGATCACCGCAAAGCCTGTGTTTGATCCTATGACAAGCAGACGGCATTTTCGCCTGATCACATCCGATTACCTGATCAGCACCTTGTTTGCGAATGTCATCCAGGCAGTGACCAAGCAGGCGCCCCACATCAGCTTCGAAATGATTTCTCCCGGTGACACCTCCCATGAGCTGCTTAGCCGCGGCGAGGTTGACCTGATGATCTGCCCAGAACAATACCTCGCCGAAGGGTATCCTTCTGAGCGCATCTTCGAGGAGGAACACGTCTGCGTGATCTGGGAGGGAAATACTGAAATCGGGGAAAAGCTGTCCATGGAGCAGTATCTGGAAGCAGGCCATGTGGCGACCGGATTCGGGCGTAACCGTCGGATGAGTATTGAGGAGTGGTTCATGTCTCAGTACGGATGCAGTCGGAGAATCGAGGTGGTAACCAACAACTTCACCACTTTGCCGCAACTGGTTATTGGTACTCAGAGAATTGCGACCATGCATCGCCGGTTGGCATATCAATTTGCTGCTCTGCTTCCGCTACGTATCTTGCCACCTCCGGTCAAGCTGCCAACCATCACTGAGTGCATGACATGGCATCGCAGCATGGACGGTGACTTGATGCACCGGTGGTTGCGCAAGGTCATTGTAGAGACGATCGCTACCCAAGAGCCGCTAGTTGGCGGCTTCTGATTGTGCCCAGACGACCCAGCAACGTGCCGAATATGAGTCCTGAAGCTAAGTCATGGGACCCCTTCACCAGCCCGACGCTCAGCTCAGCTCATCTCTGTGCAGTGCCAAGACAAAGCTGAACGCCACGGCTAGAAAGATTATTGCCGAATTGCCCAGGCAATCAGCCAGCAGTCGCACGTTCAATTAACTGCATCAGATGACCGTCATGCTTAAACCCTAGTGCAGTCGCTGCGTTCGCATGTAACTCGGGGAAGCGGCCGAAGGCTGCCTCCAGCTGATCGTTAGGCAAATATGTCACCAACGCTCGACGGTCCTCACCAAACCTCGCGACTAAGCCATCCACTACCTGCGCGACGGTCAACCGGAGCACCGGAATAGCGAGCGCGCGGCGCTGGGAAAAAGCTTCTGCGGGAAGAATCGCCGCATGGATCAGGTTATCGACGCAGCAGCCTACAGACATCCACCAGGCAATCGCATCAGGCGAGACGGGACAGTCAAACGGCTCACCCGCCTTTAGCCGCCAGAACATGTCGCTCATGAAAGCTGATAGTAAGCCTGAGGGCTGGGGGGGACGGGCAACAATTCCGGGCAGCCTGAGCGCTCTCCCGTCGATCCAGCCTCGACGACTAAAGTCTTCAAGCAGGATTTCACCAATCAACTTCTGCGCCCCATAGCTCATTCCGGGTTTGAGCGGTGTGTCATCGGTGACGATCGATGGCATGGCGGCGCCGTACACGGCAATCGTGCTGGCAAAAACTACTCGCGCAGTGGGCACCTGTCTGCTCAGCCGCTCAAGCAGATCCAACGTTGCGTCAAGATTGACCTGCCTCCCCAATTGATATTCTCGCTCCGCCAAACCGCCGGGCACACTGGCGAGATGGAATACACAATCGATTGGCGGAGCATCGAAAACGGCATCGAGGGTTGCGCCGTTGCTGAGATTCCCCTGAATCTGGACTACGCGCTGATCCGGGTGAGGATCAGCGAACTCCAGATCGAGCAATGTCAGGCGCTTCAAATCGGCCTGCCCTGGCAGACCGAGGTTGTGTGTGAGTAGACGTTCGGCCAAAGCGCGGCCAACAAAACCACCCGCGCCAGTCACAAGAATATGCATGAGAACTTCCTCACAAGAACGAACCAGCTGCGTCCATTGGGTGGGAACGAAAAGGCGAAAGGATTCACTCAGGATGCTTTTCTTGGAGGAGAAACACCTGTCCCGATGAATCCACAAAACAAGGCAGCGAAGTCAGCCTCTCACCGAGGCAAGGGCCAAAAACACAGAGGCCAGATTCAGGCAGAAAATGCGCGCCGTGTGCATAGCAGATTATCCGTTGGCCATCGCCCGACATGAAGCGGTCCTTGCGGTACTCCATGCTTACAGCCAGGTGTGGGCAACGATTCAGATAGGCTTTGATTTCCCCGCCGCAACGAACAACAAAAACGCTGTCCCTTCCCTGCCGCCAAGGATCAAAGCCTCTAGCCTGGCCTTTCTGAATCTCTGCGAGATCGCATAAGTAGAGCGACAATTGGACAATCTCGGCCGGCAACATAGAAATCAGTGCGGTCCACCGCCGGGTGCCCACTTCGGCTGCGTCGCAAACAGGAATAACTGAGAAGCGTCAGCCGACAGCGCTCCTTGCCGCGCTACCCACGAAAGGTCGTGCTTATCCATATCCGCGTCGTACTCGATATGGCAACCCAACGGGCTGTTGAAGTACCAGAACCAGTTCGAACCATAGAGATGGCGGCCTGGTCCCCAGAAGCTCGTCCAGCCTTTCTCCGCGAAGCGGGTCCCAGCGAGAAGCACCTCGGTGCCGCTGCCCATGTGGAAGGTAAAATGCTCACACCCTTTCATGTGCGGCGGGGTCTGAATCATGAACAAGCAATGGTGATCGTCCGAGCCTGCCGGGCGCATGAATGGACCCACGCCGATGAAGCGATCAGTGGTGACAAAGCCAAGACGCTCGTAAAAGGCCTCGGCCTTTGCAAAGTCCGGAACGAAGTAGACGACGTGGGATAAAGATCGAGGCAAGGCCGACATGTCTGGAGCGATGCCGACTTGATTGACAGGCCGCTGAGGGGCAAAGCCCGGAGAGTTCGTCAAATCCGCAGCAGCCTCAAACGACCGGCGTACCGAAATCTGAAAACCAATGGCGAAGCCCATATCATCTACGCTGTGGATAGAACCATTTTGATGATGTTTTACGTCGCGATCCCGGCCAAGCTCATCAGCGACTGCAGCAAGCGTCGCTTGGTCACGAACGCCGTAAATGGTCTCCCGCAAGGACGGTGCAGGGCCAATCGCTGGCGGTAACGAGGTGTCCTCCGCTCGACGGATCACGACCGAGGTCCCGTCGAGCGCTTCAAATTGACCACCAGTATCGTCGAGAAATACCGTCTTTAGACCGTAGTCCCGCAAACATTGTGCGCAGGCGGAAATATCGTCGACACCAAATACCAAGGTATCAAGTCCTACAATGTTCATGGCTGTTCCTCCGATTATGTTTATTAGATGTGGCAGACCAGGACCCTGGTTTCTCGAGCATCCGAACGAATCGGACGCTGAAAAACTGATAGAGCGCATTATGAAATCTTGATAACGCACGGATTTTTTCATGACGAGGCACAAGGGACTAATCGCTAATCACGATGTGACGTATCTCAGAATCCGATGCTTGAAGAGGGACAGCGGAGGGACTCTCGGTCGGGGCAAAAATATTAAAACGCTAAGCTGTTTAGCCTTGGCCAGGGAACCTCAAAGCAGCGCCATTCACGTTTGATTTAACCAAGAATGCGAACTTCTTTAGCGTATGCAAAAAACGAATTGCTGGGATCCAACACCCCGTCCTCCAGAAGTTTTTTTGCCAGGACGCGCTGGTAAGAACGAAATGACTTGAGCCCGTCTTCATTTTCGAACCACACACTCACCAGCCCGTGGTGGACCTCGACATCAGGGCCAAAATACGCTGTCACTTTGTCGCCCTCGGGAAGGTATTCCGAGCGAACATGCCTGCGCACGGCGCTTGAGAAATCGACGCATTGTTGCTGGGCGTAGTCGTGCGCCGCGTGCCAGGCAGAAAAGAAAGTGTCCAGGTCTGATTCGGCTGCTTTCTTCAGAAAGTACATTACTTTGATTTGAGCAGGGCCAGGCGTTGCGACCGGTTGTTCCGATTCGCTCATTAACTGGGCGGCTTGCTTCGTCAAGTCGGCGAAATTCGCGCCATCGGGTCCTACTTTCTCTCGCGTATAGGGATCACTGAAGGTTTCAATAACCCCGGCAAAATCCTCGAAGTAGAGTTCGGTAACCGAGTCTCTGTGAAACGTTTGGCGGTAGCCAACATCCGAATCAGCACCAAACGCCGAATCAAAAATATGGTTTTGAATGTATTTTTTCAGGCCAAGCGGTTTCACCCGGGAAATCTCTCCGTGAACATGCTCAATGTACTGCAAGCATTCGGCATGGGTCATCCCGGGTTTGCGACGCATTGCAGCAACAATTTTGATCATTTCCAGCCTCCCTTTGTATCGTTGAGGATCATTGCAAATAGGTCTGCTTATTAAGTTTTGAAATGCACGACAGCGGAGTGAAATTCATCCCGAATCACCCGAAGGGCCTACAGCCGCGACGTGTAAACTTGCACCTACACGAGCACTCGCTTTCGCCACCGAGCGAACACGCCCATATTATCCGTAGCGTTATTTGCTGCGTGACTTTGCTCAGTCGCAGAGCTGGCAGAGTTAAATGCTGTAACGCTACGCCGAGAGTCGAACTCAGCAACAAACCAAATCTAATGGTCAGCTTGCGCCCAATGAGTACATCTCCCAACAGTCGCAGCAATGATGACATTGCCCTTCCATTCCACCTGGCCCTAGTTATTTCTTTCCCCCCTGTGGAGTTCATGGTTTTGGCTGGCGGAGGTGAGTCAAGGTAAAACCAGATCCCGCATCTGGACCAATCTATATTTCAACTGGCTGCTATCGCGAAACTCAATGCGTGGCAAAAGCTGTCGGGGGTTGATCGAAAGCTGGACACGCCCTGCAGATTGAACACAGGCCTAAGACAGATCGTAGATTTCTCTTGAACAAGATCCGGATCAGCCAAGCTCGCGTGATTCGATTGAAGACGCATCTAGACCCACGACTTCCAAGCACACGGCAGCGTCTTTGTCGCATCACCTCTCTGGGCAGGACGCTTGAACATCCCTTCAACGCCTTGTACCTCTGGACACTCGATCATTTGGCTGCGGTCGTACAGGCCCAATCAGCATTCGATACAAGGGAAACCGAGGCGGTGCAGGTTTAGCCGGTTCGGCTAAAGGAGTTTTCGGCCAAAAGCTGAAGTCCCGATCTGTGCGGAGCAGGATGAACTTTGGTCCTGTACCGTCCAAAATGTGAGCCCACACCCAAGGTGGCCTGAGCACATAGCAAACCCTATAAATAAAATAGAAGGCTGCATAAAGATTTCGAGCCATTGACGCAATGCGATCCCAGTACCCTCCTGACTTACTGTCATAAAAAAAATAAGGGTCATGCATATGCGACTGGGCTGGTATTCCGATCTGACATCCACTGAGAAGCGCACCTACTGGGCGTGCTTCGGTGGCTTCACTCTCGACTCGATGGACGCAACGATTTTCGCGTTGATGATGCCTGTCCTGATGACAGTGCTCAGCCTGAGCAAATCCGATGCTGGACTGCTCGGTTCCGTCTCGCTGATTGGCAGCGCGCTGGGCGGCTGGGGCGCTGGCATGCTGGCGGATCGCTACGGCCGCATCAAAGTGATGCAGGGCACGGTGTTGTGGGTTGCGATCTTCACCTGTATGGGAGCCTTCTGCACCGGTTTCTGGACGTTCCTGCCGGTGCGATTCCTGCAGGGCATCGGCTACGGCGGTGAGGCGGTGGTCGGCGCGGTGCTTATCAGCGAAGCCATCAAGCCGGCATTGCGCGGCCGTGTAGCCGCCTCGGTGCAGAGTGGTTATGCGGTGGGCTATGCCATCTCGTTGGCGACCATGCCGGTGCTGTTCAACTTCCTGCCGGAAGACGTTGCCTGGCGAGCATTCTTCGCCATCGGCCTGCTGCCGGCGCTGCTGGTCTGGTTTATCCGCCGCCTCGTGCCTGAGTCCGTCGCGTTCACCCAGACCCGCAAGATCGGCAAAGGCATCGACGTGCGGGCGATCTTCGCCGCTGAGCACCGTCGGGTGACCATCATCAGTACCGTGCTGGCAAGCGGCATCTTCGGTGGCGCCTACGTCATGATTACCTGGCTGCCGACGCTGATGCGCACGGTACTCAACCTGCCAATAGCCTCGACCTCCGGCTACCTGGCAGTGAACATTGTCGGATCATTGGTGGGGCCTTTCATTTATGGGCGGCTGAGTGACCGATTCGGCCGAGGCCGGACCTTCATGTTGTTTCTGGTCTGTCAGGCCATCGTCGTCTCGATCTACATGTTCGCCGACGTCAGCCTGAACCTGATTCTCGCGCTGGGTTTGCTGCTGGGAGCGTTCCAAGGCGGGCTGGCATCAGGGCTGCCATTGACGTTCTCCGAGTTGTACCCCACCCGAATGCGGGCCAACGGCGCCGGCTTCTGCACCAGCTTCGGTCGCGGCTTCGGCTCGATTATGCCAGCGGCGGTAGGCTTCGCGTCGCTGCACATGAGCCTCCCGGTGGCCATGGGCTCGTTCGCCATCGGCTCGTACCTTATCGGCTTCATCGCTGCGCTGTGCTTGCCAAATGCGACCGGGGCCGACCTGACGACGGTGGAAGGCAGCTTATCGGGGTCGGATCATTTGCCTGCGCCTGCCGTCAGCCACACCTGAACGAACCCGCACCGCCATCGGTTATTCGCCGGCGGTTGCGGCGCCCGGCAAGACGTCCTGCTGACCGCTTTGCACTTGCTGCGCAACCTCGCGGATCTTCTCGATCAGCGCTTGCGCCGCCGGTGAGTGCAAGCCGGTAGCGCGGTAGATCAGGCCAATCGGCCGCTGCGTGTCCTCCAGCTGGAGACTCAGGCGCTGCAGCTCACCGGAGGCCATCTCGTATTCCAGCTGATGTTCAGACACGATCGCCAGCATGTCCGAGCGCATCAACAGGCCACGGATAATCGCCATGTCACCGGTCTCCACCACCGGCTCCGGTGGCGTGCGCCCCAATCGCGAGAAGTGCGCGTCCAGCAGCAACCGGGCAGGCGTATCGGCGCGGGGCAACACCCATTTCACGGTGCGGAAATCCTCCAGCGTGACCTTGCGCTTAATCCACGGATGACCGTACCGCCCAAGAATCACCATCTCCTCATCGAGCAGCTTTTCGCCCTGTAGATCGCTGGCGTAATCAGGCGAGCGCAACGCCCCGAACACAAAGTCGACGTCACCGGCGCGCAATTCCAGCGCCAGCAGATTGAAAGGACTTTCGTTGGTCGCCACGCGTACCCCCGGATGATCGGCCAGCAGCCGCACGATGGCCTCCGGCAAGATCCGCGTGCGCCCCAGCGGCAGTGCGCCAACGGTGACCAGTCCTTGCAGCGAGCCCTTGATCAGCGCGACATCGGCACGAATGTGGCGCAACTCATTCAGCGCCCGGCGTACCGGGTAGAGGATGTCGTGGGCCGCCCGGGTCGGTTGCAGCCCCCGGGCGGTGCGTTCGAACAGGGATTTGCCAGCGCCGTCTTCCAGCACTTTCAAGGCCGCGCTGATGGCCGGCTGCGTCAGACCAAACGACCGGGCAACGGTTTGCATGTGCTGGGTTTCGCACAGCTTGACGAAAATCTGCAGCCGCCGCATGTGCAGCAAGTACAGCGGGTCATGGGGCGCATGTCCCAACAAGGCGGGGATTGCCTCCAGTTCCGCCATCACCCTCCGCGCCCTTGGCAGGATGGCCTTGCCATAAGGCGTCAGCAGCATGCCGCTGGCGTGGCGCTCAAACAATGGCACCTCGAGGCTGGCCTCCAGATCGCGGATCGACCGCGTGACTACCGACTGGGCCCGCAACAAGACCTCAGAGGCACGGGACACGCTGCCGTGTTCCGCGATGCGAATGAACGCCCGTACTTGCATGAGGTGGACCAGCGGTGAGTTCTCCATCAGTGATTTGCACGCCGTCAATAAATAAAAGGTATGGGCGCCCAAGCCTTACGCATTAGTCCCGCCAAGACAAGCCTGTCAGCATTTGCGCACACCAATAAGGGAGTCTTCCCCCCATGAATCAAGCCATCAACAAATCTGCCCTGGTCGTCAGCGCGCACTCTGCCGATTTTGTCTGGCGCGCCGGCGGCGCCATCGCCCTGCACGCGGCCCAAGGCTACGACGTGCATATTGTCTGCCTGTCGTTCGGCGAGCGCGGCGAGTCTGCCAAGCTGTGGCGCAAGGGTGCGCAAATGACCGAAAGCACCGTCAAGGCCGCCCGGCGAGTAGAGGCCCAAGCGGCTGCCGACATTCTCGGAGCGACGGTTGAGTTCTTCGACATCGGCGACTATCCGATGCGCGCCGACAAGGAAATCCTGTTCCGCCTGGCTGATGTTTTCCGCCGCGTTCATCCGGAATTCGTCCTGAGCCATTCGCTGAAAGACCCCTACAATTACGATCACCCGCTCGCCGTTCACCTGACTCAGGAAGCGCGGATCATCGCTCAGGCCGAGGGCTACCGGCCCGGCGAAAAGATCATCGGTGCGCCACCGGTCTACAGTTTCGAGCCGCATCAGCCTGAACAGTGTGAGTGGAAGCCGGACGTACTGCTGGACATAACCTCGGTCTGGGACAAGAAATACGCAGCGATCCAGTGCATGGCCGGTCAAGAACATTTGTGGGAGTACTACACCCGCGTCGCCCAGCAGCGCGGCGTGCAGGCCAAGCGCAACATCGGGATCACGGCAAGCAAGGACATCATTTACGGCGAGGGCTATCAGAGCATCTTCCCCCGCGTCACGGAGAATCTGGGATGAGTAGTCTGGTAGGCCGGACCGGCATCGTCGTACGCAACATCCAGCGTGGCGACCCGGCGTTGGTTGACGAGTTGACCCGCTACGGGGTTGCCACAGTGCATGAAGCGCAAGGTCGAAAGGGATTGTTGGCCCCGCGCATCCGCCCAATTCAGCAGGATATCGCCATGAGTGGGTCGGCGGTAACCGTGCTGGTAGCGCCTGGCGACAACTGGATGTTTCACGTAGCCGTGGAACAATGCCAGCCCGGCGACGTTCTGGTGGTAGCGCCCAGCTCCCCGTGCACCGACGGGTATTTCGGCGACCTGCTCGCCACATCCCTGCAGGCCCGGGGCGTACGCGGTCTGGTGCTCGATGCGGGTGTGCGTGATACCAAGACCCTGCGCGAGATGGGCTTTCACGTCTGGTCCAGCGCGGTACATGCCCAGGGCACTATAAAGGAGACCATCGGGTCGGTGAACATTCCGGTCATCTGCGCCGGACAACTGATCAATCCCGGCGATGTGGTGCTGGCGGACGATGACGGTGTGGTGGTAATACGTTGTCACGAGTTACCGACCGTGATCGCCGCCAGCCGCAAGCGTGCCGACCTTGAAGAGCAGAAGCGTTTGCGCCTCGCTTCGGGGGAGCTGGGTCTGGACATCTACAGCATGCGCGCGCGTCTGCAGGAAAAGGGGCTCAAATACGTAGACAGTGTCGATCACCTGGAGGATTGAAACATGGGGCAGGTTCGTATTCCGTGCATGTTGATACGCGGCGGAACCTCAAGAGGTGCGTATTTTCACGAGGACGATCTGCCCTCAGACCCTACGATCCGGGATCAGGTTTTGCTCGCCGCCATGGGCTCACCCCACAAGCTGCAGATCGATGGGTTGGGCGGTGGCGACTCGCTGACCAGCAAGGTGGCGATCATTCGCCGGTCGCAACGGCCTGGCGTGGATGTCGATTACCTGTTCGCCCAAGTAGCGGTGATCCAGGCACGGGTGGACTACGGCCAGAACTGCGGCAACATTCTCGCCGGTGTCGGCCCATTCGCTCTGGAAAGCGGGCTGGTGCCGGCACGGGGTGAGCAGACCGCCGTCCGGATCTACATGGAAAACACCGGGCAGACCGCGACCGTCATGGTACAGACGCCTCAGGGCCAAGTGTCCTACGAAGGCGACACCCGAATCGACGGCGTGCCCGGAGCGGCCGCCGCGATCATCGTGCAGTTCGACGACGTCGCCGGCGCCAGTTGTGGCGCCCTGCTCCCCACCGGAAAGCCGATTGATCGCCTCGACGGCGTCGACGTGACCTGTATCGATAACGGCATGCCAGTGGTGCTGATCCGCGCGGGCGACCTTGGGCGCACCGGCCACGAAGGTTGTGAGGAACTGGATGCCGATGCAGCCCTGAAACAGCGTATCGAGTCAATTCGTCTGAAGGCGGGTGTGCTGATGAACCTGGGCGATGTCAGTCAGCGGACCGTCCCTAAGATGATTCTTGTCGCGCTACCGCGCCAGGGCGGCACCATTTGCACTCGGAGCTTTATTCCTCACCAATGCCACACATCCATCGGCGTGTTTGCTGCCATCAGCGTCGCTTCGGCATGCCTGATTAAAGGCTGTGTTGCAAACAAGCTGGCGCATACTGACCAAGCTGATATGCAACAAGTGTCAGTCGAGCATCCCTCCGGGGAATTCAGCTTACGGCTACGCAGGCATAACGGTCGACTGACGGGATGCGGACTCGTGCGCACAGCGAGAGTGATTTTCGATGGCTACGTTCATATACCCGGATCAGTATTCGTTCCCCCTGGCCGCAGCCTGTAAATGGCGTTGAGGGATTGGGTTGCATAAACCAGGGGTGCAAATCAGGCAGTTATCGGCCAATACCGGCCAGTCGTTGACCGGTAGAGTCGATAGAAGAACGGACCACCCAGACCTGCGGTGACTACGCCCGATCTATTCGCCCTGAGTAGCAACCCTGTTTGGCATTGTGAACATGAATGTAACTAACCTCTGGATTGGCAAACATCCGAGTGACTACAGGTTCTATCACTATTCCATCAGCTACGTCGGCGTCCAGCATCATCCCATCATCATTGAAAGCGCGAAGGGATAGCAGGCGGATGCGCATCGACTCAGGTACCTGATCGACTGCGTCATAAGCTTGCGTAGCCCACTCCCGTATGAAGATCGCGTGTGAGGCACGGTATGGCGTCTTGGCTGGCTGACAGACATGGTTGAGTAAAAGCACGCTCTGACCCAGTTCCGCATCTTTCATTTCGATACGGTCAGGAAAGCCTGGGTTGCTGTCGACGATGTAACGCTTCATCCCAAAAAATGCCAGATCTTGGTAGGGCAATCCAAACAGTGACTGGAATGGCTCGGCGGCAAGGCCAGTTATACGGAACGCCATGGTCGGACTCCTATTGGTTTAGAGTCCTATCAGACTGCAACTCGTACCGTACTTACTATCCGATTCTTGCTGCCTTATTCAAACTGCCGCGACCGGCAGCTTTGGGTCGTTAGCTGCCAGTCATGCCCGGCAAGCTTCGGCCAGACCCGGAAGCGCAACGTTACACGGGCCATGGAGATTCCGCTGCGAGCTTGGGAGGCTGAAGCCACCATGGGCATACTTGGCATTAAGGGATGCGATTCTGAATGCGCTGCTGCAACTGTTTGTTGGTTGCCGTCAACCCGAACACATCGGCAACGTGGGTGTATTGCGGGCTCCAAATGAGCGCTGCACTTACAACTGACGGCTGAAATAGCAACAGGCTGCCTGGCGCCCTCAAATCAAGACTTGCGTGCAACCACTTCAATTTCAACCTTGATATCGTCATTCACGAAACCGCAAACGATGGTTGTATTGGTCGGACGAATTTCTCCGAAATATTCACCCAGGACTTTGGATATCGGAATGATGTCGTCTCTGCGCGCAGCGTAAACCCGCAAACTACGCACGTGGGTGAGATCAGCGCCGGCTTCAGTCAATGTGCGAGTGATGATATCCAGAGATTTATGAGTCTGCGCGACGACATCGTCCGAGGCCGTTTCGCCGGCGATGAAGCCAGCGGTCCCGGAAATGAAAATCCATTCGCCATCGACAACGGCGCGGGAGTACCCGGCAATTTTTTCAAAAGACGAGCCTGACGATATGAGGGTAACGGACATTAATGCCTCCGGTTCTTATTACATTGAATTGGATAGTCGCGCACAGCGCAGTAAACCCGTTGCAAGGGCGGCGCGCTGAAAATCCGGCCGCACTGCACGGGTGTCGGTTACAGCAGGTTAATTGGGTAATCCACGATTACCCGGAATTCGTTACTGTCCTTGGAGCTGACCGCTTGGCTATTGCCGCGCGTGATCGCCTGGCGCAGACGGATCGACAGGTTTTTAACCGGGCCGCTTTGCACTACGTACTTCGCGTCGATGTCGCGCTCCCACTGGTGGCCAGTGCTGGTACCAAACTTTCTGGCATAGTCCCCGGCTGGATCGGCATGGGAACCGTCGGTTTTGCCGATCTGGTGCCAGAGCATGAACGAAAGGCCGGGAATCCCGTACATGGCCATGTCCAGGTCATACTTGAACAGCGCAACGCGCTGACGAGGGCCTTCGAACTCTTCAGTCAGCATGGACACCGGCAGCGCCAGGCCTGTGGCTTTACCATCGGAGAAAGCAATTTTCTCTACCGGGGTATCGCCGTCGTTGACCATGCCGCCGACAGTGATCGTATGCCCTACATAGCTCCACGCCGTAGTAAATGACGTAGCAAAGTTATCGATATTGCCTGCCAGCGAGCGTCCGGAGTCTTTCTGCTTGTAGCTGTCGAGATTGAACGTCAACGATTGCTTGCTATCCAGAGGCAAAACATAGATCGCGCCCAGATAGTACATATTGAAGTTATCTTCGGCCTCGGCGGCGTACGCTGAGACATTAAGCCCTTTGTTCACCTTGTAAGTGCCGCCACCGTATTGGTACATAGACACTTCGCGGCCACCATACGCCGCTCTGAAGATGTCATCAGTGCTGCCGGTGCCGGATTCGGCAGATGTGATACGCCCCGCTTGCAATGACAAATCCTTGATATCGGTACTGGCGAAGTTCCAGCCATGCGCAAGCTGAGGCAACAGGCGACCGCGATCAGTTTGGAAAACCGGGTTGTTGGACATGAAGTCGCCGTAGCCGACCTGTGTCTGGGATATCTTCACCTTTAACATGCCATTGACCGAGCCTTGGCTGTCCAGCGCTTTGCGATCATCACCGATAGGAAGTATCTGAGTACCAACCCGGCCGCCGCCGCTGTCCAGCTTGATGCCGCCTTTGCCGTACAGATCCACGCCAAAGCCCACTGTGCCTTGAGTGAAGCCAGACGAAAAATTCAGAAATGCGCCCTGGGCCCACTCGCCACGATAACTACCTCGGGTGCTGCCGTAACTGTTGGACGCACCGTTACGATAGTCACGGTTGAAATAATAGTTTCGCAGCAGCAGGTTGGCAGTCGAATCCGCCACAAAGCCTTTGCTGGCGTCTTGGTCGGTAACTGCCATTGCCGGATCGACGAATAAAAATGCCGAAGAAAAGAGAGCCCCAACTTTAAAGATGTTTGCATTCTGCATTATGATTTCCGCTGTGAGAAATTGCCTTGTTCACTGCAACTGCAGTTCTGTTTATGGGCAGTTCAAACATCTGCTCGGAGCACCAGCAAGCTTGGCTGTCTCCTTATATCGGCAATCTTCGTTGCCTGTTTAAAATATCAGCGCCGCAGAGCGTCCTGAAGGATGCCCAGTGGCAGCAAAATCTGCGGAGCGCGCTTGACCCATTGATAATTCATAATCGGGCGCGGCTGCGTCAGCGGCAGTGGCAGTACCGATGGATCGTTGTCCACCAGGTAATGTGCGATGCGTTGACCAAGCGAGGTCGACATTGCGATGCCACGACCGTTGCAACCCAACGGCGCCAGCCAGTGCTCGTCCACCAGCATCAAGCGGGGTAAAAAGTCCGGGGTAAGCGCGGCGGTACCCTGCCAGATGTATTCGAATTTCACCGGTTGCAGCTCGGGAAACAGGCGTCCCATTCGGGCCGCCAGTGATTTGAGCAAGCGTGGGCGGGCTAACCATTGCGTCAGCGGCGCCATTCCGCCTGTGACGAGCCGGTGATCAGCCGTGTAGCGCATGGCGAACAAATTGTTACGCGTGTCGGAGAGCGCATGGTTGCCGGGCAGAACGCTTGCGCGGACCTCCGCCGCCAATGGTTCGGTGGCCAGCTGAAAGACGGTCAGCGGTACGAAGCTGTTAGCCACCGAGGTAGACAGGCGAGCGTCCGCAGCCCCCATCGCATTGGTGCATTGCACTACCTTGTTGGCGGTCACGCTGCCTTGCGCTGTAGTGATCTGGCGGCGATTGCCGATAACGTTGATCGACGTCACAACCGAGTCCCCGAAGATCTTCACTCCTGCCTGGGTCGCCGCCTTCGCCAACGCCTGGGTATAGGCATAAGGATTGAGATGACCCCCAGTCGGGTCGAACAGGGCTCCGTGAAACTGCTGACTCCCGATGCGCGCTCGGCTGCTGTCGCGGTCCAGCCACATAGCGTTGGATCCCGCCCGTCGCCAGGCATCGACGCGTTTTTTCAGTCCGGCTTCCAGCTCACTGGCGTGGGCTGGATTAATCCAGCCACCCTGCACGGCGCTGCAGTCCAAGGCGTATTTCTCGATCAAGTCAAAGACCACTTGGGCCCCTTGAGCGACCAGGCGCACCATGCGTCCCCCGTATTCGTCGCCAAGCGCACTGTAGACCTCTTGAGGTCCAAGCCGAGGCAGGCTCGGCACCACCAGTCCTCCATTGGCCCCTGATGCGCCGGCGGCGGGCTGTTGCGCCTCGACAATCGCTACGCTGACACCTCGCTCTGCCAGGTGCAGAGCAGCACTCAGCCCCAGAATCCCTGCCCCGATGATCACCACATCGGTATCGATGGCCTGTGTCAGCGGGGCGTAGGTAACGGCGTGAGCGGCGGTCAATGGCCAATAGCTGCTGTAGGAGGTTTGCATGACGTCGAACTCAGTGCATACGGGATTGGAGAAGCGCGGTGATCATTCGATCAGAATCCGCCCTCATAATATTTGATCAAATGATATATAAATGCGATCAGGCGTCAACACATTCCTAGAATCCAATCTTATCGGGCGTTTACGTCCTGTACGCCCTTGACATGGTTGAAATGCATCAGCAAGATTCGCTCGCTAAATCAAAAAATAAAATGATCAAACAAGATTTTGGCGCTTAAACGCTTATGCTGAATTCAGCGCTGCCAATCACAGATAACTGACATGAGGTGGGTGATGGTAGGAATGGGAGAGTTCAAACGGGGGTGGCGCTTGATCCTGGCCGCGACATTGGGCATTGGTACGGGCCTGACGACCCTGGTGTTCTACACGACAGGAGTATTCATCCCGTCGCTGACCAAGACCTTTGGCTGGAGCGACTCGCAGGTCATGGTCGCTATCAGCATCGTGCTGCTTGGTTCGAGTGCAATGGGACCTTACGTCGGCGCGCTGGCTGACCGCGTCGGGCCGCGTAAGGTTGCCTTGTGTTCGGTTGCAGGCATGGGCTTGGCCTGGAGCCTTTTATCAATGACGAATGGCTCCTTGCCGTTGTTTTATGCCAGCTTTGCCATCCTCACGATCCTGGGCGCCGGGACCTTACCGGTCACCTGGACCAAAAGCATCATCGCGAACTTCAAAGAGAAGCGCGGCTTGGCGCTAGGTCTGTGCCTGGTGGGAACCGGCCTTTTCGGCTCTCTGGTCAAGCTGTATGCGTTTCAGATGCTGACTGAGCTGGGCTGGCGCACCGCATATGTGTGCATCGGGGCATTCGTGCTGTGCATTACCTTGCCGTTTACATACATATTCTTCCGTGAACCGAAGACACCTTTGGTGACTTCGACCGAACCTGAATCGGTGATTGCGGAAGCCGGTATGACCTTGAAGGAAGCACTGCGTACCAAGGCATTCTGGATCCTTTCAGCCAGCTTTTTCATGCTGTCGCTGTCTATCTCTGGCATCGCGCCCAACCTGGAGCGTTACCTGACGAATGCAGGCTTCGACCTCGCTACGTCGGTCAAGATTGCGTCGTGGTACGGCATCGGTATCGTGGTCGGGCGCCTGGTGACGGGCTTTTTCCTCGACAAAATGTGGGCACCTGCTGTGGTGTGCATTCTGGTCATCCCGACCGCCCTGACCTTCTTCGCCTTGGCGGGCGGTGTGAGCTCGGTACCGGCAGCGATCTTGATGGTGTTTCTGGTCGGAACCGCGTCTGGCGTCGAATACGATGCGCTGGCCTATCTGGTCTCGAAGTACTTCGGACTCAAGGCCTACAGCGCTGTTTATGGTTCGGTATTTATCGGTTTCGCCTTCGGTGCGGGTTTCGGCCCCGTGACCTTCAGCAAGGTATTTGCCATGACCGGCAGCTATCAAGGTCTGGTCATTAGTACCGGCTTGCTAGTGCTGGTCGGTGCGGGCATTCAGCTGGCGTTGGGCGCCTATCCAAAATTCAAGCAACGTCCGGCCCCTCAGGCAGTAGAAGCAGGCGCACCGCTGGCGAGCCAATCCTCACTTTAAATTTCAAGCGGAGACTGCTGCATGGCCAGCGTTGGCAAATCGGTAGATGACTTTACTGTTACCTCGACCTTGGGCGACATCGACTTCACGGCCTGGCGAGACGAATCCTGGTCCCTGATATTCGCCTATAAAGCCAAATCACCCACGTGCAGCACCGAGATCGTCGAGTTGCAACGCCTGAATGATGCGTTTGCCGAGCAGAACATCAAATTGCTGGGTATTGCGGTGGAGTCGTCACAGGTGATCGATGAGTGGCTTGCTGACTTGCAGGCAGTCTGTGGGTGCAAACCCTCCTTCGCTCTGGCCTCGGACCAGACGCTGGCAGCAGCGCGGGCCTTGGGCTTTATCGATGAAGACGCGGCAGTGCCGACCCTTCTGCGCACTGCCTCGGTGATCTCGCCACAGGGCCGAGTGGTCAGCCAGGTTACGGGTTCTATCAATAACGGGCGCAACTTCAGCGAATTGCTGAGAACGGTCCAGGCATTGCAGCTCACGGCCAAGGCGAAGGTCGCAACACCGGCGCAGTGGCAGCCGGGAAGTGAAGTGATGCTTCCGCCATCGCTCAGTGAAGATGAAGCGCAACGCCGCTATCCGGGGGTCGTCACCCTCACACCGTACCTACGAATGGTTCCACAACCCCTTTGATAGGGCCCCCCGGTTGGGGGCCACTTTAACTGCCAGGAATTCGAACATGGCCCATACGATTGAAAAGCTCGCCCTCATGCAGTCCAGCCCAGGCGCAGAACGCTACGTCAAAGTGCATCGCTTCGGTGAGCGCGGCGCGCGACCACTTCTATACGTGCAGGCTGCCCTGCACGCTAACGAGACCCCTGGCCTGCTGATTACCCATCACCTGATCGCAGCGCTGCAGACCGCAGATCAGCGCAATCAAATCGTGGGCGAAGTCGTGGTGGTGCCGTTCGCCAACCCGATCGGCTTGTCAGAGAACATTCTTGGCCAGCAGATTGGTCGCGAAGCGTTGGACGGCAACGGTAATTTCAATCGCGGCTTCCCCGATTTGTCCCCCGCGTTGATCACTGCGGTGGCCGACAAGCTGACGCAAGATCCAGCGGAAAATACTCGGATCGTGCGCAACGAGCTGAAAACGCTTGTAGCGGCCATACAGCCTGTCAACGAATTCAAGTCTCTGCAGAAGACCCTGATGTCGCTGGCTATCGATGCCGACTTCGTCCTCGATATTCATACCGAACTGGAAGCCTGTGTGTGCATGGTCGTGGCGCCGTGGACGACGCCGTCTATCAGTGACCTCATTGCCGAGATCAATCCGCAACTGGTCCATGAAACGGATACACCTGCGCTGTTCGATACCATATGCAGCCGACCGTGGTTTGATTTGAGCGAACACGTCGCCGGACGCTTCCCTGTCGAGCAGGCTTGCGTTGGTTCGACCCTTGAAATGCGAGGTGTTACCGACGTCGACGACGAGACCGCCTCAGCAGATGCCGCAGCCATGCTGCGCTTCATGCGTGGACGCGGCATGCTCACGGACTTCCCGCAAGCACCGGCGCAATGGCTTGGCGTGATCACTGCGCACAAGGACGTCGAGTTCGTCCGTACGCCGGTCGCCGGGGTGGTTGCGTACAAATACCCGGTCGGTGCAGCCGTAGCGGCCGGCACGCTCATCGCTGAAATCGTCAACCCGGACGCCGACGATGTGACCAAGGCGCGCACGCCGATCTATGCCGCCAAAGGCGGTCTGCTGTATGGGCGCACGCTGAACCGTCTGGTACGACCTTTTGATTGCGTGGCCAAGCTTGCGGCAGGTCTGGGCGCACTCGAGGAGGCCGGGCAGTGAATGGTGTACAACGCTTCGATGTGACCTCGCGCCAGGCCGTGTTTGACGGCCACGCGTTCGGTGACAACGGCAAAGTCGGCCCCTATGAGTTGCTGTCCGGCAAGGCATGGTGCGTGATTGATCCCCGCAACCCGCTTAACGCCGACATCGTGCACCTGGACAAGATCCCGGTAAACGATTCGGGCCTGGTCGAGTACGCCGTGGATTTTCATATCTACAAGCCGATCGACCTGCACAAAGGCAACGGATGGCTTTTCTACGAATACCTCAATCGGGGCACCCAGCGGGGGGTGGCGCGCATCAACAATGCGCCGCCTGTGCCGGTGCCCATGCAGCTCGAAGATGTCGGCAACGGTTTCCTGATGGACGAAGGCTATAGCGTCGTATGGACCGCTTGGCAGGGCAACGTTGAACCCGGTGGCGGCCGCATGCTGGCGGAGTTCCCAGTCGCAAGAAACGGCAACGAGCCGATCATCGGCACGGGTTGGGAAGAGTTCATTCTGGATGCTGCGGACTCGATTCGCGGTGCGCAATTGCAGGAAGTGAGCCCGACCCAGTTAGTCCTGACCCTGTCCTATCCGACTGCCGATCTGCAGACTTCGCAGGCGACACTGACGGTACGCGCCAGTCAGGGCGCTGAGCGCGTGCAGCATGAGCACGTCAGTTGGCGCTATCTGGATGAGTCGCGGATCCAGATCGATCTGGGGTCAGGCTTCGACCTCGACCGTGCGGCCATTTTTGAATTCATCTATCCAGCAAAAGATCCCGTGGTCATGGGCCTGGGCTATGCCAGCGTGCGCGACGTGGTGGCGTTTCTCAAATCCGTGCCGTTGGACAACGACGGTGTCGCCAACCCCTTGTGGCTGGAGGGTTCGTCTGGTGGCCTGCGAGCGCTGGGCTTCGGTCTGTCCCAGAGTGGACGAGTGCTGCGAGACTTCCTGCATCAGGGTTTCAATCAGGACCTGAACCACGGAAAGGTATTCGATGGCGTCATTCCGATCATCGCCGGTTCGCGCAAGGCTTGGGTGAATGCCGAGTTTTCACAGCCGGGGCGCTACTCCCGCGAACACGAAGATCATGACTATCCGGGCGATCAGTTTCCGTTTGCCTACCAGACACTGACCGACCCCCTCACCGGCATGACTGACGGGGTGCTGACCAGCGCGCGCGCGACCGGCACGGCGCCTAAAGTCATGCACATGGATACCGACTCCGAGGCATGGTCTGCCCGCGCCTCCCTGGTAGCCACCGATTGCACTGGCCGTGACCTGCCTGCCGACCCGGATGTGCGCTTGTACCTGACCACGGGCATCGCCCATGGCGACTATCCATTACCCAATGCGCCGGTGGTGCGTTACGCCACCAATCCTTTGACGTACGGCGCCACCCTGCGAGCCTTGATTCGCGCCATGCCAGCATGGGTAGACAAAAATATTGAGCCGCCATCCAGCCAATTCCCGTCGCACAGCGCGGGTACCTGGTGGTCACTGGATAATTTCAGGACCTGTTTCCAAAACTGCACAGGGCTGCAAGCGCCGCAGTTGATCAATGCGCTGCGGGTGCAAGACCATCAGCAGACGCCGCCACTGCAAAGCGCGCAGTACCCCGTCAGCATTCCTGCCGTCGACGCCTGCGGCAACGGTACCGCAGGCGTGTTGCATCCGCTTGTTCAGGCGCCAACGGGTACTCACTCCGGTTGGGCATTGCGCGCAGATGGCTTCGGCAACGGGCATCTATACAGCGTGTATGGCTCCTATGTGCCGTTTGCTCCTACCCTGCAGGCCCGGGAAGCAGAGGATCTGCGGCCGGCCCTTTCCGATCTTTACGCCAGCAAGGAAGCCTGGCGTGAGCGTGTACTGGAGGTGGCGGACGATCTTGTCAGGCAGCGACTGCTGATCCCGGAAGACCGCATGCGTTTAGAGAAGTCACTGCTGACGACTGAGGATTTTTTTCATTTGATCTAATGATTACGAATTCCCAGTGCGGGCAGTTCTGCTATGCTCGCCGGCAAATTGATCGTTCGATCAGGGAGACAGTTAATGGCGGAAATGCACGTCAAGCGTGTGGTCAAGCGAGCCACTATGCAGGACTCCATCTATGCGCAGCTTCGCATGTCGCTGATGCAGGGGCGATTTGAGCCTGGAGCGCAAATCACTGTTGCAGCGCTGGCCGAGGGTTTTGGCTCCAGCGCCATGCCCGTGCGTGAGGCACTGCGCCAACTGGTTGCAGAAAACGGCTTGATAGCGCTCGCTAACGGCACCATTCAGGTGCCGGAAGTCAGTGACGAGCGATTGCGCGACCTCTGTGAAGCACGTCTGAATCTCGAGGGACTGGCGACCGCCAAGGCCTGCGAGAATATGGACGAGACGACGCTTCGCAAAATAAAGCGATTGATTTCCGAGCATGAGCTAGCCATCGAGCATGACGGCATCCATGCGAGCCTTGAAAAAAACCAGGAGTTTCACTTCCTGATTTACAGAGCCTCGCGCTCATCGGTACTACCGCAGTTGATCGAATCGGTATGGTTGCAATGTGGTCCGTATATGCGGGTTATCACCGAGGAAGTCGAGCGCAATGGTCAGGCGCCGTATCACACGGCAGGTACCAATCTTCACCATGTGGTGGTCGACGCTTTCGAGCGAGGTGACGTCGCGGCTGCAAGGGCGGCGATGGAGCAGGACATTCGCAATGCGTTTGATTTTCTGCATCACATTCTGGCCGAGCGCAAGCTGGCCTCTACCGCCTGACCCAATTCTCACCTAGGCAATTTCGCCAGGCCGCCAGCGCAAGCTAGCGGCCTTTTTTATTTTTGATCAAATTATTTTCAGTCTTGACAATCTTTACGGACGGATCGAAACTCGCCTGACTTTATCAAGATATCATTTGATCAAATCTCTAGGCGATGAATTATGAGTTTCATAGCAGACCGCATTACCAGCACCTCGAAGAAGAGTTACGGGATGTTCGAGAAGGCGCTTAGCCACCCGGATTTTGACGCGCTCATTCACCTGGAGTTGGGCATGCCCTGCCACGACACTCCTGAACACATCAAACAGGCAGTCATCGACGCACTGCTGGCAGGCGACGTGCACTACAGCGACATGCGTGGCAACGGCAAGCTGCGAGCCGCTCTGGCGAGCAAGCTGGCCGAGTTCAACGCGCTGAAGGTTGCCCCAGAACAGATCCTGATTACCAACGGCCTGACACAAGCGTCCAACGCGGCATTCTTCGCCACCATCAACCCGGGCGACGAAGTGATCGTGCTCGATCCGTTTTACCCTCAGCACAACGGCAAAATCGAGCTGGCAGGCGGCAAGGTAGTCAAGGTGCCAATGGATGCCGCCAACGGCTTTGCAATTCGCGCCGACTGGATCGAACCGCACATTACCGATCGCACCCGCGGCATCGTTATCGTCAATCCGTGCAACCCGACCGGCCGCGTTCATACGCTGGCAGAGCTTCAGGGGCTGGCCGATCTGGCCATCAAACATGACTTGCTCATTTACGCCGATGAGGTCTATGAGTTCATTACCTACGATGGTGCCGAACACATCAGCATCGCCGCATTGGCGGGCATGGCTGAGCGCACTATCTCCATGTACGCCTTCACCAAGGCCTACGCGATGGACGGCTGGCGCCTGGGCTACATGACTGCCTCGCCCGAGATCATCGCAGCCATGGCCAAGGTCCTTTCCAGCGACGTGACCCACGTCAACACGTTTATCCAGCACGGTGCGTTGGCAGCAGTGACCGGCCCTCAGGAACCGATGCTGGCCATGGTTGCCGATGACCAGCGTAAGCGAGACATGGTGGTCGAACGCCTGAACCGCATGCCGGGCGTGGTATGTCCACAGGCGCAGGCAACCATCTATCTGTTCCCCGACGTACGCGGCACCGGCATCGAATCGCAAGTCCTGGCCGATCGCATTCTGCAAGAGGCCAAGGTAGTGGTCGAAGCTGGCAGCTTCTACGGCCAGGCGGGTGAAGGCTTCCTGCGAGTGTGCTTCGGTTCGGTCGACTACGACGAACTGAGCATCGCAATGGACCGACTCGAAGTCTTTTTCAATGCCCTCTGAGACAGCCTGAATCTCGACAATCACTTGCCCACCCCACAGCACTACGCAATCGGTTGATTCGGCGCACGGATCAGCTATTGCGGCGCAGTGGGCTCGTGCTTAAACCCCTGAACCGTAGTTAGCCCAGAGGTCCTCGTCATGACCCAGAAATCCACTGCCCAATGGCAGCACTTCGTCGAAGGCTGCCTGGACTTTCGTCCCGCTGAAGGCATCTACCGTATCGATCGGGCGATGTTCACCGAGCCCGACCTGTTCGACCTGGAGATGGAACTCATCTTCGAAAAGAACTGGATCTTCGCCTGCCACGAAAGCCAGATCCCGAACAACCACGACTTCTTGACGATGCGCGCCGGCCGCCAGCCGATGATCATTACCCGTGACGGCGAAGGCAAACTCAACGCCCTGATCAACGCCTGCCAGCACCGCGGCACCACGTTGACACGTATTGGCAAAGGCAACCAGTCGACGTTCACCTGCCCGTTCCATGCCTGGTGCTACAAAAGCGATGGACGCTTGGTGAAGGTTAAAGCGCCGGGTGAATATTCTGAAGGGTTCGACAAAACCACCCGCGGCCTGAAGAAAGCCCGCATCGAAAGCTACAAGGGTTTTGTTTATATCAGCCTCGATGTGCACGGCACCGACAGTCTTGAAGAGTACCTGGGCGACGCCAAGGTGTTCTTCGACATGATGGTTGCGCAGTCGCCGACCGGTCAGCTCGAAGTCCTTCCAGGAAAATCCGCCTACACCTATGACGGCAACTGGAAGCTGCAAAACGAAAACGGGCTGGACGGGTATCACGTCAGCACCGTGCATTACAACTACGTAGCGACTGTGCAGCATCGTCAGCAAGTGAACAGCGAAAAAGGCCTCGCCAGCGGCGACACCCTGGACTACAGCAAGCTCGGTGCCGGCGACAAGGAAACCGACGATGGCTGGTTCTCTTTCAAAAATGGCCACAGCCTGCTGTTCAGCGACATGCCCAATCCGTCGGTGCGCCCAGGCTACGCGACCATCATGCCGCGCTTGATGACCGAGCACGGGCAAAGCAAGGCTGAGTGGATGATGCACCGCCTGCGCAACCTGAACATTTACCCGAGCATGTTCTTCCTCGATCAAATCAGTTCGCAGTTGCGCATCATCCGCCCGATTGCCTGGAACAAGACCGAGATCAACAGCTTCTGCCTTGGCGTGGTCGGGGAGTCGGATTCAGACCGCGAAAACCGCATTCGCCAGTTCGAAGATTTCTTCAACGTCTCCGGCCTTGGCACTCCGGATGACCTAGTGGAATTTCGTGAAGCGCAGCGTGGCTTCCAGGCACGCCTGGAGCGCTGGAGTGATATCTCCCGCGGCGAAGGCAAGTGGGTAGAAGGCGCGACAGCCAACAGCGAAGCCATTGGAATCGCTCCGGTGCTTACAGGCACTGAGTTCACTCACGAAGGACTTTACGTCAACCAGCATGGCAACTGGCAACGCTTCCTGCTCGAAGGCTTGGCCCGCAAGGCGGCCGAAGAGCAATCCCTCAAGCTCAAGGAGGTGTGACCGTGAATCACGAACTGCAATATCGCGTCGAACAGTTCTTCTACCAACTGAGTGCACACTGCGACAACAAGGACTGGGACGCCTATCTAAGCCTGTTCAGTGAAGACAGCGAGTTCCACTTGCCGCAGTGGGACTCGGAGCACGTCTACACCACGGATCCAAAGACCAGCATGTCGCTGATCTACTACCCAAACCGTGGCGGTCTGGAGGATCGCGTGTTCCGCCTGCGCACCGGCAAAGCAGCGTCTGCAACACCACTGCCACGCACCGTGCACCTCATCAACAATGTGCGTCTGCAGGCACTCCCAGGCGGTGACCTGCAAGCAACCGTCAACTGGAACACCTTGTACCACCGCCTGCAAATCAGCGAACAGTTCTTCGGCTTTGCGACTTACAAGCTGAGGCCTTCCGGTGACAGCTGGTTGGTCAGCCGCAAGCACGTGGTGCTCCTCAACGACACGATCAATTCCGTACTCGATTTCTATCACCTGTAATCCCGTGGATGCCGACCATGACGTACAAAGCCGCCCTTAGTTTCGCCGACGGCAAGACCCTGTTTTGCACTGTGCAGAAGAACGAGCTGCTGCTGGACGCGGCATTGCGCAGCGGTATCAACATTCCCCTCGATTGCCGTGAAGGTGTGTGTGCGACCTGCCAAGGCCGTTGCGACTCGGGGCATTACTCGCAAGATTATGTCGACGACGAAGCGTTGTCGGCCAATGATCTTGCGCAGCGCAAGGTGTTGACCTGCCAGACCCGTTTGCTGTCAGACGCCGCGTTCTACTTCGACTATGACTCGACGTTGTGTAGCAAAGCGGGCACCAATACACACCGGGCACGGGTGACTTATATCGCGCGACCTTCCGACACCACCGCCATTCTTCATTTGAAGCGCGAAGGCGAAGGCGAAGGCGAAGGTGTTTTAGAGTATTTGCCTGGCCAATATGCGCGCTTGCATGTGCCTGGGACTGATCAAAGCCGCTCCTACTCCTTCGCTAATTCGCCCGGTAGCAACGCCTTGCAGTTTCTGGTGCGCCTGCTGCCTCAGGGCGTGATGACCGACTACGTGCGCGAGCGCTGCCAGGTCGGTGATCTGATCGAATTCGAAGCCCCACTGGGCACCTTTTACCTGCGGCATATCGACCGACCGCTAGTGATGGTTGCCGGCGGTACCGGGCTTTCGGCGTTCCTGGGCATGCTCGACCAGATTGCTGAGCGTGGCGGTTGCGGCCAGCCGGTGCACCTCTATTACGGAGTACGGGACGCCAGCGACTTATGTGAGCTGGCGCGTATCGAGAGCTACGCTCATCGCATCCCTGGCTTCACATTCGAGCCGGTGGTAAGTGAGCCGCAACCGGACTGGGTCGGCAAACGAGGCTTTATCGCCGAACACCTGGACACCTCAGGTTTGACCGACCAGCCTTTCGACCTTTACCTGTGCGGCCCACCGCCAATGGTGGAGTCGATCAAGACCTGGCTGCAGGCACAGGGCCTGGCGGACACGCGTCTGTATTTCGAAAAGTTTACCGAGAGCAATTCCTGAGTCGGCCAGACTCGTGCGTACCTCCAACCGATTTTCGCGACTTTAAAGGATCGATCCAATGGGACATTACGTACAGATCAAATCGCGCGATGGCGCGGGCAGCTTCAAGGGTTATCTGGCCCTTCCTTCGGGTGGCAAGGGACCTGGCCTGGTCATCGGTCAGGAGATTTTCGGCATCAACGACAACATGCGCGCCACTGCCGACATGTATGCCGAAGAAGGCTATGTAACCCTGGTACCTGATCTGTTTTGGCGCCAACAACCGGATATCGAACTGGGCTATACGCCGGGTGATTTCGAGAAAGCGTTGGGTCTGTTCACGGGGCTTGACCTGGACAAGGCTGTAGATGACATCGCTGCGAGTATCAACCTGCTACGCGATCTCGAATTCGTTTCTACTCCAGCCGTGGGCTACGTCGGGTACTGCATGGGCGGCAAGCTCGCATACCTGACAGCTACCCGAACAGATGCAGCCTGTTCGGTAGGCTACTACGGCATGGGTATCGACGCCTTCCTGGACGAAGCCGACAAAATTAATGGCGGTCTGATACTGCATTTCGCCGAACAGGACAGCTACTGCGATGCCGATACTCGCGCACGCATCAGTGCCGCTTTGGGTGGGATCAAAGGCGTCGAGCTTTATACCTATGCTGATGCCGACCATGCCTTTGCCCGCATTGGAAGCGACCACTTCCACAAGCCGTCAGCAATGATGGCCCACGGTCGCACTATTGCTGCACTGAAGAAATACATTGGCCCGGACTTTAACCTCTCTGCTCTATGGGAAGAGCACTGTCTGTACGAGTTCGGCACCCGCGATGTGCCTGCCACGATGGCGACAATGGTCAAGGAGCCTTACGTCAACCATATCCCGACCTTGACTGGTGGAGTTGGCAGCAAGGAGTTGAGTCGTTTTTACCAGCACCACTTTGTGCACGTGAACCCGCCCGACACCAAAATGATCCCGATCTCGCGCACGGTTGGCGCCTTGCAACTGGTCGATGAATTCATCATGTGCTTCACCCACACAACCGAGATCGACTGGATGCTTCCTGGCGTAGCCCCAACGGGTAAATACGTTGAGATCCCGATGCTCGGGGTGATCAGCTTCCGTGGCGACAAGCTCTATCACGAGCACATCTACTGGGACCAGGCCAGTGTGCTGGTACAGATCGGGCTGCTGGACCCGGAAGGCTTGCCGGTAGCCGGTGCGAAGACTGCACGCAAGTTGCTGGACGAAACCTTGCCATCTAACGAGCTGATGGCTCGCTGGAAAAACAGCGAGGGCCTGTAAGCTTATTCGATAGTTGTTTAAATCCTGAGGTGACTATGCAACTAACCAACAAGACGGTGCTGTTGACCGGGGCCAATGGCGGCTTGGGCCAAGCGTTGATTCAGGCGCTGCTGGCTGCGGGTGTCGACAAGGTCTATGCGGCTTGTCGCAATCCCGAAGCGCTCGACTTCCATGATGTGAGAGTCCAGCCGATAGCGCTGGACGTTACGGATCACTCGCAGATCGCCCGCGTGCGAAAACAGGCAGACAATATTGATGTGCTCATCAACAACGCCGGGCTGAATCGACAACAGCGCATGCTTGACGCTACCGATATCGATGCCGCGCAAGCGGAGATGGCTGTCAACTATTTCGGCACATTGCACATGTGTCGTGCATACGCAGCCCTGCTACGCGAGCGTCAGGGCGCGGTGGTTAATGTGCTGTCTATTTTGGCAAGGGTCGCCCTGCCCGCCATGGGGTCGCTCTGCGCGTCCAAAGCAGCAGGATTGCGGCTGACCGAAAGCCTGCGAGCAGAGCTGTCCAGCTCTGCTGTGCAAGTGATGGCAGTGATGCCGGGCGTTATCGATACACAGATGAGCCGAAATTTCCCCGGTCCGAAAGCTGATCCCAAGGACATTGCGCAAGCCATCGTCGACGGCATACAGATGGATCTCGATACGCTCTACCCGGATCCGATGGCGCAGCAAGTGGCACATGACTTGGCGGTAGATCGCGAGGCAACGGTCGGTAGCTTCGCGGTTTATCTTTAATGGTATCGCGCTGGATATTCAGCGCGGTCATCTGAACAATTGTGCCTCTTAAAAACATACGGAGATGACTAAGCGACGACGCGGTCATGCCCACGATTTCGCCGCGGTTCCGCCGGCAAACACAATCGGTGGAGAACGCTGAGTCGGGATGACGGGCTCAACCACGCACAAGTCAGAAACTGCGCTTAATGAGCAGCAAAGGTCCTGAAAGTAGTCGATGGTAAAAGCATCTTTAAATTGTGGACCTCCATCATAACGCTCCCATAGCAAGTCCCGAAAAAAGTACTGCCGCCAACGGTTCCATTCTGACTAGTCGACCGACCGCTCCGGATGGAAGCGGTCAGGACTGGTGTTATCCACAATGGCTTGATTGCGTTGTGCAGATGTCGACCACAGCTACTGCAGAATCGGGAAGATCAACTCCGTCACCGCCAAGGTGCACTGACAGGCAGCTATCGGCCAGAAGCGGTCAGTCAGCCCCCATGAAATTGGGGGCGGTTCAATAAGTGGAAATCACATTACTGAATTTTGAGCCCTAGGTGTCGTAAGGCATTATGTTCGACCATTCAAGTCGAGTGACAAAATGACTAGTGTCAAAATCCTGAATCTTGCATCGTACGTTTTTCAGCTCCTTGCCCTGTGGCTCGCAACACGCATAGATCTGAAAGCGCTGGCCATCAGCCAAGCTGAGGAAAAACTACCGATCGATTTTTTGAAAGAGATATATGAGAAAAAAAGAGACGGTAAGCCTATGACTCCAAGCGAAGCGGAAATCAGCTTTCATCAACTGAATAACACCAATGACGAAATACGCAATGGTGCGTTTCTAAGGTGGGCGGCCACCTTGGTTGCCATCTCAATAGTCTTGCAGGGGATCGCCACTTGTGTGGCTCCAGATTGATGTGCTGAGTGAACAGTCTGCGCGAAACCTCCGCAAGAAAGCGCCCTCATTACCGCACCTCAATGCACCGGCTTCCCAATCAAACATCAACCGAAATAGCATTCCCGTACAATCACCGTGCTACCATCAATGACTCTCAGCTAACGTCAGAAGCATTCATAGTCAAAACGGACGAGCATGGCATGGACGATCAAACACAAGTTACACCTGATACTAATGTAGATGCACAAAATAAAAGCTCTGAAGTAAAGTCTCTTGTTGTGTTGAACGCATGTGCAGCGAAGTTTTTCAAAAAAAAACTAGGTGGCCTATCATTCTACGATAGTAACAAAGGAAGCGATTGGGACCTAGCGTCTCCAATATGTGTCGACTTTGTAAATCTCATTGGCAAAAAGTTTTCCAGAACTGGAAGGATTTACGGATACGTGAATCCAAACATGCTGGCTGCTGCCGATAATTTCTCACAATATTCCAGCAATCCCGATTTTGACGCGCTTGTCACTGGCGTTATGGAGCGATTGTGCCACGAAGCGAACGACCCCGCACGCAGCTCTCTCAACGAGGGCTACGTGGCATTTTCACACTATCGTGATTACCGGCAGGAGAACTGAACACAATCCCTGTTTGAGGCGTGCCCTCATAACGCGGCACATCAGGATGTTGGCGCTGATGCGTCATTGGTGCTGGCCTCTTAGTGGGCTCCAGCGCTGTTATCGCTTCCACCGGACCGGGAGCCTTCATCACTTACGCCATTACAGGCCTCATGGTTGCACTGATGATGCGTATGCTCGGGGAGATGTCCGCAGCGCAGGAGTATCTGGCTAACACCGCCCCATAACGCTTTCCAAACTGAGGCTTCCTACGTGCCCGAAATCAGCCTTGATGTTGCTGCGCTCAATGAGCGCCTGCGCATTTCCACCCTCGCCCCCTGCGAACGGATTCAGTTTGAGTCCTAACTGAGGGAATTCACCCTCCCACCAGTACCAACATCTGCCCGGCATCGCTGGGTATTTTCACGCGTGATTCTAGGATCAAGCCCTCTAGCACAGGTGATTGGAGGCGCTTAATTAGGTGCCAAAGCATCAGTTGTGATGGCAGAATGCCACGTACAACGTAAATCTATCCAAGGTCCAGGGTCGGTAATGGCAGCAGCAATAGACGGATTCAAACCAAGCGACATCGCGCATTCGCTCAAGTCAAAAGCGGAGCATGCCTTTGGCGTAGCAGTCACAGACCCATTTGCGGTCAAGGAAATCGAGAATCACAGGGCTGACATCACCTATACGGTGACCGCTTCCTACACAAGCGAACCAGTGAGCCGTCAGGTTCAGTACGCGGCAGGCCCGTCTTACAGTCGGGAGTACATTGGTGAGGTTCTGGCTCAGCGACACGAACAGATTTTCAGTGATGCGACCTACACGCGCGACCTCATGCAAGGTCACCTCAAGGGGAATGCAAACCTGTACCGCAGCCCCGTCTCCAAGCATTTGATCCTTCGTGATGACGCATATTGCTACAGCGTGGAGGAGTGCCGAGGTTGCGGCGGATCAGGCAAAAATGATTGCTCCACCTGTAACGGAACGATGTACCACACCTGCCGCGAATGTAATGGCCAGTGCCGGATGCATTGCACCAACTGCAGCGGCACCGGAAATACCTCACACAGTCGTTACTGCGTAGGGTGCGGTGGTTCTGGCGCGAGAATGAGCGACCGCTGCAACCAGTGCTACGGTACCGGCAAATCAGGTAGCCCCTGCTATCGCTGCCATGCGACAGGCACCATGACCTGTAACGGGTGCAACGGCGGAGGCAGGCAGAACTGCCAGCAATGCCACCAGGGCGAAGTCCAATGCAGCAGCTGCAGGGGCGCGTGCCAGCTGACCTACCAATACAACCTGAACGTCTATGCCCAGACTAAGGTTTCGTATGGCTGGAAGAACCTCACTGCGCCATGGCTTGCGCCAGCCCTGACGGAGATGATGAACGCCCCCGAGTGCAGCACTATCTTCAGTGTCGACCGCTACGAGCGCGCCAATGAGAACCCGAATGTATTCGTCGGTACCGGGCAAGTCGTGGCTGCCCAGGCGCAGGTTGGCTTCCAAGGCATGAACGGCACCTGCCAGTTCATTGGGCCGGCGCTCGTCCCTGTGTTCCTGGACAATATCCTCAGCGGGGGTTTCAAGAAGACATTGGAGGGCGTGAAGGATCACAAGAACCTCAAGAAGGTGTTCCAGGCATCGAGCAGCAAGATCGCGCGTGAGCTGGTCAGCGAGCAGGCCAAGGGCAAAGGCCTGGATGAATGCTCGCCGGTTCGCAAGGGGATCATCACCTCGAGTGATGCCATGGCGTTTTCCATGGCCCGCAACCTCTCAACGCTTCATATTCTGACCTCGTTCAAGCAGTTTCGCTGGAGCGCAGTGTTTGGGTTGGCCAACTCGTTGTTCGGGGTGCTGTTCGTCCTCTACGGGCTGATGAGCATCCTGCACATGGACGCAACCAACGAGCACAGCAAGGGAGAGTGGTGTCTTGGGCTTCTTGCGATGCTGGTGGACCCCAAAGGGGTTTCGGACGCATTCATGAGCCCAATACAGTATTTCTTTGACCGGTTCAGGTACGGCATCGACTACATGCTTATCGCGTGCTGGATGCTTGCCGCCCTGCTGTTCAACCGTTTCACCCTCCCTCTGCTTTCGCCGAGGCTGTGGAACTGGACTACCGGTTCGTTCATAAAGCCGTTGATTCTTGCAGTGCCGAGCATGGCGGTTGTCCAGATGCTCATGGCGCTGCATCCATCCCAGTTCGTTCCACTGCAGTTCTCATCGTTGATCCCGACCGTCCACCTGAATATGGGCCAGGTGTTCGCGTGGTTCGTGGTGATTACCCCTCAGATCTATTTGCTCTCCCTGACGATTGCGATCATTCGGTACAAGGCGGCGGGGATTCACTGGGGTGAGAAGATGATGAGACTGATGCTCCTGGAGGAAAACACAACCGGCATTCGACGGGCGTTCTTGGAGAAATCCTAATCACGCTAGCGGAACCCACGCGCACATTGCGGCAAGCACCTGAGGCCCGTCATCTGCTGGGCCTTTGGCATTCTGGGGGATAGACCATTCCCTATCAGCGGGTTCGGGTGCCTTTCAGCGGAGCTGGGGGGGCTGGCACAACGACGCATCAGCACAACGGCCGCGTGCTACTGGCTGTTGCGGAAGAAAAACTCGATTGTGTGTCCGGGAACTGTTGACCACTACAGAAAGCTACCTACACAAAGACGCTATTTCGCTGGCGTTTTGGCTTCGATATCGAGGTCACTGATCATCCCGCGGGGGGAAAAGCCACACCGAAGGTTTTTTGGGAGGCGTTCGCCGCTCACTCCGTTAATGGCAAGCCTCTAAAAGATTCGAATGCAAAAAGGAAGCTTGCTCAACTGGCCTTCCCTCGCATGACCGCGGCGATGCTAGGTGAGCGAGGTCCAGTCGAAAAAGTTCGCGGCTGGTTCCGACGCTTGGGTGAGATGCTGACATAACGCTCAGCTCAATCAAAAGACGGCCTGCGTAATTGCATGGACTTTACAACCCCTTTGCACTCGACTTGACCAGTTGTTTGCATAGAATATGACCACCGCATGGGTTCGCCCTGGTCGGCAGAAATCAACCCAAACCTGCCATTGGCCACAGGCAGATATCGCCAAAACCAGCCTCAGGACTTCGCATCAACCTCACGGGTTGGCTTAAGGACCATAGCTCCGTCGGCGAGCTCAATGCTCAACGAATCACCGAGACTGATGTTCATTGTTCTTAGGACGTCCGGATGGAGATCAATGATGGCGTCACCGCTGCCATCCCCTGGATCTTGGCAAACCACTGTTGTTTGCATTGACTCACTCATCAGATGCTAGCTCCGTTCTCGGCTTAGGTGTTCAGACGATATCCTACGCCACTCGCACTAATTGGCCGATAGCGGATGTTGTTAAGTGCTGGGTTTAGAGCGATGTCTCCTGCGGGAGCAGTACATCAGGAATGCCGTCAAACAAAGGTATCTTTTCGAGTGTTTCAATGCGGCTGCGTTAGCGATATCGTCGACTCTCCAAGCAGCACACGTAGGAAGCGGAACATAGTCAATGAATGACGGATCGAAAAATGGAACGCACGATGGATGATCGCTGCCGGGCGAGCGGTATGCACTGGCTGCTTAAAAAACCAAGCACTGGAAGAATGCCAGAAACTGTTTTCTCATGTTCCCACGTGCGAGGCTGGCGTTGAAAAAGTCATACATCCGTGGATTGCGTTGCACGACAATGCACGGTATTTATGAAACAGGGTTATCTTTTGAGACCTTGCTGTTGATCGTTTGGCTTGGTCACGCTTAGGTGGAAACTGATAATTGTTCTTGTGCTGTTATCTATAACTGTAGTGGCGACGGGCCGGACGTACTCTCGCCCATTTGGTCCGTCAGTTTCAACGAAAACGTCAAGTGTGGTGCTGTCGAGTCTGGCTGGAATCTGCGTCATGTTCATATCTCCGTCGATCATCCTGGATATTAGAAATCAGGCGCTGTGGCCTCTATGAGTTAGACAGTATGACGCTAGCATCTTGCTTCTAGACGTCAAGGGCATACGTCCACCCAATTTAGGTGGACACCATAGGTCTTAGACTGGGAATTCCGGAAGTGTGTTCGCCAGACGGATCTTAAGACTGCCTTCCTCCTTTTACTCATGTGAAGCCAGCCGCTCCCGATCCAGGCACTGATCCACGAGGTCATCCAACTGGTCAGTATCAACAGCCATAATCGATTTCCGCTGCTCGGGCGGTACACTGATGGTGCTCACTTCCTATCTTTTTAGGCAACTAAATAGCGTGGTTGAGGCATCCGACCTAGTGGTTCTAATCTCAGGAGGCCTGATCGCTGGTATTATTCCACACAGATAGACCAGCCCTCACCTCTATGGATTGAGCATTCATGACATGCAAAGCCAGACGCCCGGACACGGTCACGTGCGGAAACACTCAGTGCAATCGCACCCCGTTCAGTCTTGAGCAGTACTCGTGCCCCTCCCCCAGCGACGACGTCGAAGAGTCTAGAATTCAATCCGTCACGATGCCTGTCATTTCCGGTTGGACTGTGCAGTGCAGCAAGTGTGGCCATTACACTGTCTTCTCGTGACTAAATGGACATCAGTTGGCATATCCTGAATGTGCAGCTGTTCCCTCCTGACAAGAACATTCATAGCTTACCCGCTAACGACCTACCCTCTCATGCCCTAGATGAGCACGCTTTGTTGAAGCTGCCTGCTTCGTCACAATGGACAAGGTACCGATGCAGCAACTGCGCAAAGACAATCACTATGTGCCCAAGCTGTACTTGAAGCAGTGGGCCGACAACGGCCAGATTTTCACTTACAAACTACTGGTCCCGAGCGAGAATATACCGTTGTGGAAAAAGCAGTCCCTCAGAGGAATCGCTTTCCACCAGCATTTGTATACGTATCTGTCGGGGCAAGAAGAAACAGACGAGTTTGAGCGTTGGCTCGACAGTGAGTTTGAAAGCCCTGCCGAGGAAGCGATCCGGAGGGTTGTTGAAGAGGACCGGATGTCGCCTGAGCATTGGAGACGCTTGGTGCAGTTCGCGGTTGCCCTAGATGTTCGTACTCCGGCCAGCCTGCGGGACTTCATACGTCGCCAAAATGAATCACTGAGAGCGTTGATGGATGAAACCATGCAGAACTCAGTCTTCAAGATGGAGCAGGCCTGTCAGAGAAATGAACATCTTCCAACGCCTGTGATAGAAAGCGCCGCGTCGTCCCTTTTCAAAGTTTTTATTGAAGAGCTACCAGGCGGATGCGGCCTGGTAAGGGCTGAAACCGTTGTGGGGCCACGGCTGTGGCTCTGGCAGATGAGGAGTCTGCTCACTGAAACGCTCGGTAGGCTGCCCCGCCAAAAGTGGACCATCCTGCACGCCCCCAATGGCATGTCGTGGCCTACATCCGACAATCCCCTCATACGTCTCAATTTTCACAGTGCTCAGAAGCACGACTTTGGCGGCGGGTGGGGTGTCAAAAATGGAGACATACTCATCCCACTAAGCCCGAAACATCTGCTCTACACATGCATCGAAACCAAGGTTAGGCTACGTGGTACCACCCTGTACATCAAGACGGCCCGCTTAATTCAGAAAATTATCATCGAGCACGCTGATCGCTACATTTTCGCCCGCGTCCCGTGTGACGTGCATAAGGTACGGCCAAGATTTGTGTGCGCAGAGACGTTCAAAAGTGAGCTATCTGTATGGCAAAACTGGCATGCAGAGCAGTGCGAGGCTGAAAGAGAAATGCAGCGGTGAGTGGGCCGAAATTTGGTAGTTCAAGTATTTGCAGACCAAGTTTGGCCAAAGATTGATTTCGTGTACGCGAGTCAGCAATGCAATAGTCGGAGAGCGTAGAACTACCAAGGTTTGGTAGCTCTACGAACCTGTAACAGACCACAACCATGCTTCGATATGGGCGCAAACAGCATTTGTGGAAATGCCGTAGCGATCACGCAATGTTAGCAACGCACCCGCGTAGAGGAATGCATCTGGCAACGCGACTTGCCGGAACGTCGGAGTTACGCACTAGCAGGCCAGCCACCGCCTCGCCCAACCCGCCGACGATCGAATGGTTTTCAGCGGTGACAACTAGGCGTCCAGACTTGCGAGCCTCGGCTAGAATCGTCTGCTCGTCCAGCAGGTTGATGGTTGGTACGTGCAGCACAGCTACATCGACGCCGTCTTACTGCAACTGAGCGGCTGCTTCCAGCGACGCATGGTCATCAGGCGTATGGAAATGATCAGCACGTCCTTGCCGGCGCCCAGGGTCTTGGCCTTGCCGATATCGAATTTGTAACCGTACTAGTTCAGCACCAGCGGCACGTTACCGCGCAGCAAGCGCATATAAACCGCCACTGGTGAGCAGTGATGGCGGGCACGGCCTGTTTGATGTCCAGCGCATCGCATGGGTCGACGATCATAAGATTTGACATGGCGCGGAAGATCGCCGGATCGTCCGTGGCAAGCCGCAGACGATCTTAACATTAAGGTTTTCCTCAGAAATCGCCATGCAGATACTCGCTTCAAGCGCAGATTTGGCGAGCCTCCATCGCGAGTAAGAGCGCAGCATTTCAACGGTCGTTGAGGTCCCCGCGTCATCTGCTCGGTTACCCTAGATAGAATGTCGCTTGCTGGCTATCATCAGTGTAAGCGTCCGGCCAAGCCACCTACCGAACTCCAGCATCATGCGCTATCACGTCCACGTATTTTCAAGTGGACGCGATAGCCATTCACGTCGGGATTTCCATACGCCAACGAAGCCGCACGGTGCTGATCTGTTTGCCGGACGCCGGGAGCGATTGGGTGACCGGCGCGCAGCAAAAGCCCGCCTGGGCGGGCGTGTTTGCGCCGGCCGATTGAATATAGCAACTGTCGCGGGCTGCGGATTGGTAGGGTTCTGTTTTCAAGCGCCGAGCTTTCGTGCCGATATCGTCATAGAGACGTTAGGCAAGCGCTTAAAATTTTGAGCGGGCAAACAGGGAGTCATTTGATGAAATACCAGTCGCGAGTGCACAGCGTGCTAGTGATAGCAGGCTTTGCCACTGCACTTTTACCTGCCACCTTAAACGCCGCCTTGGGATCACTGGCGGCGATCTACGCATTGCCCATAATTTTCATGGCCCCACTTGTGCTCATACCGATAGCGGCAGCTCTTTGGGGGTTAGTGTCTGGTTGGAGGCTCTTTCTTTTTTTCAGATCCGGTACAAATGAGCCGGGCGTTGGGTGCTGGCTCGGGGTAGTGGTGTTCATAGTCGTAGCGCTCAGTAACAACTTTTTCGGGGCTAGACCGAAGCATGAAGTTCCATACCTATCCATTGCAGTAGGCTTGCACTGGCTGTGGCTGTATTGGAAAGACTTCCTGTTGGGCTGGCAGCGTGCGCCAGCACAGCGCGATTTACCATGGAAATAGGTATGCTTATTGAGGGAGGAGTCGGTATAACCTGGACTAGATGCCCAAGTTAGCAATAGACAACGCACCTTGCACAGATCAGGCAGGCATCCACTGATGCGGCAGCAGCTGCTCGATCTCACTGGCCCGTTGCGCCGGCAGCCGAGTCAGCACATCCTTGAGATATGCATACGGATCATGCCCGTTGATGCGCGCCGACTGGATTAGGCTCATGATCGCCGCCGCCCACTTGCCGCTGCGCAGCGACCCTGCAAACAACCAGTTCGACCACCCAAGCGCCCACGGCCGGATCAAGTTCTCGATCTGGTTATTGTCGATCGGCACAGCACCATCTTCCAAGTAGCGCCTCAGCGCTACCCAGCGTTTGAGGCTGTAATCCAGAGCTTTAGCCGAGGCCGAACCCTCAGGCACAAGTTCACGCTGGGCCAGCATCCACTCATGCAGCTTTTCAGCGATGGGTACAGCTGTTTCCTGGCGTAATCGCCAACGGTCTTCGTCGCTCATTTCCTTGGCCTGTCGCTCGACTTCGTACAGCCCGCCAATCGAGCGGAGCGCCTGCTCCGCCAACTGGCTTTTATTGGCTACATGCAGGTCGAAGAACTTGCGCCGAACGTGCGCCATGCAGCCGATCTCGCTGATGCCCAGCTCAAAGCTGGCTTTGTAGCCGGCAAAGTCATCACAGACGAGCTTGCCGTTCCAAGCGCCTAGGAAGTTACGCGCATGTTCGCCGGCACGGCTGCGGCTGAAATCGTAAACCACGGCTTTGAGTGCCGAAAACGGCGTTGAGCTGTAGGCCCAGACATAAGCGCGGTGGGTTTTCTTCTCGCCGGGCGCCAGCATTTGTACCGGCGTTTCATCGGCGTGAACGACGCGCTGGGCCAGCACCGCTTCGCGCAGCGCATCAACCAGCGGCTGAAGTTGCACGCCGGTTTGACCCACCCACTGCGCCAGTGTCGAGCGCGGGATGGCCAGACCGGCACCGCTGAAGATCTTTTCCTGCCGATACAGCGGCAGGTGGTCGGCGAACTTCGCCACCATCACATGCGCCAGCAGGCCGGCAGTGGGGATGCCCTTGTCGATCACCTGCGCCGGTACCGGGGCCTGGATCAGTGTTTCGCACTGCCGGCAGGCCCATTTCCCACGCACATGCTGTTCGACGGTGAACACGCCCGGCGTATAGTCCAGTTTTTCACTGACGTCTTCACCGATGCGCTGAAGCTGGCAGCCGCAAGCGCACTGAGTGTTGTCCGGCTCGTGATGGATCACAGTGCGTGGAAACTGCGGCGGCAACGGCGCACGCTTGGGTTGCTGGCGTGGTTCTGCCTGTGCGGGAGCGGGATGAAGGGCTTTTAACTCGGCCTCGATGGCTTCGAGGTCGGTATTGAGCAGGTCATCGAACAAGCTGCCTTGCGCCGGGCTGATCTGCTCGCTGCGCTTGGCAAACTTGTGGCGTTTAAGGATGGCGATTTCGTGAGTGAGCTGCTCGATGATCGTTTCATCACGATGGATCTTTCGGCTCTGGGTGTCGACCTTGGACATCAACTGCGCAGCCAGTGTGCGCAGTTGTTCGGGGGTCATTTGGTCGAGATCGGGCAAGGAAGTCATGGGGGTGGATTTTACCAAAGCAGCCCGACTGCTTGAGCTAAAAGGCAGCATTTAAAGCAATGTAATTGCGCCGCCCGCACCGACTCGTTGCCAGGGTAATCCAAGTACCAGTGCCTGGAGTTGTTCGGGGTCGAGTTCGACCTCCGTTCCACGATGGAGGCCTGGCCAACGAAACTTACCTTGGTTCAACCTCCGCGCCGCCAGCCAGATACCGACGCCGTCGTGCACCAGGACTTTCATCCGGTTGGCCCGGCGGTTGGCAAAGAGGTAAGCGCAGTGCGGCTTCGCCGAACCGAACACCGCGACCACTCTGGCCGACGCAGTCTCAGCGCCGGCGCGCATGTCCATAGGCTCGGTGGCGAGCCAGATTGCATCGACGCGAATCATTGGGCCAGGCCACGAATGAAACAGGCGCAGCCGTCCGGATCCGAGGCTGGCCATTTTACGGTGATGGATTTATCACCCAGAGGCAGCGAGATGATCACCATCTCTTCTGATGCTCGGCTTGGTACCGTTTTTACCGGAACGAATGCCGGCAAGGTTGCAGGCGATTGATCCCGGTAAGCCGGTAGCCACTTGCGGATCACGTTAGCATTGATGCCGTGATGGATGGCTACGCTAGAAATCGTCGCTCCGGGTTGCAGGCATTCCTAGACGACCTGGGCTTTGAATAGTTTGGGGTAAGAGCTTCGTTGGCGCATGAAAATCCTGGCGATAAGGGCTATCGCGTCCGCTTAAAATACGCGGACACCATCGCCCTTAATGCTGGAGTTCGGTAGGTGACTTGGCCGGACGGTTACTCATCAGCTACCGCCATTTCAAGATCGACTCTTCGTAGTATTTTTGGAAGCGATCTTCTTTCGCTGGGGCTTGAGCAGCATCTGTAGCTGGATGACTTGTTCGCCTAACGCCTCGGCACGGGCCGCATTAGCTGCGGTCTGCTGCTGCGCATTGCTGAGCGCGGATAACTGAGTCGCTAGGTTTGCTTGCAGCTCTTGAATGCTGCGCGCCTTTTGCTCTGCTCGCTCCTGATGGATCGCAGCATCTCGCTGTGCATCGCTTAGCTCGGAAAGCGCAGAGGCCAGACGCGCCTCCAAAACTTCTGCGTGCCTACTTAGCTGTTTGAGCTGGGTAACGGTGGCCCTGCCCTCCTCCCGAGCCCGATCCACCTCACGATGCGCGCGGTCTTCCACACTGCGCAAATAGTCCTGCTGTTCGGCGCGGTGCTGTTCAGCTTTTTCCTGCAGAACGCTGTTTTGTTGCGCCAGCTCATCGACTTGCCGGCGAGCGGTATCACGTTCGGCGCGGAATGCGTCCCGCTGGCCTAACAGGTCGTCCAGCTGCGCCTGGCGCTGCGTTAGCAGGTGTTCCAGATCGGCGAGTCGGATCTCGGCCACCTGGCGGGCAGCGTGTGCCTCGGCCATCTGCTGGCGAGTCTGCGCCTGCTCCAAGCGTACCTTTGCTTCGTTCGCTGCCAACTGCTCTCGCTCATTGATCAACACTTGGCGCTGATCCGCCAAGGATAGCTCGACCACTCCCTGCGCCAGAAATGTCGCCTGCTGCCAGACGGAAACAAAAGCCTGCGCCACTTCCGCCGGCAGTCCCGGCAGTCGGGTTTCGCCGCGCAAGCGGTCAGCCAGCGTTTGCCACCACTGATCCAGCAGGCTGCCAACCCGCGCCGGACTGCCCCGCCCTAATTCCTGCCGTACCCGCTCAACGGTTGGCCGTTCGCCACGGGCCAGTACCGCGTCGGCCGCGGCAAACACGTCGTTTTCCGGCACCCCTACCGCCATGCTGCACCTCCGGCTATATTAGGTCTGATAATCAAAGTTTATCCGACTCTATAAACTTGTTACTGGAAATATCATACGTTGAACGTATCAAATATTACACACAAAAATCTTTCCATTGGCGAAAAGCTGCTGGACCCCCAATTTCTGACGCGCAGCGCGCAGGCTGCGGCAGATGCATTTGTCGCGGCTGGAACCGCAGCGAACACGGTGCGCAGCTATCGCAGTGCCCTCACCTATTGGTCGGCGTGGTTGCATTTGCGCTTCAGTACCGCACTCGGAGACGGCCCACTGCCGGATACTGCGGTGATGCAGTTCATCCTTGATCACTTGGCACGCCCGCTCGAGGACGGCGGTTGGGCCCACATGCTGCCGCCAACGATTGACGTTGCAATGGTCGATGCCAAGGTCAAAAGCAAAACTGGCGCATTGGCCTTCAATACAGTCAGTCATCGGTTGGCGGTGCTGAGCAAATGGCATCAAGTCAATCAGTGGCCCAGCCCTACCGAATCAAATGTGGTGAAGACTCTGCTGCGCGAAGCGCGCAAGGCTCAGAGTCGTCGAGGCGTTCAAGTCAGAAAGAAGACCGCTGTGGTGCTGGAGCCGTTGCAGGCGCTGTTAGCGACTTGCACAGATGGCGTACGAGGCCTGCGTGATCGTGCCCTGCTGCTGCTGGCGTGGAGTGGCGGTGGCCGTAGGCGTTCAGAAGTAGTGGGTTTGCAGGTAACGGATGTGCGCAAACTTGATGACGACACCTGGTTGTATGCGCTGGGCACGACCAAAACTGACACCGCTGGCATACGGCGGGAAAAGCCGTTGCGCGGTCCTGCGGCAAGGGCTTTGACGGCATGGCTTGCTGCGGCCCCCGCCGATGACGGACCTCTCTTTCGGCGAATGTATAAGGGAAACAAGGTTGGGACCGCAGCACTATCTGCAGACCAAGTCGCGCGCATCGTCCAGCGCAGGGCTGCGCTGGCCGATCTGGAAGGCGACTGGGCCGCGCATAGTTTGCGCTCTGGTTTCGTCACCGAAGCCGGGCGTCAGGGCGTGCCGCTGGGCGAGGTCATGGCAATGACGGAGCACCGCAGTGTCGGCACTGTGATGGGTTATTTTCAAGCGGGGTCTTTACTCAGCAGCAAAGCGACCCAGCTTTTATCGCAACTTGACGCAGACAAGACACCCGATTCATGCGATCAAGACATCAGCGAAAAGCCGCCAATCACATCCTAGGCCTCTGACTCAGGTGAGTATTCCTTATCACATGCGGCTATTGGCCAATAACTGCCTGTTGTGGACAGCTGCCTTGGACTGTGGATCCGACCGGCTAGACGATCAGCTCGACGTAGCTCGACTCCCCGCCTCCAGATGCGCCGGACAACCAACCCTATACAAAGCTCAAAGTAGTACGTCCGTCGGGGTCCATACCTACCGTACCGCGAGACCAGCCCGCAAGAATCTGACCGTCCGTGGTTAAGCAGTGATAAAGAAGCTCGATGGTATCGGGCCCTGTTACACGTCCGACTTGATGACCCATGCGGATGCGGCCGCCTTGGTAAGTGCCCCAAACGGCATCACCCTCGACATGGTAATGGAAGACGGTACCGGCGCCGGATAGACCGTGGGTGTTGCCCGCTACCGTGAATCGGCGATTGTTCAAACGCCAGTTGATTGGCGAACAGGTAATTTCCATGAATGTCGTGTCCTTCGGTCGAGATATTCGGTAAAAACGGAATCGCCCCGTTGAGACCCTTGATTTAACTCCCACCCCGACTTTCTGCAAGAATCGTTCGGGCATCCAAAACGCCGTGCGAGCGCAGTAGAAAGAAAGCATTAATCCAAGCAGACCTATTGCCCCGAAAGACAACCAAGTCTCAACAGGACTTGGATTTAACACCAGCCAGCTTCCGACGTAGTACCCCGCACTGCCTCCCAGTTCTCCCGCCGCGTTCAATACGCCCAAGCAAGCGCCTTGACTCCCTTCTGGTGCAAGCGATGCAGTCATCGTTTCAAACACAGGAAGCAGGATACGGCTATCTGAACCGAAGATGCCTGAATGGAAATGTTGTCGCGATGCGTGGCGCGCTCCGGACAAGCCGTCATGAAAACGGCCTGCCGACAATGGCGCCGTTGAAAGCGCCATTACCGACAGGCCGTTTTGTCACGCGTCCTGGGACGGGATCAAACGCTAAAACCGATTACGGCTTCCAGGCGCCACCCTCAACAATCACTGCCGCAGGATCGGTGCCTTCAGCCAGTTGGCTACGCACGTACTGGTCGTAGAGCTTGAGCAGGTATTTCTCCTGACCTAGGGTCTCCAGCTCGGTGTTCACCCAGTCACGCAGTTCAGTGTTGCCTTTCTTCACCGCCGGGGCAATCGGCGCTTCGTCGCCCAGTTTCTGCGCCAGCACGCGATAGCCCGGGTTCTGTTTCGCCCAGCTGAACAGCACTAGGTTGTCTTGGGCGTAGGCATCGCCACGACCGTTGGCCAGGGCTTGGAGCGACTCGGAGTTCTTCTCGAACTTGAGCAGCTTCCAGTCCGGGTGATTCTTGGTCAGCCAGATATCAGCGGTAGTGCCGGTGGTGACGATGGTGGTTTTTTTCGCCAGGTCGTCGAGGCTTTTCACGTCGCTCTTTTCAGGCACCAGCGCCTGCACGGCGACGCGCAGGTTCGGGTGAGTGAAGTCGACCACCTGAGCACGCTCCGGGGTCACGGTCATGTTGGCCAGGATCAGGTCGACCTTGTCGCTTTGCAGGAACGGGATGCGGCTTGCCGGTTCGACAACGACGAACTCGATTTTCTTCTCGTCGCCCAGCAGGTCCTTGGCGAAACGACGAGCCAGGTCAGTGTCGAAGCCGACGTAGTCACCTTTTTCATTGACGAAACCAAACGGAGGCTTATCGCTGAAGACCCCGACGATCAGCTTGTCACGGGCCTTGATTTTGTCCAGGTAGCCTTCGGCATGGGCGGCGGCAGTGCCGGCCAGCAATCCGAGGGCAAGCAGAGGTAGAACGAGGGCAGATTTAAACGTCACGATGCTTTCCTTTTTGGCATGTTTTCTACGTAGGAGAACTTCTCCAGGAACTGCAGCGCGCGTGCGGTCTGCGGGGAGCTGAAGAATGTTTCAGGGTCGCTCTGTTCGGCGATTCGGCCGCCGTCCATGAACAGGATTCGATCAGCCACCGCTCGGGCAAAGGCCATTTCGTGGGTAACGATCAAGAGGGTCATGCCACTGCGCGCCAGATCCAGAATGACTTCCAGCACCTCCTTGACCATTTCCGGGTCAAGGGCGGCAGTGACTTCGTCGAACAGCATGACTTTGGGGTTCATACATAACGAACGAACAATGGCGATGCGTTGCTGCTGGCCGCCGGAGAGTTCGCGGGGATACGCGTCGCGTTTGTCCAGCAGGCCGACCCGCGTCAGCAGCGCTTCGGCCTGCAACAGTGCGTCGGCGCGGGAGCGCTTCTGCACGCTCACTGGCCCCAGCAGAATGTTGTCCAGCACGGTCATGTGCGGGAACAGGTGATAGCTCTGAAAGACCATTCCGATCTGCTGGCGAATCAGGCGCCAGTCGGCATTGGCCGGCAGCTCGCGACCGGCAAAACGGTAATGCCCGGCCTGCCCCAGCTCCAGCCCGTTGAGGCAGCGCAGCAAGGTACTCTTGCCGCAGCCGCTGGGGCCAAGAATAACCACCACTTCGCCCTCGCGGACACTCAGGTCGACGTCCTGCAAGACCGGGACCGAGCCGAAGCTCTTGCTGAAACCGGACAGTTCTATCAATGCGCTCATGAATGATTCCAACGCCGCTCAAGCACCCGCGACGCCGCCGACAGCGGGTAGCAGGCAAGAAAGAAAAACACAAAAAGGAAGCCGTAGATCAATACCGACTCGTAGGTCCGTTCGATGATTTGCTGGCCGATCTTGATCACGTCGACCACGCCGATCAGCACCGCCAGCGAGCTGGTTTTGATCAGCCGGGTGAAGACGTTGATCATGGGCGGTGTCATCCGCCGCAACGCCTGGGGCAGCAATACGCGACTGTAGAGCTGCACCAGCCCCAGACCGATTGAAAGACCCGCCTCGCGCTGGCCACGGGGTATCGAACGCAAAGCGCCGCGCACGACTTCGCCGGTTTCGCTGGCGCCCCACAGCGACAGCACCAGCACCGCGCACCAGAAACCCGGAATGCTCCAGCCGAAGAAAATCGGCAGACCGAAAAAGAACAGGTACAGCCAGACCAGCACCGGGATCGCCCTGAACAACTCCAGGTACACGAGCAGCACCCAATCGATCCAGCGAATCCCAAGATTGCGCAACACGCCGTAGATCAGACCGCCGACGCTGCTGAATGCAATCGCCAGCAAGGAAATGCCTAACGTGCGACCGATGCCCTGCGCCAGTTGCGGCGCCGACACCCATAACAACTCAAGACCCGAACTGGCCATGCTGGAGCCTCCTTTCCACAACCCGCAGCAGCAACGACAGAGGCACGAACAGCAGGATGCACAGCGCCGTCATGACCGTGAGCATCTCGTAGGTCTTGTAATACAGAGCGATGTAACTCTTGGTGGTGTAGAGAATTTCCGGCACCGCCACAGCCGATACAATCGTGGTTTCCTTGAGCAGGAACACGAAGTTGGCGAACAGCGCCGGCAGGCTGAGAATCCCGGCCTGAGGCAGGATCACGTGACGCAGCAGCTGCCAGCGCGACAAGCCAATCGACAGCCCCGACTCGATCTGCGACTTGGGCACGGCCTCGATTCCGGCACGCAGGATCTCGGTCAGGTACGCGCCGCCTAGAAAGGTCATGGCGATAATCGCCGATGCGAACCCGGAGATCCTGATGCCCAGCACAGGCAGCGCGAAGTAGATGAAAAACAGCTGAATCAACAGCGGCGTGTTGCGTGCCAGCTCTACGTAGACACGCACCAGCGGTTGCAGGAACGGAACGCGAAACGTCGCAATCGCTGCGTTGATCAGCGCCACGCACAGCGAGGTGGCGATCGCGATCAGACCAACCTGCAGCGTGACGCCGACTGCAACGAGGAACGCTGGTAGCGTGGACAAGGCGAAATCAACATCGAAATTCATGTCATCCGTTGCCTTGCGACAGAGTGGCGTTGGCGGCTGGTAGAAGGTCACGGTGTAGCCGGGCGATGTGCTCGGGACCGATGCCGCAGCAGCCGCCGACGATGCTCGCGCCCTGCTCTACCGCCTGAGGGACGTTTCGGGGTTGAGGTGAAATGGCTGTGGACACGATGACTCCTGACAAATCGCTGTAACGCCCGACGAAAGATCGCAACGTCAGCATTGGTTCATCAGCAGTGATTGCAGGCTTTATGCCACTCGGCAAAAGCCGCTAAAACGCGCCTGGCGGCAGCACAAACTTCTCGTAACTGTTTGTTTTTAATGAAAGCTGCTAACCCGGTGTTGCTCCAGCAACAGTGAAGTCCGTGAGCTGGCCGATCGGTGATCGGCCAGGCCGTCACCGACTTTCATGCTATCCACCAGAACTCATTGGTTCTGCCATCGTTTTTTCGATGAGAACCTGTCACTCAACAAAGTTGTCGCCGTCGTGCTTATTGTGTTGGGACTGGCTGTTGATCTGTACGGGCAACGTATTCTGCGACGGCTTTCAGGGCGCACTTTGCAGTCACAGTGAATCGGGCACCACAGCGTTCGGCGCCCACACACACAGGACCATTGGCCCAGTTCACTTGGCGGTCACTACCGACAATTTGGTAATCCCCGCCCGTTCGATCGAGGCCATGGCCCTGGCCACTTCACCGTAGTTCACGCCGTTGTCGGCCTGCAATTGCACGCGTACGTCGGCGTTTTTGTCTTTGGCAGCCTTGAGGTTGGT